>NZ_JAFIDN010000001.1:0-300000 GCF_017921895.1 Natronogracilivirga saccharolytica
GTTCTGGGTATATCACTTTTAGATAAAACACCCGTTGATGAGTTGCTTAAAAACGTGAACTATCAAGTTGTCAAAGAACCGAATTACAACCAATTGTCCCTTAACTTATTTTAAGTGGACAGCAATGATCTTAAATACCAACACATTCCACCCCAAAAAAAGATCCGGGAATAATGAGCGATAACATTTCTCAACAATTTACAGGTGATTACTGGTATAAGAAGCTTAAACTGAAACCGCATCCCGAAGGCGGGTACTATCGCGAGGTCTATCGCTCTTCTGAGCTCGTTAAAGCCGAACATCTTCCCGAGCGTTTCAAAGGTGCCCGCACCTTCAGTACTGCCATTTATTTCATGCTCACCATTGGAGAGCGCTCCCGGGTTCATCGGATAAAGTCTGACGAAGTGTGGCATTTTTACCGCGGCCTTCCCCTGGTCATACACATGTTCGGCTCCAACGGCTCTTATAATGCTGTCCGGCTGGGAAGCAATCCAGAAAGAGGTGAACGGTACCAGTACATGGTACCTGCCGGAACCTGGTTCGGGGTAACAGTCGATGAAAGCGAAACGGGATCAGATGAAACCGTCCGGGAAGATTATTCTCTGGCAGGATGTACCGTTGCACCCGGATTTGATTTCGAGGATTTTGAAATGGCAGGAGACCAGATACTTTCGGCATATCCGGGTTATCAGGATGTGCTTCGACGGCTTCTGTAGGTATATCATGTTTTGGTACTATTTAACCCGCCAAGCCAGAAAAGCCATATCTCACTCGTCCTCCATATCTGTCATACTGCGTCCCGAACCGGTACTGAAGTCCGGTCTTTTCATTCGCCTTAAAAGGAGAACATACTCACAATACAGGATCCGGAAACTGCTCAAAGACTTCGAACCCGCATGCACTATGCTGTTCCCGGATTCACTGCAGAAAGTGCGGGAAATGACAATGGAGGCAGCAGGAAAATCCCGGGTAATTATTGTTGCAGGGGGTGACGGAACAATCAGTACCGCGGCCTGCTCCATTGCCGGAAGCAGCACTCTTTTGGGTATCATTCCGGCGGGTAGCGGAAATGACATTGCACGCAGCCTGAAAATACCCTGTAATAAAAAAAAAGCGGCTGGACTGCTGAGACAGTTCCTTGGTAAAGGTAACAGCAGGCAAACCGGGCATCCGGACAATGCAGATATCAGCCGTATCGCCGGCGGCTCAGCCGGACCAGCACGTCACGGCAAGGATTTTCATTCCCGGATTCGTGATATTTTTGCAGGCAACGTATCTTATTGGCCGGAAAAAAGCCCAAAATCATTCAATCAGCAAGACCCTGAACAGAAAGCTCAGTGCCGCTTTATCAATACGCTTGGGATTGGTTACGACGGGCACGTAGCCGGGCTGGCAAATCGCATCAGATTTCCTGCAGGACGTTTTAAGTACATGGCCGGCATACTTATTTCCATATTCAGATGGAGGGGCGTTCAAATGAAGGTGTCCCTCGGCGAGGAAGTCATAACTGAGCGATTATTGATGACTACCATTGCCAACGGCCCTTTTGAAGGGGGTGGAATACAAATTGCCCCCGGAGCTGATCCTTCCGGCCGGAATTATACGGTGATCATGATCAGAGATGTACGAAAATGTAAGCGGATATGGCTGCTGCTCCGGATTATGATTTATGGGGCAGACAATCATCCGGATATCATTATCCGCAGGAGCTGTAATGTCCGGATTCAGACATCTGATCCGGTACCGTTTCACGCCGACGGCGAGGTTTTCAAGGACCTGACTTCGGATGTTCATGCTGTAAAAGATGGAAAAAGTGTCAGAATAATCACCCCGCTATAATACCTGTCCCGCCGGTGTACTGACAAACACATACGAATTATTATCATTGACTTAAAAGCATGTATTTGTTTATTTGTACCTTATACCCCTACTGGGATAAATGGAGTTACTGACAGAGTCAGATTTTCCTGAATATGTTTCTGATTTTGAAACATACTAATCAAATAAATGCAGGAGGAAAGTATGTATACCAAAAAGAAATTGTTATTGACTGTCATGGTTCCGGCCTTTTTTATGATTGCTATTCATGCACATGAGCAGCATGACCAGGACGGGCATTTCATGCTTGTTCCTGATGAACTGGAATGGGAGCCTGTTGCATCGATGGGTGAAGGAGCCAAAATTGCCCATATAGAAGGTGACTTGAGTGAAGAAGAGCCGTTCACGTTCCGGCTCAAAATGGAGCCCGGTTACAAAATCAAACCGCATATTCATCCGGAATACGAAAGGGTAACTGTTATATCCGGGACGCTGCACTTTGCTCACGGAAAAGAGTTCGATCGTGACAAAACGCGGAAATTACCTCAGGGAAGCCTAGCCATAATGCCACCGGGTGACCCCATGTTCGGATATGTTGAAGAAGAAACGGTTATTCAGCTGCATGGCAACGGGCCATGGGGAATTGAATATATCGATGAAGCAGACGACCCCCGGATTGCTGGTCGATAGGAGAATACGGCAGTCACACCCATTTTTGCACAAACGATTCTGCATTCGGCGAACGATATTCGGATAATGGGCCTTATATTTACTGAAATCCTTGAAAGCAGAAAATTTTCAAACTAAACAAGGCCCATTATGCATTTAAAAGGAAAAGTTGCCATTGTAACCGGAGCCAGCAGCGGTATCGGTGCCGAATTCGCTAAAGCACTGACATCAAAAGGGAGCCGTGTTTACGGTCTGGCCAGACGATCCGATAAGCTGTCTTCAATACAATCGCAGCTTGGAGATTTGTTCGTTCCTGTAACCCTTGATGTGAATGATCATCAGGGGGTGGAAAACTGGATCAAAGAAACATTTTCTGACAATCACCAGCCGGATATTCTGGTCAATAACGCAGGTCTGGGGCTTTTCGGAGCTGTGGATGAAATGCCACCGGAAGACTGGGATACCATGATCAATACGAACCTTACCTCTGTATTCAGGATCACCCGCCTCATTGTGCCATTCATGAAGAAAAAGGATGATGTTGCGCATATTGTCAACATCGCTTCAGTGGCCGGACTTATCGGCAACCCGAATTTATCCGGATACAACGCATCCAAATTCGGTCTTCGCGGATTCAGTGAAGCCCTGATGAAAGAGCTCCGCAATGATAAAATCAAAGTAACCTGCATATATCCCGGATCTGTTGCCACAGAGTTTTTTGACGATCATGGGGGAACACATTCCAATATGTTGCAGGGCAAAGACGTTGCCAATACACTGATACATATTCTTGAAACACCCGACAACTTTCTGATCGACGAAATCACGCTCAGGCCGCTCATCCCGAAACCATCGGGGTGACACCTGCAGCTGGTTTGATTTCTGCTGCACACGGTCTCACCGCATGAAAAACATAATATTGTATACTATCCCCATTTTGATGCTTCTGCTGGTTTCAGGTGCGGGATGCGACCGGAGTGCCCCTGACAACCTCATCGATGAGGATACCTACGTCGATATACTTGTCGAAATGCACTTGCTGGCTTCATTAAAGGAGATCAAAGATGATCAGGAGGTCTTTGAAGAGGGGCAGAAAGCCGTCCTTGAACATTACGGGATAGACCGTGACCAATTTCAAAATTCACATGAGTATTATCATCGTGACATGAAAGCACAGTCGCTCAGATACAGGGAGGTCAGAAGCCGGCTTGATAAAGCAAGCAAGGAGATTACAGATCATCTCAACGAAGTCAGAAAATCCCGTGAAGCGGAAAGAAGCACACCGGAAGATTCCTTATGAAAATAGCATGATGACGTTTCATCATGAGTAATCCTTATGATGAAATGGAATAGCTTTCCGTATCATCCTCAAGCTGTGTAATATGCTCTTCCCTCATCATGTGCGCCAGTACTTTTTTCAAATGAGACCGTTGCCATCTGGTTTTTTTCTGTAATACCTTAAACCCCATCGGCTCCTCACGAAGCAGCGATGCAACTTTTCTGATATCATCGTTTGTGACGTGATTTTCCCGGGTCTGCAAACAGTTGTCACAGTTTCCACATCTGAGAGGCACCTCTTTTTCACCAAAGTAAATGCGAATGTAGCGGCTGCGGCAGCTTTTTGTTTCCACAAATCCGGTCATGTAATCGAACTTTTTCAGCAGCCGGTTGCGGTGTGCCAGGATCTCTTTATCATTGTGAGGAAATCGTTGATAACGAGCTTCAAGAATTCTGCCGACAGGTTCATTTCGAATTAGTTCATATTTGATAATCCCCTCTTTCTGAAGGATTTCAAGTCCGTTGGCAAGCATTTTTCCAGTGATCTGAAGATGATTGCGCAGATGCCGCTCTTCAATGTACACCATCCGGTTGTAAACGGCCGGTCCCATAATCCGGGACAGATTATCAATGAATTCACGCTTTGCCGGCTTATCCATACGGGACAGTCTGTCCTGCAGGCCGTCCCGTGATGACAAAATCAGGATGCCTGCCTTGGGCTCCTCCGTCCTGGCCAGCTTTAAAACACCAAGCTGATCCATGATACGGATTCCCGACCACACCAGTCTTGGTGACAATCCGGAACGTTTACAAACCTGCTCAATATCAATTTTCCGGACATCATCCATTTCGGATCCGGCGGCAAGGTTCCAGTGATCACAAACGGCACTATAGGTCAGTGAAAGCTGATTCCGGTCGGGCCAGGAGTCTTTAATTGCTTTTTTTGCCGACTGAAGGTCAGCCGGTCTGACCAGCAGAATCGGATAACTTTCCTTGCCATCCCTTCCTGCCCTGCCGGCCTCCTGGTAGTACGCTTCCATCGACTTTGAAATATCGTAATGGATTACAAACCTGCAATCGGGCTTGTCTATGCCCATCCCGAAAGCATTGGTAGCTGCAACCAGAGGCAATGTTCCGTCAATCCATCGATTCTGAATATCTTCCCGCTCCTGAGAGCCCAGCCCGGCATGATAAGGCTCACAATGCCATCCCTGACGGGTGAGCCAGTCAGAAAGATGCTCGCATCCTGCCCGGGTTCCGGCATAAATCAGACCGCTGCCGGATGCTTTGGTCAAAATTTCCCTGAGTCTTCGTTTTTTTTGTTCTTCCCGGATGACCCACCATTTGAGGTTAGGGCGGTTGAACCCCCTGGAGATAACCTCCGGGTTGTCCAGCTTCAATGCACCTATGATATCGGATCTGACCTCCGGAGTTGCTGTTGCTGTGAGTGCCAGCCAGCGGATATTATCGGCCACAGAAGCCATCATATCGGGTATTCTGCGGTACACAGGCCGGAAATCGTGCCCCCATTCAGAAATGCAATGAGCTTCATCTATGGCAATCATGGAAACAGTCAGATCCGGCATCATGTTTTGCCATAATGTTGTCTCGAGACGTTCCGGTGCGCAATACAGCAGTTTATACATTCCGTTGCGTGCATTGATCAGCCGCTGCTCTACTTCGCTGCCGGAGATGGTGCTGTTAATAAATGTTGCAGAAACGCCTTTTTTCTGCAGCTGAAAGACCTGGTCCTGCATCAGTGCCACAAGCGGTGATATAACAATGGTTATTCCGTCAAGCACGGTAGCAGGAACCTGGTAACAGAGCGACTTCCCTCCTCCTGTCGGGAAGAGTACCACCGTATTATTACCCGACAACACGGAACGCACGACCTCGTCCTGTCCGGGTCTGAAATCATCAAACCCCCAGTGCGACTTCAGACTGGCTTTTGCTCTTAAAAACAGGTCATCGTTGTTCATGGTACTTCCGGGAGTATGAAAATCAGGACATAAGCTTTTGATCAGAATAGCATAGGGAAATGTGCTGTAAAAAGTAACCCTGTTCCGGCTGACAAAAAACAGCCTGTAACAAAAAACGCAACATACCCTGAAGATATGCTGCGTTTGTATTCGCTGATCTGTGCTGTCTTTACACCTGAAACCTGTCAGGCCAACAAATTACTCAATCTCGCTCAAAGCCTTTACGTATTCACGCCGCATTTCGGCAATAGCTGTTATCGAGATCTCAGCCGGACAAACGGCTTCGCACTCGGCAAAGTTTGAGCAGTCTCCGAAGCCTTCCTCAGCCATTTTGTCGACCATCTTAACCACGCGTTTTTTACGTTCCGGATGGCCCTGAGGCAGATGAGCCAGCTGGGCGATTTTGGCGCCGGTAAACAGTGAAGCCGAAGAATTGGGACAGGCGGCCACACAGGCTCCGCATCCGATGCATGCTGCATAATCAAACGCCAAGTCAGCATCAAACTTATTGATCGGCAACGCATTGGCGTCGGCAGGTGCCCCGGTATTCACGGAAATATATCCTCCCGCAGACATGATGCGGTCGAAAGCTTCCCGGTCCACAACGAGGTCCTTGATCATCGGAAATGCCTTGGCGCGCCATGGCTCCACTACTATCGTATCGCCGTCTTTGTACTTCCTCATATGGAGCTGGCAAACTGCAGTTCCGGGCATGGGACCGTGTGCCATTCCATTGAGCACGAGATTACAGGATCCGCAAATGCCTTCGCGGCAGTCATGGTCAAACTCAATGGGCTCCTCACCTTCATTCATCAGGCGTTCATTGAGCCAGTCGAGCATTTCCAGAAATGACATGTCCGGATTGACATCATCCACCGTATAATCCACCAGTTTGCCCGGAGAGTTGCGGTCTTTTTGTCTCCAGATCTTCAGGTGAATGGTCATGATTTGATCACTCATTATTTATTCCTCTAAAGCTTGGGTTTAAAAAATTTCTCATTCAGACGGTCAGGGGGTTATTTGTAGCTTCGCTGGGTGGGCGTGACAAACTCAAACTCGAGCTCTTCCTTATGTTTTACAGGCTCTTTGTCATCACCTTTGTATTCCCAGCTGGATACATGACTGAAGTTTTCATCATCACGTACCGCCTCACCATCATCGGTCTGATGCTCTTCGCGGAAATGCCCGCCACAGGACTCTTCCCTGTCCAGTGCATCACGTGCCATCAGCTCACCAAGTTCCATAAAGTCGGCTACACGCAGGGCATATTCCAGATATTTGTTGTATGTGGTGCTCTCACCCGGAATATTGACATCCTTCCAGAACTCTTCCCGCAGTTCGGCTATGCGCTTGATAGCTTTTTCCAGATTCTCCTTGTTGCGTGACATACCGACATTGTCCCACATCAGATCACCCAGCTCGCGGTGGAAATCCAGTACCGTCTTTTTGCCTTTTACATTCAGCAGCTTGTTAATCCGGTCTCTGGTCTCTTTTTCCGCTTTGTCAAATGATTCATGCTCGGTGGTTACTTTATCGGCATGCAGGTTTTCAGCCAGATAATCACCCAGAGTATTGGGTATGACATAGTAGCCGTCGGCAAGTCCCTGCATCAATGCGCTGGCTCCCAGTCGGTTGCCGCCGTGGTCAGCAAAGTTTGCCTCACCAAGCACATAAAGTCCGGGTACGGTCGATGACAGATTGTAATCCACCCAGAGTCCGCCCATCGTAAAGTGAACGGCGGGATAGATACGCATCGGTACTTCATACGGGTTTTCACCGGTAATTTTTTCATACATGGCAAACAGGTTGCCATATTTAGCCTTAATGGTTTCCTCACCAAAGTTATTGATGGCATCCTTGAAGTCCATATAGACCGCAAGACCGGTTTTGCCGACGCCCCTGCCTTCGTCACATACATACTTGGCATTTCGTGAAGCTACGTCCCTTGGAACCAGGTTGCCAAAGCTCGGATATCTGCGCTCCAGGAAATAGTCCCTTTCATCTTCGGGGATGTCGTTGGGGTGGCGTTTGTCGTTTTTCTTTTTGGATACCCAGACACGTCCGTCATTTCTGAGGCTTTCACTCATCAGGGTAAGCTTGGACTGATACTTGCCGGATACCGGGATACAGGTCGGATGAATCTGGGTGAAGCTGGGATTGCCAAACTGAGCCCCGCGCTTGTAACATCTCCAGATAGCCGTCGCATTGGAGTTTTTGGCATTGGTGGACAGATAGAAAACATTGCCGTAACCTCCGCTGCACATCAGTACGGCATCACCGGCATAGCGTTCGATTTCACCCGTAGTGAGGTTTCGCACGATAATGCCCTTGGCTTTATCATCTACTTTTACCAGGTCAAGCATTTCGCGGCGGGAAAGCATTTCTACCTTGCCGGTGCTGACCTGCCTCATCATGGCCGAATAGGCACCAAGCAGAAGCTGCTGTCCGGTTTGGCCCCGGGCATAAAATGTTCGGCTGACCTGAGCTCCGCCGAAAGAGCGGTTGTCAAGCAGTCCGCCATACTCCCGTGCGAACGGGACGCCCTGTGCCACGCACTGATCGATGATGTCATTGCTGACCTGGGCAAGACGGTATACATTCGCCTCACGGGAGCGGTAATCCCCGCCCTTTATGGTGTCGTGAAACAACCGCCAGATGGTATCACCATCGTTGGGATAATTTTTGGCTGCGTTGATCCCGCCCTGAGCAGCGATACTGTGCGCACGCCGCGGTGAATCCTGGATGCAGAATACTTTTACATTGTATCCCAGTTCGGCCAGCGATGCGGCAGCCGATGCACCGGCGAGTCCGGTTCCGACAACAAGGACCGTAAACTTTCGCTTGTTCGCAGGGTTGACAAGTTTGAGACTGTTAATATGATTGTCCCATTTGTCCTGCAGACTTCCTTCAGGGACTTTTGAATTCAATATTCCGTTATTTTTTGCAGTCATAATAGCTAACTCCGATTAAACCAATCCAAAATAAATACTGACAGGGAGACCGATGAACCCGATTGCAATGATTACAGCAAGCACAAGGGCCACACTGTAGATTATCGGGTTGGTGTTACGTGACATCCAGCCGAGAGACTGAAATGCACTCCAGACACCGTGGCGCAAATGCATGCCCAGAAGGATCATGATCGCTACGTAGTACACGGTATAAAGCGGTTGTGCGAAAACTTCTGTTAGACGTTCGTGCACGTTATGCATCTCCACTCCGCCATGTTCGATATAGGAAAAGTCATGGAAGGCGAAGGTGTTCAGGTGTGTGATTACAAAAAGCAACAAAAGCACACCGGTGATAATCATGGAACGGGAGCTCCAGTTCTGCTTGCTGGCACCTCCGCGGCTTGCATAAACCTGATATCCCTCCGGACGCGCCCGGCGCTTTTCCAGCCAGATAGAAATTCCCAGCCAGGCATGGTACAGGAAGAACGCCAGCAGGCCGAGCCGCACAATCCAGAGAATCGGCCCCATCTGATGAAGGGTGTGGGAATAGGTGTTAATTGCTTCGGGTCCCGCAAAATAGGCAAGGTTACCCAGCAAGTGGACTATAATGAACAGAACCAGACCGATACCGGTAACTCCTGTTGCAATCTTTCTGCCCACTTGAGACGTAAGGAAGGTGGCTGCTTTCGACATAGATATAAATACTTGTTTTTCGCAGTAATTATGATTTAAAAATTCGGGCTTAATATAAAGTATTTGTCATTATTTTTCGCCGGACAGCAGACCGGCACAGTCTATTTATAATAACTCTACATTAGCACCGCCAGGACACCTGGGTATGTGATATAACACGTAAAAAGTAATCAAGAAGTATGAATATTCTGCGAATTATTTCTGGTTATTTGTCTGAAATACATCCAACAAAATGCTCATCAAGGGCTTACTGAACATATTTTGATCAGATATTTTGTATACTTGGGCACCCGGCTTTCTGCACTGTTTACCGGCAAGGCATCCGGACACAGAAATGACAAACAAAAATTTTCAATCTCCAACTCTCTGTTTATGTCCCTGATGGTATCCATTTCCGGAATCCGCGGAATTTTCGGAAGTGATCTGACTCCTCAAAACCTGACTCTCTTCGCTTCGGCATTTGGCACCTGGCTGAACGGCGGAACCGTTGTTGTCGGACGCGACAGCAGGGTCACCGGCGAGTTGTGTGAGCGCATTGTGACCGCTTCACTGCAGGCTACCGGATGCAATGTAGTAAATCTGGGAATCGTGCCCACTCCCACGGTTGCCATGGGCGTACTGCAGCAAAAAGCTTCCGGCGGCATCATTATTTCGGCAAGCCACAACCCCGCTGAATGGAACGCACTGAAACTTCTTAACGGAAAAAGCGAATTTCTGGATGAAAAACAAGGCAGCGAAGTAATCCGCATCGCACGAAACCACAGCATCCGCTATCGCGATTACACCGGAACCGGCAAAGTCTGGTGCAATGAAACCATTCTTGAGGCTCACATCGACGCCATACTCGGGCTGCCATATATCGACAAGGAACAGATTGCAAAAGCACGGTTCAAGGTCGCCGTGGATGCCGTGAACGGTGCGGGTTCGGAGGCCATCCCGCGGCTTCTGGAGCGGCTCGGCGTCGAACAGGTCCACTGCATGAATTGTGTACCGGACGGCCGCTTTCCCCACGATCCCGAACCGCTGCCCGAACATCTTGGAGAAATCTGCGGGCTGATTAAAAACGGCAGCTATGACATTGGCTTTGTAACCGATCCGGATGCTGACAGACTTTCCATAGTTGATGAAAACGGTGAGCTGCTGGGTGAAGAATACACACAGGCCATTGCCTTTGACTTCATGCTTGGTAAGAAACCCGGACCTGTAGCAACAAACCTGTCGTCATCCAGAATTGTTGATGACATAGCAGCAAAATACGGGCAGGAGTGCCATCGTTCACCCGTCGGCGAAATCAATGTGGTCAAAGAGATGCAGCGGACCGGTGCTGTCATTGGCGGAGAGGGCAACGGCGGGGTAATTAACCCGGATCTGCATTACGGGCGGGATGCACTTGCGGGCATTGCGATGATGCTTCAGCATATGGCTGAAACCCGCAAACCAGCCTCGCTGATCCGGTCGGAAATGCCTGATTACGTCATTACCAAAACCAAAATATTGCTGCAGGATCTGGATGCTGATGATGTTCTGGCAAGAGTTGCAGAACACTATTCCGCGGAAAAACTGAACACACTCGACGGCGTGAAAATCGACTTCCCGGATGGATGGGTTCACTTGAGAAAATCCAACACAGAGCCCATTATCCGGATTTACTCCGAAGCAGGAAACCGTGAAAAGGCAGAAGAACTGGCTGCTGATATTCAAAAAATTATCGGAAACTGATTATTTTTGGCGTCGCAGCCATAAGTAACCCTACAATACCATTTTATCATGCTTGAATCCATGACCGGATATGGCCGGGGAGAACACACCTCCGGCAGCATTCGTGTTACCACAGAAATCAGGTCAGTCAACAACCGCTACTGTGAAGTAACGCCAAAACTTCCGCCACAGCTGCAGCCCTTTGAACAGCAAATCAAAGATATTGTCCAGAAAGGAATTTCACGCGGCAAAATCAGCATGACAATAGACATTGAGTACCACGCCGACGATACCGACCCGGTTCCTGTAAGAGAAGATATCCTCAAGACACGTTTGAAAACTCTTGAAAAAATAAAATCAGTTGCCGGAATCAGTGAACCGGTAACACTTGATCACCTGCTCGTTTTCGATGAATTGTTTGATGTATCAGCAAAAGATTCCGAACTGATGCAGAAACAGTACCAGGTTGCTGAAAAAGCAGTGAAGCAAGCCGTCGAAGAGCTGGTGCAAATGCGGCGCAGCGAAGGGAAAAACCTTCAGAAAGACCTTGAAGAACGTATCGAGATGCTGAAAACACATTGCAAAGACGTCTCGGCAAACGAAAAAAGCCGCATCGAAGAAGCCAGGAAAAAAATGTCGGAACGCCTCACCCAGCTGCTTGATGACAGCCGGGTTGATGAAGATCGCATAGAGCAGGAAATTGCCATTCTGGCTGACCGGCTGGACATATCCGAGGAGCTGGTACGGATGGATTCACATATTACATATTTTGGCGAATCTCTGCAAAGCACTGCCTCGCAGGGAAAAAAACTTAATTTCATACTGCAGGAAATGCATCGTGAGATCAATACCATCGGGTCAAAAGCACATAGCCCGGAAATTTCCAGGTCGGTTGTGGAAATGAAAGAAATAGTTGAAAACATCAGGGAACAAATTCAGAATATCGCGTGACGGAAAACAAAACATCATCCGGAAGCAAGAATCCGGAACCTTCAGAAACTGACCAGGTCAAAAGAGGAAAGATCATTATTCTCGTAGCCCCCAGCGGTGCCGGCAAAACCACCCTTGCCCGCCGGTTGCTTAACGACTTTCCCGATATGAAGTTTTCCGTGTCCGCCACAACACGTCCGCCCCGGTCACACGAAGTTCACGGCAAGGATTATTTTTTCATTTCACCTGAGGAATTTGATGCCGCAGTAAAAAGAAATGAGTTTCTGGAGTGGGAGGAGTTTTATGGCGGCAGGCGTTACGGTTCGCTGATCAGCAAAGTTGAAAAAGAGCTGAAAAAAGGATATTTTATTTTGTTCGACATCGAAGTAAAAGGAGCGATGAATATCAAGTCGCAATACGGAGATGAAGCCCTGGCCGTTTTCATCAAGCCACCGTCCGACGAAGTACTGATTGAACGACTTAAAAATCGTGGAACGGAGAGTGATGAGACCCTGCAGCTTCGCCTTGACCGTGCGAGAATGGAGTTGACATATGCCGACAAGTTCGACCATGTAATAGTCAACGACGATCTCGAACGCTGTTACAAAGAACTCCATTCGCTTGTACACTCCTTTATGAATCAATCAAAAACCCACTGATAGCAAATCATATGGCAGTCAAGTCCCTGGATCTTGAAAAGATTCAAAGCACTACAGGAAATATATACGAAGGTATTGTCATCCTCTCTAAGCGTGCCCGTCAGATCGCAGCCCAGGAGAAAATGGAGCTTGACGAAAAGCTCAAGTACTTTGAAGGATTTGAGGAGGAAGAGGAGTACACCTTCAACGAAGAGCAGGAACGCATTACCAAGGAATACGAAGCACGCCCCCACCCTACCCAGCGTGCCGTAAACGAATTGATTGAAGAGAAGATCTACTACCGCGGCACCGAAAACGACGAAGAGAACTCCTGAATGTCATGATAAGCGGCAAAAATATCGTCATCGGTGTAACCGGTGGCATTGCCGCCTATAAAGCGGTTTATCTGGTACGCGAACTGCAGGAAGCCGGTGCGGAAGTACGCGTGACCATGACTGCGGCTGCTGCCCGGTTTGTCGGCGGAGACACTTTTGCCGCCATTACACGGCACGACGTGCCCGTACACATCTTTCCTGAAGACCCTTCACAAATAAGCGAGAACTGGACACGCCACATTCACTGGGCGGAATGGGCCGATATGCTGGTGATTGCGCCATGCACCGCCAACAGTCTTGCCAAAATTGTACACGGCTTTTCGGATTCCATGCTTACGGCTACCGTCCTGGCCGCCCGCTGCCCCATACTCATTTGTCCGACCATGGACGGTGAAATGTACCGGTCACCCGCTACACGTTCCAATCTGGAAAAGGCCGGTGACATGGGTTTTCATCTGCTTGAACCCGATTCCGGTTATCTTGCCAGCGGCATGCAGGGCATCGGCAGGCTGCCGGAACCGGACCGCATTATCGGCCGCATGGAAGAAATTTTATCGGACCACATCACCGAACCCTCCCGTTTTCTTGAAGGCAAGCATGTACTGGTCACCTGCGGCGCCACCCGCGAACACCTCGATCCGGTCCGTTTTCTCTCCAACCCCTCGACGGGAAAAATGGGGCTTGCCATGGCCGCCGCCGCCCGGTCCTGCGGAGCACGTGTCACATTGCTGCATGCCGGGTCCGTCGATACCGGGGGTGTGGACGCAACAATAACCAGGCACGCCTTCAGCTCTACCGATGAATTGTTCAGGCAGGTCAAAGCCCATGCCGATGCCGATATTGTCATTATGACGGCGGCCGTTTCCGACTTCCGGCCTGCCCAAAAACACGAGCACAAAGTCAGCAAGGACAGTGCCGAACTCAGTATCACTCTTGAACGCACGCCGGATATCCTGCAATGGCTTGGAGAAAACCGGAAGAAAGGGCAGATACTGATTGGGTTTGCCATGGAAACGCGTGATCTGGTGCCCAGGTCACGGGAAAAACGCATCCGGAAAAAAGCCGACTGGATTGTTGGAAATGATCTCACCATGGACGGTTCCGGCTTTGCCGTCGATACCAATAATGTCGTTCTGGTGGGAGAGCACATGGAAAAGTCTCTTAGCGGCAGCAAAAAAAGTGTCGCACGCCAGCTTTTACAGCAAATATTTGAATCACAAGTCACCGGATGACAGTAATCCGGCCTCATCAATCAACAACAAAACCTGCAGCTGCATAGGCACATCAGCGGATAATCTGCGGACAAAAGGGTAATGAACTTTTCATCGTTCACGGTATTGAAAAGAAAAAAACTGCTGATCTGGCTGCTGAGCGGCTCGTGCCTTGCCGCCCTTGCTATTCTTTTGTTCTACCCCGGTGAGTCGCCGCAACGGCTGCGGTCACTGGCGCAGGCCGACTCATTAATCGTGCAGGAGCTGGCTTTGTTCAATGTCAGTTCCGGCCGGGTACGTACCACAGAGTACCCTGTGACCGACGATTTCACAAGAAAGCACTATTCTGTTGATCTGCCTGTGCAGGTTTCCGCGACACACTACCATGCAGAACTCCGGAAACAGCTGCAACCGCTGCGAATTGAGACCATCGGATATGCCGATGTACCGGACGGAGAGCTTACGCTGCAACTGGTCTATCAGGACAAGATCATCAGAACGCTGACACTTCGAACGGATCAGGAGTACATTCGTGTCCCGCATCCTGCCGGACTGATGGTTTATTTTGATCAGCGGCCACGATCCTCTCAGCTTGATAAGCTGCGCAGGCTGGATATCCCCGTGGGTATTGTCCTGCGGTCTTCATCGCGCCGGTCGTTGTCGCGATGGGCGGCATCCCTGTCAGAAACCGCATCGCCGGTATGGATCTGGAAGAATGATTCGGGAAGGACGTTCGAGCCTGTGTCATTTGATGACAGCGGGCTGGAGCGCACGCTTGAAGCCGTTTCTTTACGGCACGGGGATGTGAGGCTGCTGGCATTTGGTCATAATGGGCAGGGAGCGTGGCGGGCGGATGCGCCGGACGGGCAGGATGGCACGGATGGAGGTGCGGGGCTTGATGGTGCTGAGAGGGAGAATCTGGAGAGGGTCCGGGAGTTGGGTGTAGGGGTGACATTTGCGGATGACATGGAGATAGTGAGTACGGATGACCGGTTTGAGTTTGACCGCAGGATGCTTGCTTTTTCCCGCCTTGCGCGCAAGGCGGGCGGGCCGGGCATGCTGGTGCGGGGTACGGACAGGTCGCTTGAGTGGCTGGAGGAGTGGGTGCCTCGCATTCAGCGGGGTGGTGTTGTTTTTGTTTCACATGACTGACCGGTATCCGTTTTTTCTGCAAATCGCCGGCTGTGCTGAACTGCTGTTGTGCTTCGGCTGTGCTTTATTGCTGACAAATTAATTAATCAACAAAACACGGTAAATCGCAAGGATGGTCAAAACATTACCCCAACCGGATGTGTATCCGGTCAGATATCCTGTTCTTCTCTGTCACGGATACGGTACCATTGCCGGGTTTGTCACACCTTCCCCGCTTCACCATGTGTGCATGCAGATGAGAAAGCACGGGGTCATGGCTTTTGCGCCAAACATCGTGCCGTATGCCCGAATTGAGGTCCGGTCAGCAGAGTGGCTGAAAATTCTGGGGCGGATAATGCTTGAAACATCGGCACCCAGGGTAAACATTATAGCCTACAGCATGGGCGGGCTTGACATTCGTCACATGGTGCATAAACACAATCTGGCTGATGTCGTTGCATCTGTCACAACCATATGCACTCCTCACCGGGGTTCCTCGCTTGCGGAGACGGCACTGAATACTCCGAAAATCATACGCGATCAGTTATTAAATATCACCAATATGATGGGCAACAAAGTATATCCCGATATTCCGAGTGACGCTGACGGTGCCTTGCACCAACTCACCAGGAAGCATATCAACGAGTCTTTCAACAAGAAGATTACCGATGTCCCCGGCATCCCCTATTTCTCCTTTTCGTCTGCCTGCGGGAAAGGGACCAGTCACAAAATCAACACTCCGCTCAGGTATTTCAACAATATTATCTACGAAAATGAAGGTGTGAATGACGGGTTCGTAAGTAAAGAAAGTGCCGTTTACGGTGATCATATCCGCCCGACGTATCTGTCACATCTCGAACTCATCAAGCTGGGACTGATGCGCGAGCACAGAAAGGAGTGGCTGCACTTCTGGAGAGATGTTATGAACCTGCTGGTTGAAGCAAAACTGTAGCTTATTCCAGTTCACTTCCCTGTTTGCCGTAAAACGAGTGGGCGGTCAGATCGTACTGTATCGGTGTGATGGTGCCAAACCCTTTTTTTAGCAGGTTGAGATCCAGATCTTCGCCTTTGTCAAGTATCTCCAGTCTTCCTGTTATCCAGAAATAGGGTTTATTATGCGGGTCAACGCGGCCTTCAAATTCTTCAACATACCTGCTGTTGGCCTGCTTGGCCCAGCGGAGACCTTTCAGCGGACCTCCGGGTGCATTCACATTCAGTGTGACGCCTGCAGGAAGTCCGTTTTGCAGGACATAGCGGACAGCCCGGCGCGCCGCCTCCTGGGCTCCGCTCAGATCAGCCGATTCACTGAATTCCATGCAGCTGACGGCAATCGCCGGATAACCAAGAATCGTTGCTTCGGTTGCAGCACTGACGGTTCCCGAGTAAATGATATTAATCCCCGCATTGGAACCATGGTTGATACCACTGAGTACCAGGTCTGGTTTTTTCTGCATAAGTTTGTCATGGCCCAGTTTCACGCAGTCTGCAGGCGTTCCGTTCACAGCCTGTCCCTCCATCCTGGAGTTTATCTGAAATGACGTAACCCTGAGCGGATCGGATACGGTGATTGCATGACCTACCGCACTTTGCTGGCGGTCAGGTGCAATGATATCAACCTGTCCGAACTCCGCAGCTACTTCGGCCAGAGCACGTATTCCGGGTGCAAAAATTCCGTCGTCGTTGCATACAAGGATGCGCCTTTCGGCATCATATAAACTGTTACTCATACTGCTCTTTTGTGTCAGGGAACAATCCCTTTTTTACGTCTGATTTGTATTTATGGAAGGCATCTGTCATTACCGTGTGCAGATCGGCATATCGCCGCAAAAACCTGGGTGAAAAATCCTTGTTAAGTCCAAGCATATCATGAGTCACCAGAACCTGTCCGTCACATGCATTTCCGGCACCTATCCCTATGGTGGGAACCGAAAGTTCAGCAGTAACCTGTTCGGCAAGCTTGTATGGAATTTTTTCCAGGACAACAGCAAAACAACCGGCTTCTTCAAGCTTCCTGGCATCATCGAGGAGCTGACGGGCCTCCTCCTCTTCCGTTGCCCTGACTTTGTATGTGCCGAATTTGTAGATGCTCTGAGGAGTAAGACCGAGATGGCCCATGACCGGTATACCGGCGTCAACAATTTTTTTAATGGTAGATGCGATGTATGCGCCACCCTCAAGCTTGACAGCATGAGCGCCGGCTTCTTTCATCATGCGTCCGGCACTTTTCAGCGCACCCGTATCAGTAACCTGATAGCTCATAAAAGGCAGATCGGCAACAACCAGAGAGCGTTCAGCTCCGCGAACCACACAAAGTGTGTGATAAATCATCTGATCAAGGGTAATTGGAAGTGTAGTTTCGTGTCCGGCCATGACATTGCTGGCTGAGTCGCCGACCAGTATGATTTCGATACCGGCCTGATCAACAATCTTTGCCATGGTGTAGTCATATGCCGTTAACATGCTGATTTTCTCAGCACGGTGCTTCATTTCAACTACGGTTCTTGTGGTAATTCGGGATGCGGATGCTGATGGTGGTTGTGTACTCATAATTTATCTTTGGGCACAATAGCTGCGGTTGCCTCAATTTCACAAGCCATGTCACCGTCCACAGTTGCCTTTCCCCCCATGGTCAGGAAATTCCGGCGTGAGCTGACGAGCTCTACCTCCAGCCGCAACTGGTCACCGGGCACTACCGGTCTTCTGAACCGCGCATTTTTTATACCCGAAAAGACGATGATTACTTCATCCGGATTATCAATTTTGTTTTTTAGTGTCAGCAGACAGCCGGCCTGAGCCAGAGCTTCCACCTGCAGCACTCCCGGCATGACGGCTGCACCGGGAAAGTGACCATTAAAAAACTCTTCATTCGAAGTGACGTTTTTGATGGCTACGATATTTTTTTCTCCCAGCTCCAGTACGCGGTCTACCAGCAGGAACGGGTAACGATGCGGCAGCAGCGACTTGATTTCTTCAATTCTCATGTTCATCAATTTGTTGAGGAATGTGATCGGATAAAATACAGAACTTGTCACAAGGAAACCAATGCACCCTGCATTTCGGATACAATGTGTCCGGGATGCTGTCCCTGCTCAAAAAAACCGGCTGAAAATACCCTCATCACAAATCTGCATACCGGACAACACGGGAAACAACAGATGACAATTACAATACTTTTCCGGAATAAATGTAGGCAATCCCCTGCATGAGCGGAATAAATTCAACGGACTGAAATCTTCCGTTTTTTTTCATCTCCGCTGCAAACTGTTCTCCTGCCGGAAATGCGGCACTGGTTTCAGGAAGATACTGGTATGCATCCTTGTTGCCGCTGATCCATGCTCCCAGTGAAGGAATAACATATTTACTGTGCAACCGGAACGGATACTTCATCAAACCGTAGGGCTGACCAAACTCCAGCACCATTACTTTTCCACCCGGCCTGACCACCCGCGCCATTTCTGCCAGTGCAGTCTGGATATCATCAACATTGCGAATACCGAAGGCGATGCTGCTGATGTCGAACGAGTCGTCTTCGTACGGGAGGTCCATGGCGTCGGCGACTTCCCACCGGATATCAACATTTTGTTTGCGGGCCTTTTCGGGGGCGGGGGAGAGCATTTCTGCACAAAAATCAGTTCCCACCACGGTGCCGCCGGATCCGACTGCCTTTTTGTATTCTATTGCCAGATCACCGGTGCCCGTCGCACAATCCAGTACATGCATTCCCTGTCTGGCCCCGGTGAACTTTACGGCTTTTTTCCGCCAGCTGTGATGCACACCCAGTGATAATACCGAATTGAGCAGGTCATAGCGACCCGATATGGATGCAAACATCCGCCGAACTTCTTCACTCATGCTGTCTTATTTCCTGTTTTTAAATTTTCTTGCTACCTCTTTTTGCTGCTCGATCAGTGACAGTATCTCCTTTTCCATGGCACCGACCTCTTTTACGGGTACATCCTCTTTAATTGCATATTTGAGTATGATCATCTTTAATACCCGGTCATTGAGCAGCAGCGTTCCCTCAAACAATTTTCCGTGAAGCCATTCCACAAGGTAGCGAATCCACCCGAATTTCAGGAAACAGAACATGATAATACCGAAAACCACGGATTCGTATTGCCCGGTAATTCCCATCCAGCTTAAAACCAGTATGGAAATCAATACCACCAGAATCTCTTTGTCAAGTAACCATAGAATATTGGTCAGTGTCAGACTCACCAGACTGCTTTTATTTATATGCCAGATTGGAACAAAGAAAAGTGTGAGTACAACTGCAGGCAACAGCCCCTGGTAGTACAGCAATGTCATGAATAATACAATACCAATATTATCTGCACTTCTGATCCAGATTTCGGCTTTTTTTACCATTTTTTCGAGTGTATGCTTTTCCAGCAAGCCGGGGGCATAGCTCCGGAGGGCCTTCGAGGTAATATGAAACCAGTTGCCTGCAGAAGTGAAAATTCCGCGGGGCGTTTCTATAAAATGGCTGTCTGGGTGCCTTGATACACTCATTTGGAAATATGAATCTGAATCTGCATTAGGATATATCCGGCGTATAAATTATTGCTATCCGAGGTAATCACCAAACAGGAGATCACCAAACAGGAGATCACTATTGTCTCAACGCCATTAACGACGGCATAGAATAAATCTTTTATGCCCTTGCAACCGTAGCAAGTCCAATGTGATCACATAAAGGTCTGACAACTCCGGCTAATTCAAGCATGGTAGCACCGGTTGTGATGACATCATCGATGATAAGAACCCTGCCGGACTGAAACACTTCAGGTTTGGCAAGCTGAAATGCTCCTGCTATGTTATTTTTTCTTGATGCAGAACTTAGCCCCGTCTGAGTCCGGGTATTCTTTATGCGTTTTATTGCCGACTGGTCAACTATTTCAGCTCCGGTTGCTTTAGATATTCCTTCCGCTATCATGGCTGATTGATTATAGCCTCTTTTCCTCTGGCGTGACGGATGAAGCGGTACCGGCAAAAGCAGCACTTCCTCATCGAGGTCAAAAAACGGATTTTTCCTCAGCTTGAGGCTTAATTTTCGTCCCAGGACCCTGCCAAGTTCAGACACCCCACTGTATTTCAGATGATGCAGGACATCCTGCAGGTATCCACCCTTGTCAAACTCCCAAAGTGAGTCCTGCATAGTAATCCAGTCCGGTATGATTAACCCGTCACAAGACTCCCTGTACTCTTCATTTGCTGGTTCAAAAGCATAATCGAGACAGTATGTGCAAATATGGCTGTTATCATGAAACAACCTGTCTCCGCACACAAGACAACTTACCGGGTACAGTAAATCGAATATATCGGACCCCAGAGTTTTAAAATATCCAATCAATTCAGCACACTCCGTTTTTTTTCTCAGTTTTCATACCTTTCGGTAATTAGAGTTGAATTATCTGCGTTCCTTACAACACGGCGAATATTTCTTATATTCAGACAGATCATATACTGTTGCAGCATGAACACATTCCGGGTAATATGCCGGATTTCATGACACACAGAAGGATCCAGTGGTTTATGGGGCAATGAAACAAATCTTCTGCCGACATTTTTTATCAGCCTTTATGCAAAATCAATAATTCCAGGTAACCCAAATGTCCAACATTTCCGACGACCTTGTTCAAATCAGAAAGTCAAAGCGACTGAGCAGGCAGGATGTCTATTACAAATGCCGACTCCCGATCGAAACCATTGAAGCAATCGAGGACGGGTCGATCTTTTCCGGAACGACGAAAAACAAAACGTACCTGAGAAGCTATTTCCGGACCTACGCAAAAGCCGTGGGAATTGCTGATTCCGACATGATCAATGCCCTTGATGAACATGAAATCGGCACGTACAATGACGGGCTTTATCAGATCTATGTTGCCGGCAACAGCGGCGGCAGGGATTCAGAAGACAAAAAAAAGGATACCGCCGAAGAAGATTGGGGCAAACCGGATAAAAAAGCTGATGATAAAGAGCCGGAACAGCAGGCAAAGGGTTCAGCGGATGAAAGTGACCGCAATGATACCGGATCAGCTTCTGAAGAATCCTCGCCGCAACCAGCCGATGACAGGAAAAAAAACGAGGGCCTGAAAAAGTCCCAGACCATTACCCCTGAATCTCAGGAAAAAACAATCGATGATGTTGAATGGGAAGACAAAAGTCTGAAAAAACCACTATCCACTTCTACAATGGCAACGGAGTCAGCAGCAGGGGCATCTTCATCATCAGATGAAAAATCCGCACCGCCCGACCTCAAAAACATTGACTGGGCTTCAAGAGTTAAAACTGCTGTCTACAAACCGCAAAGAAACCGCCTCTTCTGGGTTATAATTGCAATTTTACTGGCCCTGGCAATTGCCGCAGGATCCATTTACTGGTTCTGGCAGCCGGAAGAGGATCCGCTTACCCGTGCTCCTGCAGCAGAAGAGAACGCGGTTACTGCAGAAAATGAATCCGGCAGCCATGCAGGTGATACGGATGACACGGGTGCCGACCCGGAAGAATCAACGGCCGCAGCCGGAAGCGGAACCGGTGACAGTCCACAGGTGGCGGAACCATCCGATCAAGCCGAACCACCGGCGCCTGATGAAGCCCCTGAACCTGACGGACAGGTCGCGCCTGATGATCCCGGCATCGCCGGTGAAGAGCCGGTTGCGGATGACATCTCCGGACCTGAAACATCCGACGAAACAATCGGCGAGCTTGGAATGCCGGTTGAAGATCAGGATGATGATGCAGCTGCAGAAATGGATGAAAGCACGATCACCGACGAACTTTTCACAGATTCGGTTGAGGACGACACTCTGTTTATTTATGCCTATGCACTTCACGGAAATCTCGAACCGATCAGGGTGCACTCTGACCTGTTTACTGAACAAGAAGACAACGGAAGCCTGCCGCTGCGCCCGTACTGGGTCGAACAGGGACAGTTGATGCGGTTCGATTTTACTGATGAAATCACATTTCAGGGAACACTTTCACGAATGGTCCTGATCTTCAATGGCAATCTCATCGAGGATTTCAGTCAGTTTTATCTGGACGGAACCCGGGTTCGTCTCACCAGAGCTGATCTGGCGGATAACGACCAGTTTGCTGAACCCGATTCCGACATCTTTGAAAACATGCCCCTTCCCGTCTCGATTTTAGACCGTCCTCGTTTTTCACCGTAACAACAGTTTTTCCTATGAATAATGAGAAGGCAGGCAAGAGGGTGAGGGAACTGAGATCCCTTCTGGAAGCGGCCAATGATGCTTATTACCAGGAAGCTGCACCGCTGATGTCGGATCGCGAATATGATCTGCTTCTTGATGAACTGCGTAAGCTTGAAGAAGAGTATGGTTTTGATGCAGGCAGTTCCCCGACCAGCAGGGTTGGAGGAAAGCCAACCAAAGAGTTTCCTACGGTTGTTCATCCGGTTCCCATGCTCAGTCTTTCCAACACGTACAACAGTGACGAACTTAATGATTTTGACCGCAGGGTAAAAAACATACTGGGCCATGAAAACTACAGTTATATGGCCGAACTGAAGTATGACGGCATGGCTGTCAGACTTCGTTACGAAAATGGCCGCCTGACCCTTGGAGCAACAAGAGGTGACGGTACTCAAGGAGATGATATTACCCCCAATATTCGCACTATCCGCGACGTACCGCTTGAAATTCCTGCAGAAATTGCACCTGAAGTCGAAATACGCGGTGAAGCGTATATGGAAGTTGCGGCGTTTGCAAAAATGAATAATCAGCGATCCGAAAACGGTGAGAGTGTTTTCGCCAACCCCCGCAATGCTACTGCCGGAACGCTGAAGCTGCAAAATCCCGCTACGGTTTCTCGTCGTCCGATACGTATGTTCGCCTACGATCTTCTTATCGACGATGACAACAGGCAGCGCACGCAGGAAGAAAAACTGAATATTCTTGAGGAGGCCGGGTTTCAGGTCTGTGAACACCGCAAGCGATGCAAAAATATAGATGAGGTGCACGATGTGATTTCCTCCTGGGCCGGAATACGGAAAAACCTCCCTTATGAAACCGATGGCGTAGTCGTAAAAGTCAACGAAGAGCGTTACCGCGAAATCCTTGGTCAGACTGCAAAAGCACCGCGATGGGCTATTGCCTACAAATTCGAAGCCGAACAGGCTGTAAGCCGCATCCGCGAAATTACCCTGCAGGTTGGCCGGCTGGGTACCATAACACCGGTTGCTGAACTTGAGCCTGTGTCACTGGCAGGAACCACGGTCAAAAGAGCGACGCTTCACAACGAAGAGGAAATTCAGCGGAAAGACATTCGTGTTGGTGATCAGGTGACCGTTGAAAAAGCGGGAGATATCATCCCCCAGGTCATTAACGTGATCTTGCAGGAAGACAAACATCGCGATGCGCCCTTCAAAATGCCGGAAAAATGTCCGGCATGTGATTCAAAGCTGGTAAAGCTTCCCGAAGAGGTTGCCTGGCGCTGTACCAACAACCAGTGCCCGCCGCAGATCCGGAGCCGGCTCGAACATTTCGCATCCCGTGACGCAATGGATATCGAAGGTCTGGGAAGTGCCGTAGTCGGTCAGCTGGTTGCTGCCGGACTCGTGCAGACATTTCCCGATTTATACCGTATTTCAAAAGAAGACCTGATACCACTGGAGCGAATGGGTAAAAAAAGCGCTGAGAATCTTGTCAATGCTATTCACAAAAGCAAGGAGAAGCCATTTGAAAAAGTCCTTTATGCTCTTGGCATCAGGTTTGTAGGTGTTACTGTAGCCCGTGATCTGGCAAAGGCATTCTCTGATATTGATAAATTGTCAGCAGCCTCGGAAGAAGATCTCTGCGAGGTTGATTCCATCGGACCGCGTATCGCCGCGTCAGTCCGCTCCTTTTTCTCCAATCCTGACAACAGCTTAATGGTCAGACAGCTGCGTGAAATCGGATTGCAAATGGAAACGGAGAGCCCGTCAGATAATACCGGAAACTTGTCAGGCCTGACTTTTGTCCTCACCGGAACACTGCCGGGTTTGAAACGCAACGATGCCAGGTCAATGATTGAAAAGAACGGCGGAAAAGTCTCAACGTCTGTCAGTAAAAAAACCGACTATGTCGTTGCCGGTGATGAAGCAGGCAGCAAACTTGACAAGGCAAAGAAACTTGGTATCAGGATTCTGGATGAATCTGAATTCATCAGATTCATTGAAAAAAGATGAGAAAGTCAACGGATTTGTTATTTTATGCTCCGGGAGCGGATCCAGAAATATTCCATGTTAACCATTGATCAGAATACCCAAAGAGGTTATCGATGAAGTTTGAAATTCAGACCGAAGACAATTATTCCATAATGACCCTGAAATCGGAGCGGCTTGACAGCAAGGTGGCTCCGGAACTCAAAAGCCAGTTCATCGTTCTGGCCAATACCAGTGACTCCGGTCACCTTATTCTGGATTTGAGTGCTATCAGTTTTGCTGATTCAAGTGGCCTGGGGGCATTGCTGCTTGCACAAAGACTCTACCGGGATCTTGACCGCAATCTTGTATTATGCAATGTTCCTGAGCGTATAAAGAGCCTGCTGAGCATTTCCCAGCTCGACAACGCATTTACCATTGCCGCTGATACCGATGAAGGCATTACTCTTGCCTCTGAGATGGAAGAGTAACACTTTGTACCCTCTTCGACCGGCAGCGCCGGGGCATCATAAACATAATTTTTGCATTACATGGGACTTTCATTAATTGACCTGCTGGTCATCATTCTGTATTTATTGCTTTGTGTTGTAATTGGAATCAAGGCTGGAGGACGGCCTGCCGATTCCACCTCTTACTTTAAAACGGACGGCAATGTTCCCTGGTGGGCAGTTTCACTTTCCATTGTTGCCACCGAAACAAGCATGCTCACGGTC
This sequence comes from Natronogracilivirga saccharolytica, assembly GCF_017921895.1. Classification (NCBI taxonomy): domain Bacteria; kingdom Pseudomonadati; phylum Balneolota; class Balneolia; order Balneolales; family Cyclonatronaceae; genus Natronogracilivirga; species Natronogracilivirga saccharolytica. The sequence continues at coordinate 25,211 of NZ_JAFIDN010000001.1, forward strand.
ATATCGATCCCGGCCGTTGCCTATCTCGGAAGTTTTGTATTCCTTCAGATTGTATTCGGTTACATACTGGGCCGCATAATCATCGCCTGGCTCATACTCCCGTCCTACTTCAAAGGAGAGCAGAAAACAGCATACACGTTTTTCAAGGAGCGCTTCGGCCCCAATTTTCAAAGACTAATCTCGATCGTATTTCTTGTTACCCGCCTGCTTGCTGACGGTGTCCGCCTTTTTGCCGCAGCCATTCCCATAAAAGTGATCACAGGGCTGGATTATCCCATTTCCATCTCCATCATTGCCGCCCTGACACTGGCTTACACATATTACGGCGGACTGAAATCTGTCATCTGGATCGATGTCCTTCAGCTTGCCGTCTATACCTTTGGCGGTGCCTTTGTGATATGGTTTGCCGGTACACAACTTGTCGACCCGCTGATTCCCATGCTTACAGAAGCAGATAAAATGCAGGTCATTACCCTTCCGCATTCGTTCACCGAAATATTCACCACTCCATACAATATTATTGGTGCCGTGCTGGGAGGAATGTTCCTGTCGATGGCGTCACACGGTGTCGATCACCTGATGGTCCAGCGGCTCCTGGCATGCGGACAGTTGAAAAAAGCCAGGATTGCCATCGTATCCAGTGGTTTTCTCGTGCTTGTTCAGTTTGTTCTTTTCCTGATTGTCGGGATGACCATTTACGGCTACTATCAGGGGTTGTCCATCAGTGAACTTGGACTTACCCAGGCCGACGAGGTGCTTTTGAAATTCATCAATGAAGAAGTCCCGGTAGGTATTGCCGGACTGCTTATTGCAGGTCTGTTCGCCGCGGCAATGAGTACTCTGAGCAGTTCGCTTTCGGCCTTGTCCTCTTCTACCCTGTTTGACGTATTCCCGAAACTGTCCGAGCTTCCGAATTCGATGATCATATCCCGCGGATTCACGCTGATGTGGACCGGTGTTTTCATACTGTTTGCCATTTCTTTTTCCGATACCGAAAACCCGGTTGTTGAACTTGGACTGGCTATTGCCGGATTCACTTACGGAGGCCTTCTGGGAGCATTTTTCACTGGCCGGTTTACATCCATTCACCGAATCAGTGCTACCATAGCTCTGATGGTATGCGTATTTTCAATGGCGGCTATCATATTTTTAGGGAATATTGCATATCCATGGTATACTTTGATTGGCGTAAGTATTTTCTTCACTGTAGCTGCAATTGCCGACGGTATTCGCCGGCTGGTTTCCGCTGATGGGTGATTCTCTCAAGACATTTTTCCTCCTGTTGCTATGGGATTTTTAGACAAACTGGGGCTGCAGCGCAAAAAAAAGGCTTTTGTTCCTTTCACTGTTGAAAAACAGAAAAAGGACAAGGTTCCCGGGCTCTTCAGCAAGAACAACGTATTCAAGTTTTTGCTGAGCATCGGTTTTCTGGCGCTGGTAATCGGACTCTATCCCAAATCAACCTTTCATGAAACGGCATATAACATAGGTGACCCCTGGCGGGATGATGATCTGACCGCACCGTTCACCTTTAGTCTGATAAAAGACGATGCCGAGATTCGTGAAGAAATCCGGGAAATCCAGCAGTATACGCCTCCCATTTTCAAGGTCGATCACAATGCCGAATCAGGCGCTTTTAATCGCCTTGATGAATTATTCCGGGAAATGCTGCCGGTGCTGCAGGCCTACTCAGACTGGCAGGAATCCAGAGCGATGGAGTCGGCCCAGGCCCGGGATGACAGCCTGTACTTCTCACGCCTTCGAAACAGGTCCGAAATCAACCTGGAAACAAATGACTGGGAGCCCCTTCTTGAGCATTATCACGAACTGACGGAAAGCCCCGGCGATACTCCCGCATTCCACGAGCAGATACAAAACAAACTGGCTGATCTGCTGCGCGAACTTTACTCGGACGGGGTCATCGATATCCCGAAAGATGACATCCAGACAGACGAAATCACGGTACGTGATCTGCGGGAACGCACCGAGCGGACTGTTTCCCTGGATCTGATCCGCACCGTGAATGATGCCCGGAATTTTGCAGAAACCCGTCTGGCGCGCAGGTTTGACGGAGAAGTTGTTCAGTCGGTATTGCTGTTGTTCGACGGTATTGCAGAACCCAATTTAAGGTTCAGTGAAGAGGATACAGAAGAACAGGTTCAGGAAAAAATTGAGGCCATCTCCCCAACCAAAGGAGCTGTATCCGCCGGGCAGGTCATAATCAGGCGCGGAGACATCATTACACCCGAACGGCACAACATGCTGCAAAGCCTTGCGCGGGCACGTGCGGAAAGAGCAAGTGATATTGAGCTGTGGAAACAGTATTTCGGCGAGTCACTGCTGGTGCTGGCCGTATTCCTGATTTTCTTTTTCTATATATATCTGTACCGGCGCAAAATTTTTGATGAAAACCCGATGCTGCTTCTGGTTTTTCTGACTATTGCCCTGGTCTATACCATCGGCGCTTTTGTTGCCCGCGTTGATGAACTTTCACCTTATGTCGTGCCCTTTGCAATAGCACCTATACTGCTTACCATCATTTTCGATTCAAGGGTCGGACTGATGGCTACTACCATGGTGGCCATGCTGGCAGGTTTGATGTTTGGAAGCAGTTTCGAGTTTGTAGTGGCCACCATTACGGCCTGCAGCATCGGAGTCTATTCCGTCCGTGATATCAAAGACCGCAGCCAGTTCTATCTGACTACCCCGGCTCTCATCTTTTTCTCCTATGCCCTGGTATTGCTTGGTTTCACACTCACAAAAGTTGGCGGATGGAGCATATATGCGGATAATCTGCTCTTTCTTGCCGGAAATGCCGTCGGTATCTGGCTGGCCTACCCGCTTATTCTGCTGGTCGAAAAGACGTTCCGTATCACTACGGACGTAACGCTTCTGGAACTAAGTGATACAAACCGCCCTATCCTCAAACAACTTATGCTGGAAGCTCCCGGCACTTTTCACCACAGCCTCCAGGTAGCCAATCTCTCAGAAGCAGCAGCCACCGGCATCGGGGCAAATTCACTGCTCTGCCGTGTAGGCGCGTTGTACCATGACATCGGAAAACTTGAAAAACCACAGTATTTCGTCGAAAATCAACGCTCAGGGAATGTACATGATAAACTGAAACCCAGGATGAGTGCACTGATCATAAAAAATCATGTGGATGCCGGTGTTAAAATGGCCAAAGAAATCGAGCTTCCCGAAACGATCATCAAATTCATACGCACCCATCACGGCACGTCACTGATCCGGTTCTTTTACGAAAAAGCCATGAATGAGTCCGGCAATGATCAGGAAATTCAGGAAGAAGATTTCCGCTATGATGGACCGATACCCGATTCCAAAGAAACCGGTATCATCCTGCTGGCTGACGGAGTCGAAGCAGCCTCGCGATCCATGTCAGACCATTCCTTCCAAAAGCTCGAAAACCTGGTCAACCGAATGGTTGATGACAGGCTCTCCGAAGGCCAGCTCAACAATTGCGCACTTACTCTGAAAGACCTGAAAATTATTAAAGATATTTTCATACGTATCCTTCAGGGCATGTATCATGGCCGGGTGAAATACCCTGACAAACAGGAGGAGGCCGCTTCCGGCCAGACCGGAGAGAAGAGTGCTGATGATTCAGCCGGTAAATCAAAAAGTAACCGGGCTGAGTAAACCGGGCTTGTGCCTGCATATCCAGACAAATGACGTATTTTAAAAAACAGAGAGAACAGTATCTTTACTTTCTTAAACTTGAAAAAGGACTGGCTGAAAACTCCCTGCAGTCATATGACAATGACCTGCGGCGCTATCTGACCTTTATCGGACGCGATATCGGAATCGGCGACCTCTCAGGTGTAACTCTCGGTCACATTGAGACATATTTACTGGAGTTGCGTTCCATGCAGCTTTCGGTCAGCACCCTTTCCAGAAATATTTCATCCATCCGTGGTTTTCACCAGTTTGCCGTTGTTGAGCAATGGTGTCCGGCAAATCCCGCCGAACTGATTGAGTTGCCGAGAAAAGGCAGAAAGCTGCCGGATGTACTTGATCAGCATGAAGTTGCTGCTGTGATTGAGGCTCCCGACCGCCGTGACCGGCTGGGATTAAGAGATGCAGCTGTTCTGGAATTGATGTATGCAACCGGGCTCCGGGCGTCGGAAACCATTGAACTGCAAACCGATCAACTCATTAATGAACTCCAGCTTGTCAAAGTAATCGGAAAAGGTAACAAAGAGCGGCTTGTCCCCGTTGGTGAAAAAGCTCTTGAAGCCATAAGTGATTATCTTCGCAATGCACGCCCGTTTCTGATGAAAAATCCCGATACAGCAAAAAACCGCCTGTTTTTGAGCTACAGAGGGAAGCCGTTGTCCCGTATGAGCCTGTGGCATATCGTAACGGGTGCCGCAAAAGAAGCCGGCATAACCAAATCCATACATCCGCACACGCTGCGTCATTCATTTGCGACTCATTTGCTTGAGGGCGGTGCGGATCTCAGGGCAGTACAGGAAATGCTGGGCCATGTCTCCATCCTGACTACCGAGATTTACACGCACATAGACCGTTCGTTTCTCGAAGAAGTGCACCGCACGTATCATCCGAGAGCATAATAACGCAGAACATTTTAATTCCCACACTCAGCATATGTTACAGCATGAATAACAAGAACCCGGAACTGCACATAGTTGAACCGATTCAGTGGAAGGAAGACCACATCCGCATTATCGATCAGACTTTTCTTCCCGGAAGGGAAATTTATCAGGATATTTTCGAAGTAGGAAAAGTGTGGGAGGCGATCCGTTCCCTGCGGGTACGCGGAGCTCCGGCCATAGGTATTGCAGCAGCCTACGGAGTTTACCTTGGAGCCAAAGATCTGCCGGAGATCGAAATAGTTGATCTTCACTCAGAGATTCAGCGAATCTGCGAATACCTGTCGTCGGCACGACCCACTGCTGTAAACCTGCAGTGGGCACTGGACCAGGCTCTTAGTCTGTCTGACAGCATGCAGGGAGAACCTGCGGAAAAAATCACATCCGCCCTGCTGGATCTGGCCAGGGACCTTCACGAAAATGACAAGCAAATCTGCGCTGATATTGGAATTGCCGGCCAGGAGCTTATTCCTGACAATGCCGCCATTATCACCCATTGCAATACGGGAAGTCTGGCAACCGGAAAGTACGGTACGGCACTTTCTGTCATATATCATGCCCACCTGAAAGGTAAAAAAATTCACGTGTGGGTGGATGAAACCCGCCCTTTGCTGCAGGGAAGCAGACTTACCGCCTGGGAACTTGAGAAAACTGGAATTGATTATCACATCATTGCAGATTCCATGGCCGGATGGGTCATGAAATCAAGCAAACCCGACCTTGTCATAGTGGGGACGGACCGTGTGGCGGCAAATGGTGATGTTGCCAATAAAATCGGCACATACAGTCTTGCTGTTCTGGCAAAGCATCACGGTATCCCTTTTTACGTAGCGGCACCGAAGTCATCCATCGACCTGAATACTCCGACAGGTGATGACATTCCCATTGAAGAACGCCAGGATGATGAGCTTCGAGTCATAGGCGATCAGGTTACCGCACCGGAAAAAGCTCCGGTGTATAATCCGGCCTTTGACATCACCCCGCACGAGCTTGTTGATGCTTTTATCACGGAAAAAGGGATAATCCGGCCGGACTATACCGCGAGCCTGAAACAGATCTGAGATATCAGGCTTCAACCGGAGTCAGATCAGCAACAGCGCAAACAGAAAGGAACTCGTCATATCCTTTTCCTGCCCTGATGACAACCGGATCAGCATCAGACATGTCCACAATGGTAGAAGGTTCATTTGACAGCTGCTGCTCATTGTCAACAATCAGATCAATCTGCTTTTCAAATCGTCTGAATAGCTCCTTTCGGCTTGTAGTTCCGTTCCCATGACCGTCTTCATAATCGGGATGGCGGGCGGTGGTGGCTATAAGCGGGTCTCCAAGTTCATCCACAAGTTTCTGGCAAATCGGATAGTCCGGCACGCGGAACCCGATCGTTTGGCGCCTGGGATTGAGCAGCAATTTCGGTACTTCCTTGGTGGCCGGCAAAACGAAAGTATATGGCCCCGGAATCAGTTTTTTTATCACTTTGAACTGATTGTCACCAAGTTTGGCAAATTTTGATATTCCGGTGAGTGAATCGCATATAAGAGTCAGCAGATGATCATTTTTCAGCTGACGGATCTGCCTGATGCGTTCAATCCCCTTTTTGTTCGAATAAAGGCAGGCCAGGGCGTATTGTGTATCCGTCGGCAGCAACAGTATATCATCATTCTTAATGTGATCGGCTATGGAGTAAATGCGTTTTTGGTGTGGTGTTACCGGATGAAGTTTGATCTTTTCTGCCATAATTACTCCCGATTGAGTGGTGGATATTAATCAGAAAATAAAGCGCTGTGCAAGGCATTTGTCAGCCAGTCGCCATTTACAAGATGCAGATTTTATTGCAAATTATCTATCTGACGTCATTCATGATGAATCACTTTTCCCATAATACATCTGCGGTCAGGACTTGCGGTTGCAAAAAAAAAAAGCACGGCCTCCGGCATTATTATCCGGAAACCGCGCTGATCTGATACATCAAAAACGAGATGTCAAAAAAAGCTGATAAGCTTATTAGAAACTTTCGGGAAAGTTATTCCTAATGCTTTTGCTCACTTCATCGGTTTCTACCTCGAACTCAGTGACATACTCAAATTTCGATTTGAAATCCGCGCCGCTGATACCGGCTGCATTACCAAGTTTTTCAAGCATCTCATCGTTTTTAAAGTCATTGCTTTCCAGGCGGATCATGTACTGCATGGCAATTGCAAATGACATGGCGGTGCGGTCAACCATTCTGATCTTGGTTTTACCGGTTTCCTTGTCCAGGATATCCTTGAAATACATCGGCACAAAGTGGCCGCCCTGGATGGATACCATGGCAGCAGTACCGCCTTTGACGATGAACTCAACAGCAGAAAACCCAAGATCCCTTGTGTATTCCATATCATACGGAATCGGATCGGCACAGCGCAATTCGTAACCGATGTTTTTCGATACAATAGTAGTTTTCTGGCTGAGTTCCTCGAGACGCTTCTTAACGGAGTTTTTTAGAATCTCTCCGAGGTCAAGCTCGGCAAAACGCAGATTGTCATGCTCGTCGCGCTCGAGTTCAGCCAGGCCTTCAAGCTCCTTGGTACTGAGACGTTCAACCAGACCTTCGGCAAGAATAACAACACCGTTATGCTGCCCCAGGGCTTTGCGTTTGAGAATGGACCCAACCAGAATATCCGTCAGCTTGCCAAGCGGAATTTCTTCCTCTTTGAACTCCTCGGGTATCAGTGTGAGAGTGGCACTGGAAGCCTTGCCGATACCGAGAGCCAGGTGTCCTGCCTTGCGTCCCATGGAAACCACGAAGTACCAGCGGGAAGTGGTCCTTGCATCCTCCATCAGGTTTTTGACAATCTCAACACCGATATGTCGTGCTGTCTGGAAGCCGAATGTCGGAATTCCGTGCGGCAGATCAAGGTCGTTATCAATGGTTTTGGGAACATGAACGACACTGATCTTGCCATCAGCATGCTTCTCAAGTGTCATGGCACTGAATGCCGTATCATCACCGCCAATGGTCACCAGCTTGTCAACACCCAGCTTCAGGAGCGTGTTGATGGCAGTTTCGAGATCCTCTTTCTTTTTTGTGGGATTATCACGGGCAATTCCGATGAAAGAACCGCCGCGAAGATGGATCCTGCTTACCTTTTCAATAGTCAAATGCTCGATGTGAGAAGTATCGCCTCTCATGATCCACTTGAATCCGTCTTTCAGTCCGAGCACTTCATATCCATGCTGAATGGCCCTGATAGCTGCAGATCCGATAACACTGTTGATTCCGGGAGCTGGTCCACCAGCCACAAGGATGGCTAAACGCTTTGGTTGAGACATAAGTTGTAATATTTTTGAGTGAAGGTTTCTGAGGCAGTCAGTCCGCTGCTGCCTGTTAAAAATGACGTTATATAACCGTTTATATTAACACCGGTAGTCATGCCTGATACCTGATAATCCCGGAGTCAGATTGTGCTGTCAAACCAGAACAGGATTCGGCACGCATAACCAGGCACCGTATCAGGCTGAAAAATCATACTTCTGTTTCCGGCTCTAAAATAAGATTATCTTATGGCAAACGGTAGTGTTTTTTTTCTTGTTTTTGATTAAGAGCAGGCGATTTTTACAAGTATTCCACAATCATAAAACAAAAGAGGTGCGCAATGATTACAGCTCGATGGTTAGGTCATTCAACGTTTCTGTTTGGCACATCATCAGGAAAAAAAGTTCTTGTCGATCCTTTCCTCACAGACAATCCAAAGACACCTGATTCCTGGAAATCACCCGATCAGATAGATTTCATACTGCTGACTCACGGACACATGGATCATGCCGCCGATGCGATTCCGATAGCAAAAAAAACCGGCGCAAAGGTAGTTTCCATCGTTGAGCTGTCGGCACTGCTGAAAGAGGATGGTTTGCCGGAAGAACAGGCAGTTGAAATGAACAAGGGGGGAACTGTTGACCTCGGCGCTTTCAAGGCAACAATGACCAATGCCAATCATTCAAATTCCTGGAACGGCAAGTATGCCGGAGAACCCGCCGGATTCATTCTCCATTTTGGGAACTTCAAAATCTACCATGCCGGTGATACGAATATCATGCCCGATTTCAAAATGTACCGAAAGCTGTACCGCCCGGACATGGTTATTCTGCCCGTGGGTGACTATTACACTATGGGTCCGGCCGAAGCGGCCTATGCATGCAACATAATGGAACCCCGGTTTGCCATTCCCATGCACTATGGCACCATGCCAATACTCACGGGAACACCGGAAGAGTTTATTTCCCTGGTAGAAAAATACGGTAACAAGAAAACGAAGATAATCGTACCTGAGCCCGGAAAGGAATTCATGGGTTCTCTTGATATCTGATTCGCCTTATAAGCCCCCCTCTCTTCCGGGGGCTTTTTTTTGCCTTCTTTATACCGCCGGAAGAATAATTACTGCAGGTAATAGAGCTTGTCATAGCTCCCGGAGAATTCCATCATCAGGTAGACGATCACCCCGGTCACAGAAACGTACATCCAGACGGGCCAGGTCCAGCGGGCAATTTTTTTATGCCGCTCAAAATCTTTTCTGACAGCCCGGTACATCGTAAGCAGTATCATGGGCAGATTCACTATGGCCAGAATTATATGGCTGATCAGAATGGCAAAGTAGACCGGACGAATCCATCCCGTGCCATCGTAACCCACGGAGCCAACCTGGTAATGAAAAATGACATAGCTGATCAGGAAAAGAGCGGACATGATGAATGCAGACCACATCATTCTCATATGAGCCTGAATATTCCGTTTTTTTATGAATATGAAACCGGCAAAGAGAAAAATGGTTGCAATGGAATTCAGAACAGCATTAAGCTGCGGGAGGTCTGTAATGGTAATAATCATGGAGCGCGTTTCGGTTGATCGTTATCGGGAGTATTGGGGATAAAGAAACTGACAGGATTGAATATCAGGGATTTAGAACAGCTGCAATTTAGAATAAGTTCAGCTAAATACCGATGCATATGTGAGTACTGATGTAACTGCAGAGGCCGGAACAGTTTACTCCCCTGCCTTTAAAACAGAAAAAAAAAACAAATCTATTCCTGAACTCTTAAGATTATGTGAAATTTCATTTTTTTCTTTTTTTTAGCTTCCAATTTCAGCTATATTTATTGCCAATCAGTGATGTACGTTTCTGTTTTTCATCGGATATGGTGCGTATCCATACCTGCCGAGAACAAAGCAATTCGTGCAAAATTGGAATGAAGGTCAATGTAATATATATGACACCCACTGGTCCTGTCACCCGGCTTGCCTTGTCATTCCCGAACTGATTACAGGTATCCTTCTATTCAAATATAAATGCTGTATATATGGCGCAGATTTTTCCCGAATGGGTCAACAATATTCCAAAGCGGATACATCTTGCTACGATTATCATAATCACGGGTATTATTTTTGGCTTCTGGTATTTCGGCTCCCCTGAATATCTGGAAGTAGGTTACGCACCGAATCAACCCATTCCATACAGTCATAAATTCCATGTTTCGGAACTCGGTCTGGATTGTCAGTACTGCCACGGATCTGCCTGGGAATCGGCAGCTGCCGGAATCCCATCCACTGAAACATGTATGACTTGTCACGAATATGTAGCCACAGACAGCGAAAAACTGCAACCGTTATTTGACAGCTGGGAAAGCGGTGACCCAGTAGAGTGGATACGGGTAAATGATGTTCCTGATCACGCTTACTTTAACCACTCCATCCACGTGAACGCAGGTGTCGGCTGCGCCACCTGCCACGGACGTGTTGACCGGATGGAAGTGGTCATGAAAACCGAATCCATGAGCATGGGGTGGTGTCTCGACTGCCACAACGACCCGGGGCCGAACCTGCGGCCTGTTGAAGAGGTAACCAATATGGCCTGGGAACCGCCTGACGATCACTATGAATTTGCCCAGATGATCATAGAGAAGCGCAATATTGACGCCTCCGTCTATTGCAACGCTTGTCACCGATAATCAATACTTCTACGATACCGAACGATTCTTAACATATGTCCAAAGAGCAACAACAAACGTACTGGCGAAGTCTCAACGAGTTGGCTCAAAATGAAGAGTACAGGAAATTTGCAGAACGAGAGTTTCCCGAAAATGCCACGGAACTGACCGACGGAGTTTCAAGAAGAAACTTCCTCCAGATCATGGGAGCATCTGTAGCTCTTGCCGGACTGGCATCCTGCCGCAAGCCGGTTCAAAAAATCATGCCCTATACCCGGCAGCCGGAGCATCTTGTTCCCGGAAAGCCGCTATTCTACGCAACTGCCGTTCCTTTCAAAGGCAATCTGACCGGGATCGTTGTTGAAACTCATGAGGGACGTCCCACAAAAATTGAAGGCAACGATCTGCATCCTGAAAGCAAAGGCCGGACCAACTCCCGCATGCAGGCCGCTATTCTGGATATGTATGACCAGGACCGGTCCAGAAAAATCCGGCAGGACGGATCTGACAGAAGCTGGGACGATTTTGTCTCTTTCTGCAATGACCATTTTTCCGACACCGACCGCAGCATTGCATTCATCTCTGAAGCCAGTTCGTCACCATCGCTGCTCAGACTGCGCGGGGAGGCACTGGACAAATTCCCGAATGCCCGGTGGGTCACCTTTGAACCCTACAATGATGAGTCCCTGTTAAGCGGGATACATAAAGCTTTCGGCCGGCGCCTGCGACCGTTGCATCATTTCGGTAAATCCAGGATTACGGTGTCGCTGAATGATGACTTCATGCTGGATAGTGATAATGATATTGTCCATATCGGCGATTTTGCAAAAAGCAAAGCCATTCCTGAAGATCAGAACGGCAAACCGTCGAGACTTTATGTAGCAGAAAGCAATTACTCCCTGACCGGATCAAATGCCGATCACAGACTGCGGATCAAATCATCCGAAATTCCACTTTTTGTTTTTGCACTGGCCGGCAAACTTGCTGACTCCCTGGATGACCTTGAGGCCTTTTCAGGATATGGTAATGAATTCAGTGATCACAGCTGGATCAGCGTACTTGCCGAGGAACTGCTTGCCCATCAGGGAAACAGCATCCTGACCGCCGGATCCGAACATGATCCCGACGTACATGCCACTGTGGCCGCCATCAATTTCGCTTTGGGCAACACCGGTGAGACGATAGATTATCTCGAAGTTCCGCATCTTGAAGAAGATGATCAGAACGAACGCTTCAGCGAACTTGTCGGAGAAATGAACGCCGGCAACATCGACACAGTGATAATGGTGGGAGCCAATCCCGTATTTACGGCACCATCAGACCTCCGGTTCAACGATGCTCTGGAGCAGGTTCAGAACCGGCTTCACCTTTCCCTCCATTATGATGAAACTTCGCGCGCATCCGACTGGCATGTCAACCGCGCCCATTTCCTCGAAACCTGGGGCGACGGGTATTCCTGGAGCGGAGCACGATCGGTTATTCAGCCCTTGATACAGCCACTCTTCGATGGAAAAAGCGAAGTTGAGTTTCTGCATGCTGTTGTTCACGGAGAGGATGAGTCCGGACACAGCATTGTAAGAAAAACCTGGCAAGAACAATTCTTTACGGATGCTTTTGAAAGCAACTGGAACAGGGTTCTTCACGACGGGCTGCAGCAAGACACCGGTTTCACCCCGGCCGATGTTTCACTGGATGCCAATTTCTCCGCCGAAGCCGCCGGGTTTCTTGCCATGCCGGCTGAAATACCCGCAAATGCAATTGAACTGGTCTTAAAACCTGACCCGAAACTGCATGACGGCCGCTTTGCTAATAACGGATGGCTTCAGGAACTGCCGGATCCCATGACGAAAATCACATGGGACAATGTGGCTCTGATCTCTCCCAACACCGCTGAACGCATCGGTGTGCCGCCCGAACGACGTTTCGGCGACCCGGAGCAGCAGGTTATCTCCATTACGGATGAAAATGGAAATCAGATTGAGATTGCGGCATGGGTCCTGCCCGGGCATGCTGACAACAGCATCACTGTTTACACCGGGTACGGACGCGAACAAATCGGAAGAGTGGCTGACCAAGTAGGAGTTAACACCTACTCTCTTCGCTCAAGTACATACCGGCTGTTTATTAAGGATGTGGATGTGTCGACTGTCGGACGAACCTATGAAATAGCCAGCACCCAGGATCATCACAGTCTGGAAGGCCGTCCGCACGTCAGGGAAGCAAGCATTGACTACTACCGCGAGAATCCCACCTTCGCCCAGGATGCCGTTTACACTCCGGGGATGAAAGAAGGCAGGGAACATGCCGTGCAATTGTTTTCCGACAAGGAGTTTCCCGATCACGAACCTCAGTGGGGAATGACCATCGACCTGAATTCCTGTGTCGGATGCGGTGTCTGTACCATTGCCTGCCAGGCCGAAAACAACATCCCGGTGATCGGCAAGCGGGAAGTCCGCCGGGGACGCGAAATGCACTGGATCCGGACAGACCGCTATTTCAACGGTGATGACACCGACAATCCTAAAGTTGTACATCAGCCCGTGCCATGCATGCATTGTGACAATGCTCCCTGCGAACAGGTGTGCCCAGTCGCCGCTACTACGCACAGCGATGACGGGTTGAATCAGATGACGTATAACCGGTGCATCGGCACCCGGTACTGCTCAAACAACTGTCCCTACAAGGTGCGCAGGTTCAACTTTTTCAATTACTCCAAAGAGTATCTGACATCCGGTGATGATCCCGAGATCATTCAAATGGCAATGAATCCGGACGTTACGGTCCGGTTCCGCGGAGTGATGGAAAAATGCACGTACTGTGTGCAGCGAATCAGCAGAGCCAAAATCGATACCAAGAACGAAACGGGTGATTCGATCAAGCCGCCGGACGGAACCGTTGTGACTGCATGTCAGCAGGCCTGCCCTGCCAATGCAATCTCTTTCGGTGATATCAGTGACGATCAAAGCAAGGTCTCCATCGAAAAACGCAAAGACCGGAATTACATGATGCTTGAAGAGCTGAATGTTCGTGCCAGAACAACCTATCTGGCCAAAATCCGAAACCCAAACGATAATCAGGCTGTAACCTGACAGCAACAGCCATCTGCATTACGAAAACATAAGTATCTTTTTTCATGAGTCAGAATACCGTTACTGTGCAGGATAACCAACTGGTGAAGGGCAATCACGATTTTGCCAGCATCACCAAACTGATCGCGGATATTCCCCAGGAGCGAACCCCGCTCTGGTGGTACATTGCTTTTGGTATCTCCAACATTGTCATGGCCGTCATGCTGGCCATGGTCATTTGGCTGATCTGGCAGGGTATTGGTGTCTGGGGGTTGCAGCAGCCTGTCGGCTGGGGATGGGATATCACCAACTTCGTATGGTGGGTTGGTATCGGACACGCCGGAACACTCATTTCTGCCATTCTTTTTCTTTTCCGGCAGGGATGGAGAACCGCCATCAACCGTTTCGCCGAAGCAATGACGATTTTTGCCGTGATGTGCGCCGGCCTTTTCCCGGCCATACACGTCGGCCGCATCTGGACCATCTACTGGATTTTCCCGCTGCCCAACTCAATGCAGCTCTGGCCCAATTTCAACAGTCCGCTCTTGTGGGATGTTTTTGCCGTATTCACGTACCTGACCGTTTCCACCCTTTTCTGGTATGTGGGACTGGTGCCGGACCTTGCGACCATGCGTGACAGGGTCAAAGGCAAAATATCAAAATTTGTCTACGGAACGCTGGCTCTTGGCTGGACAGGCGGCAACCGGCAGTGGCAAAACTATGAAAAAGCGTACATGATTCTGGCCGGCCTGGCCACCCCGCTTGTACTTTCCGTGCATACGATTGTCTCTTTTGACTTTGCCGTCTCTGTCATCCCGGGATGGCACACCACCATTTTCCCGCCCTACTTTGTCGCCGGGGCCATATTTTCCGGCTTTGCCATGGTGCTTTCGCTGATGATCATTGCCCGCAAGCTTTACAGTCTCGAGGATATCATGACTGTGGATCACATCGAAAAGATGAATATCATTATACTGGTCACAGGCAACATGGTAGGCTTTGCTTATGCGATGGAGTTCTTTATCGCCTGGTACGGCGCCTTCGAATACGAAAAGTTTGCTTTCGTAAACCGGGCATTCGGCCCGTATGCCTGGGCTTACTGGACTATGATCATCTGCAATGTGGTCTCTCCCCAGTTTTTCTGGGTGAAAAAATTCCGGCGTAATATAACCCTGACCTTTATTCTGTCCATTGTCATAAATATCGGCATGTGGTTTGAACGGTTTGTGATCACCGTGACCTCGCTTGCCCAGGATTATCTTCCCTCTTCATGGGGATACTTTACACCGACATATGTAGATGTCCTGACCTATGTCGGTACATTCGGTATGTTCTTCACTTTCTTCCTTCTCTTCCTTCGCTTCCTGCCAATGGTTGCGATTTCCGAAGTCAAGGGCGTCATGCCTCAGGCTGATCCG
Source organism: Natronogracilivirga saccharolytica (assembly GCF_017921895.1). Taxonomy (NCBI): domain Bacteria; kingdom Pseudomonadati; phylum Balneolota; class Balneolia; order Balneolales; family Cyclonatronaceae; genus Natronogracilivirga; species Natronogracilivirga saccharolytica. The sequence goes on from NZ_JAFIDN010000001.1 coordinate 40,292, forward strand.
GCCTACTACAGATCCAACAATGGTAATGCTTCAAAATCAGATTAGTTATGAGTGCAAGTAAAAACCCTTTTGCTGTTCTGGCTGAGTTTAAGAATCCTGCTGATCTCATGGATGCCGCCTCGGCAGTCAATAAAGCAGGGTACAAACATTTTGACACCTACAGCCCGTTTCCGATTCACGGGATGGACGATGCCATGGGACTCAAATCCTCCAAACTGGGATGGATTGTGCTGATTCATGGCATCATCGGTCTTGCGGGCGGCATAGCCCTTCAGGTCTGGTCCATGAATATTGCCTATCCCGTTCATATCAGCGGAAAACCGTATCTGAATTTCCCCGCATTTGTTCCGGTAGCATTTGCACTGGTAATTCTGCTATCCTCTTTCGGTGCATTCATGGGGATGTTTTTCCTCAACAAGCTTCCTCGGCTGCATAACCCCCTGTTCAATTCAAACCACATTGAGCGGGCCAGTGATGACGGATTTTTCCTGTGCATCGAGGCCAGAGATCCGATTTTTGCCGAAAAGAAGACCACTGAGTTCCTCGAAAAACTGGGTGCAACAAACACCGAAATCATTCCGGACTCCTGACTTTTGCATTATCTCATCATGCCATGAAGAATATCTCGACCAATATATTATATCTGCTCTTTCTCACTGCTCTTTTGGGTGCCTGCCGGGGTCAACCCTCCGACAAGCCGCCGATTCATACACAGTACAACATGTACTGGCAGGAGCGGTTCAATACGCAGCAGGAAAATCCTTTTTTTGCTGACGGACGGTCAGCCCGCATGCCCGTCGAAGGAACCGTTGCCCGCGGTCTTTTAGAAGATGACCCTGCCTACTATCAGGGCATCAATGATGACGGCAGCTATGTCGATACAATGCCGGTTGATATAACCCGATCCTTTTTGATGCGCGGACAACACAAGTATGATGTTTACTGTGCGGTTTGCCATGGCGGTGTGGGAGACGGCGGGGGGCCGGTATCTGATTACGGCTACGTTGCAGCATCCCTGTTGTCCGACAATACACGGGACATGCCTGACGGTGAAATTTACAGTGCCATATACAACGGTGTCCGGACAATGAACTCCTACCGTCATCAGATCAAAGTCGAAGACCGCTGGGCCATTGTCGCTTACGTTCGCGCCCTGCAATTAAGCCAGGACGCCGGAGAAGAAGAGCTAAGAGATCTTGGCATCGATCCCGCACAGTTTACCGAAAATGACTAATCGTTTAGAACATGAGTATGGATCATCAACAGACAACACTGACCGACCGCCTGACTTTTCCAGCAGAGAATCGCATCAGCACCGGGTTTATCGCCGTTGGCGTACTTGGAGTTGCGCTTAGCCTCATCGGACTGGTTGTCAACACCGAGCAGTTTTTCTTCTCTTATCTCACAAGTTTTGCATTTATCGCCAGCCTTGTTCTTGGTGCTCTGTTCTTTGTCATGATCCAGCATGTCACCCGGTCAAGCTGGAGTGTTGTACTGAGACGTATCCCCGAAACCATGTCGCTTCAGTTGATATGGCTTGGCGTGCTTTTCCTGCCTGTCCTTTTCGGAATGCAGTTTCTGTATGAATGGAGCAGACCCGAGATGATCGCAACCGATGAACTGGTCCAATACAAAAGGCCTTACCTGAACATGCCCTTTTTTATCATCCGGAATGTCATCTATTTCTCTGTCTGGGCATATCTTGGCTACAAACTATATAAAAATTCAGTCAGTATGGACAGATCAGCTGACCCGGAACTGGACAGAAAACAGCGGGTTCTGAGTGCACCCGGCCTGCTGCTTTTTGCTTTTACCGTTGCTTTTGCTTCTTTCGACTGGCTGATGTCGCTTGACCAGAACTGGTTCTCTACCATGTTTGGAGTCTACTATTTTGCTATGAGCTTCCAGGCCGTGCTTGCCGCAGTCCTGGTTGTGATTCTTTACCTTTTCAGCAAAGGCCTTTTGACCAATACGATCAACAAGTCACATATACAGGATCTCGGAGGCCTTTTATTCGGGTTTACCGTATTCTATGCTTACATTGCTTTCAGCCAGTTTCTGCTGATCTATTATGCCAATCTGCCCAAGGAAACACTTTGGTTTTACTACCGTTTCGAAGGCAGCTGGATCGTGCTAGCCTGGCTGTTTCTTATCGGCCGCTTTGTTCTTCCTTTTGTGCTCCTGCTTGGAAAAAAAGCCAAAACGAACTACAGACTGCTTATGGGAGTATCCGTATGGATACTTCTTCTCCAGTTCCTTGAGATGTTCTGGATAGTCATGCCGATTCTTCACGAAGGGGCTTTTTCCTTTCACTGGCTTGATATTACCCTTCTTCTCGCATTTTTCGGAATATCTGCCGGACTCTTTTTCAGGCAGTTTGCCAAACACAGCATGGTTCCCAAAAATGACCCGCTGTTGATTGAATCACTTAACAAGCATTGATTTAAATCAATTTGCATGTAGTTTTTTTGGAATGAATACGTATCTTCATGCTGTTTATATTGACACCATAAATAATGCGGCGCTCCGCGCTTTTATAATATGAATAACGAGTCGGATCCCGGAAATCAATATCAGAAAGATTTCGAAGACTCCATCCAGTATGGAGTTTCTTTTGACAATGTTAATCTACGTACTGTTTCCTTCTGGATTGTTCTCGGCATAATAATCGTCGCGATTATTTTGTACGGGGTGTACAACATGTATACATATAATCAGTTTCTTTCAAGCCAGCAGGCTGCCATTGAAGCTGAGTTTCATGAACTTGAGGAAATGCGGGAGCGCGATCAGGAACGGCTGCACTCCGTTAGCATGGTCGATGAAGAAGAAGGCCGGTACCGCATCCCCATTGACAGTGCCATGACACTGATAGTCAGACAACATACCAATGATAACCAGGAGTGAAACTGCCGCTATGTCTGCACTGGCAAACTACACAATCAAACGATCTCACAACCTGCAACCCCGACTGCTTTCAAGTCTGCATGTTTTTTCACTGCTGATCTTTGTGATACTGCTTACTCGGGCACAAATAACATCGGCCCAGGAACACGACGTTCCACCGGAAGAACTTGAAAATGTTGGTGTAACTGAAAAACTGGGTGAATTCGTCTCCGACGATATCACACTTACCAATCAGTACGGTGAGGAAGTGCAGCTCGCTGACTACCTTCATAATGACCGGCCCGTCATCCTTGCCATGGTTTACTATGAATGCCCCATGCTCTGCAATCTGATCCTTCAGGGTTTGATGAAAGGACTCAGCGAGCTTTCCTGGCAGCCCGGAGACGAGTTTGATGTACTTGCCGTCAGTATAAGTCCCACAGAAACTCCCGAACTTGCCCGTGCAAACAAGGAAAACTATCTGGAACAACTCGGCAATCCGGATGCCGCCGACGGATTGCATTTCATGACGGGATCAGAGGAAGAAGTGCGAAGACTGGGCGACCAGGTTGGATTTTACTACGAATGGAATGAGCAGACTCAGGAGTACATGCACGGATCTTCACTCATTTTTCTTTCAGATGAAGGAAAAATATCCCGCTATCTGCACGGTATCGATTATCCGGAACTGATGCTGCGCAACGCGCTCTACGACGCCGCTGACGGACGAATCGGCAGCCCGATGGACCGTGTGGTACTTTACTGCTTTCAGTATGATTCCCAGTCAGGATCCTATGTGCCGGTTGCCGTGAATATCATGAAAATCGGAGGAGTTATAACACTGGTACTGCTTGGCGGATTTCTTGGTTTTTTCTTCCTTCGGGAGCGAAAGTCCAGAACGGAATATGCAACGTAATCAATCAGCTTCGATCAAAAAGATCATATGAACAGAATCATAGAATACATGCTTCCCCCGCAGCGCTCGACCGTAGCTGCTGAAGTGGACAGCCTGTTTAGCTTTATCAACATAGCCGGATTTATTCTGTTTGCCGGAATCATGATTACCATCATCATCTTTGTAATCAAATACCGCAGAAAATCAGAAGATGATGTTACTCCGGTTATCACGCATAACAGTATACTTGAAGTTACATGGACCGTCATCCCTATTTTCCTGATTCTGATTGTATTCAGCTGGGGGTTCCGGGGTTTTTTGACTTTGTCCAGCCCGCCCGCAAACGCGTATGAAATTAATGTCACTGCCGCATCATGGCTCTGGGAGTTTGAGTATCCAACTGGTGGTACCACAGTAAACGAAGTCTTTGTACCGGTGGACAGACCGGTCAAGTTCATAATGCGGTCTGATGATGTCCTTCACTCCCTTTATGTGCCTGACTTCCGGATCAAGATGGACGTTCTTCCCAACCGGTACACTACCACATGGTTTCAAGCCACCGAAACCGGTGAATCCGTATTGTACTGCTCGGAATATTGCGGCACCGGACATTCTGACATGCTTGCCACAGTTCATGTTCTGACTCAGGAAGATTTTGAAGAGTGGCTCGAAACGGGTCTGGAAGTCGATGAGGATATGCCCCTTGCCGAGCTTGGTGAGGCAACATATACCAATGCCGGATGTAATGCTTGTCATTCGCTGGACGGAACGGATCGTGTGGGACCTTCATTAGCCGGCCTGTTTGGTACGGAACGCGAACTTGAAGACGGCTCGGTTGTGGAAGCTGATGAAGATTATATCAGAAGATCCATAGTTGAACCCCAGGCAGAGGTTACAGCAGGTTACCCGGCCAATATGCCCTCCTACCAGGGAAGGCTAAGTGACCGCCAGATAGACGGACTGATCGCATTCATCAAAGAACTGAAAGATGAGTAAACCTATGGCAGAACGCACTGCAAATACTCTTAAAATCCGGGAGTTTCCGGTTGAAGAAAATCCGAAGCATACGTATCTCAATGCTGAGAAAGGTATTCTTTCGTGGCTTATTACTCTTGATCATAAGCGAATCGGTCTGCTCTACCTGGGATCCATAGCTTTCTTTTTCTTTGTTGGCGGGGTTCTTGCCCTTCTGCTCAGAACCGAACTGCTCACTCCGGCAGAAAGCATAATTGATGCGGATACCTACAATCAGATCTTTACCCTTCACGGGGCCATTATGATCTTTTTATTCATCATCCCTTCCATTCCGGCAGCCCTTGGGAATTTCTTCCTGCCTATGATGATCGGTGCCAAGGATGTTGCCTTCCCGAGGCTCAACCTTGCCAGCTACTGGATATATGTGATCGGTGCCGTTTTTGCCCTGTATTCGATTATCAGTGGTGCTGTTGATACAGGATGGACTTTCTATACTCCCTACAGCACTCAAACGGATATGGCTGTGGTGTCCATGACAATGGCCATTTTCATACTGGGTTTCTCCTCCATTCTGACTGGTATCAACTTCATTGTTACGCTGCACAAGCTCAGAAGTCCGGGCCTGAGCTGGAGTAAAATGCCCCTGTTTCTCTGGTCGCTCTATGCAACGGCCATCATACAGATCCTTGCCACCCCTGTTCTTGCTATAACCGTTCTCCTGCTTGCTATGGAACGGATATTTGGTATCGGCATTTTTGATCCTACAATGGGCGGTGATCCCGTACTTTATCAGCATTTCTTCTGGTTCTACTCCCACCCCGCTGTATATATCATGATTGTGCCCGCTTTCGGTATCATTTCCGAACTGATATCCACCTTTTCCCGCAAAACCATATTCGGATACTGGGCCATCGCGCTCTCCAGTCTTGCCATTGCATTTATCGGTTTTCTGGTCTGGGGGCATCATATGTTTGTTTCGGGTCAGTCTGAACTGTCATCAGTGGTCTTTTCTTTCCTGACCTTCTTCGTTGGCGTACCCACCGGAATCAAAATTTTCAACTGGGTGGCAACAATGTACAAAGGGTCTATTGACCTCAAGACTCCCATGCTTTATGCACTTGCCTTCCTTTTCCTGTTTACCATAGGCGGACTTACCGGAATCATGATCGGAGCATTGTCCGTCAACGTACACCTGCATGATACCTACTATATTGTGGCTCATTTTCATTATGTGATGATGGGAGGAACTGTAATTGCCCTGCTTGGAGGATTGCATTACTGGTGGCCCAAAATGACGGGCAGAATGTACAATGAATTCTGGGGAAAAATCACCTGCGGAATCATCTTCGTATCCTTCAATATGACCTTCCTGCCCCAATTCATTATGGGGAGCCAGGGTATGCCCCGCAGGTATTTCAATTATGTCGATCAGTTTCAGGGTTTGCATCAGTTCTCAACCATCGGCTCCTACATTCTTGGCCTGGGCTTTGTCATCATGGCTGTGTACCTGGCCTGGTCATTGTTCAAAGGGCCCCGGGCCACTTCCAATCCATGGAAGTCACGGTCGCTGGAATGGATGGCATCGTCACCCCCGGCGCATCACAATTTTGAATACACACCCGTAATCCTTCATGGTCCGTATGACCACCACAAACCCATGCGTGAATTCCGCATGGGAGTTGCCAGGGAAGATGAAACACATGAGGAACAGGTGACTGCTGAAAAAACTCCGTGATGATAGCTAACGTAAACACGACCGCCGAAGGTAATCTGTAACCAAAACCAGTCCGAACAATAACAGTCAGTATCAACTTGGAAAATGTATGGGGAATCAGAGTATAGCGACTGAAAAAAAATCGCATTTGCAGCATCATTTTGTGGATGAAGATCAACAGTTTGAATCATCCAAGCTGGGTATGTGGATATTTCTTGCTACGGAGATCCTGATGTTTGGCGGTCTGTTTGTCGCATACATCGTATACAGGTCATGGCATCCTGACCTTTTTTATCAGGCGGCTCATGAACTTGATGTTGCTCTGGGTGCAACAAACACCGTGGTGCTGATCGCAAGCAGCCTTACCATTGCCCTTGCCATCAGAGCGGTTCAGCTTGACAAGATCAAGGCATGCATCAACTATCTTGCCGCCACCATTGCACTTGCCGCCACCTTTATGGTGATCAAGTATTTTGAATACATGGAGAAGTTTGAAAAAGGAATTTTCCCGGGTAGTGCATACTCATATGACGGGATCAGTCATGAAATGGCTGTGAATTTTTTCAGCATTTATTACATGATGACCGGACTTCACGGAATTCACGTGGTTATTGGAATGGGACTGATCGGATGGATGATTATCAAGGCTAAAAAGGGATCGGTTCACAGTGGCTACTACACCCCGGTAGAAAACACGGGCTTATTCTGGCACCTGGTTGATATCATCTGGATCTTTCTCTTTCCCCTTCTGTACCTCATCGAATGATTCCGTCTGCTATTCTTCAAAATTTTCCGGTTTGCATAAAATGATTAACAGTCAAACAGAAATGGCAAAACGAAAAGCAAATTCCTGATCATGAGTACACACCACATTTCTACTTTAGCAACACTCATGAGTGTTGCAGCAGCTTTGCTCGTGCTGACATTCTTCACCGTGGCAGTAACCTGGTTCGACATTCCTGCACCATTTGATGTGATTGCTGCTATGGCAATTGCCATAGTCAAAGCAGCACTGGTTGCCATGTTTTTTATGAACCTTTACTGGGACACCAGATTCAACTCCATCGTTCTTCTTCTGTCCGTTTTATTCCTGGTCATATTCATCAGCATAACATTGCTGGATACACTGTTCAGAGATGCCGGCCTGCCAATTTATTAACAGACAAAGGTCCTGCCCGGGGTTGAATTCAGTATCGGGCTTTCTGAAAACCAGCCGGCGGTGCCTTTGATGCACTTGTTGAAGTAATCAGTTCGTCAGGCTGCTCTCAAAATCAGCCATTTCTTCGGGAAGCAGGGGATTTCTCAGTTGTATCACGGTTCGATCAGACAAATTCAACCGATCAATCAGCTCACCATTGTACTTCAGAAATATCTCATCCAGAGTACTTCTTTCAGCTAATATTTTCATCCCTTTTCTGATTCTCTCCGCCACCTCAGGCTCATCCGGATTCACATAAAACAGCATCGGAAACGGATAGTAAATCAGGAGGTGGTCAACCATGACCAGGCCCTCTGTCTCTTCCTTTCTGTAATCGAATACGTTCTCAACCTCATTTGCGCCCAGCGCAGTGAAGTCAAACTCATGATTATGAAGACGTTCAAAAAGATCTTCATAGCTTCCCCCTTCAACCACGTTGTACCCGTTTTCTCTGAACAACCCGGCATCGGTCCATGTATAAGGGACGCCAAAACGCAGCTTTTGAAGCTCCTCCTCACTTTCAATATTTGCGAACAGCTCTGCTTCTTCTTCCCTGACAATCAGGACGCGGTAGCCCAGAATGCCCATCATCACAGATTTGTGCACCATAATCTTTCGTTCATGCTCAAACTTGGGATTGCCAGCTGTAGTCACAGTCAAATCATGCCCAAATTCTCTGAAAACCAGAGACTCGTCATCACCGTGAAGATCTTCGGCACACTCAATCAGCTCCCACTCACCGTATTCATCATTTGTTACCCTGAGCACCTCCTTCAAAACCTCACGTTCGTAATCCCTTCTGACGGTGGTGCGATTCCCGCTCCAAAGATTTAGTTCTCGGCTTTGAACAGCTTTTTCAGACGTTTCCGGATTAATTCCTTTTCCTTCAGCAGGAATGGTGGTAAATCCCAAAATCATGAAGAGGGCTACTATCCACACATGCCTGAAATAAATAAATATTTTCATGATTTAATGCCTTTCTTGGCTAACCATCTGTAATTGTCTGCACGGGATCCTTTATTATTTAAGATTCACATAGCCTCTCTACCTGCAGAATACACTGATTGCAATTTATTTCAAAGCAAAATTTTCATTCCAGTGCAATTTAGTTACTCCCCAAAACCAATCAGAACAAATCATCAAATTACATCAGGCATCCAAAAAATATCGATTTATTGCATATTTTATTCTATTTTATAGCATCCTCTGTGGCTGGCCACAGCAAACAAAAAGCGCAAAATTTTGCATCAGGCACTACACTGCACATTTAACGGACCATTCGGCAATAGTCACTCATATAATGCAACAAATGAACCGGGAACTGATGAAATATGAAATACGCCTCTCAGAGTGTATATTCCGGGAACAGCGCTTGACGACAGTTTCTCATTGCAGCTCATGTGACCAATGTGACCAATGTGACCAAAAAATATTAAACTCATGAATCTATTCTATTTGACCCGAATACTTACAATTGCAATCATATTTACATTTCTCACAACTGAGCCGGTATCAGGCGCAGGTTTATCACATCCGCCAGAACCCATACCGGTTACACTGGAACAGGATGAAGAAGGCAATTACAAAGTCGTTCGGGACGGAGAACCCTACTTCATAAAAGGAGCCGGCGGATCTTCGCGGCTTGATTTGCTGGTGGAATCAGGAGGAAACTCCATCCGGACCTGGAGTACATCTGATGCAGACAGCATCCTTGATGAAGCCCATAAACGGGGATTAACCGTAATGCTTGGAATCTGGCTTGAACATGAACGGCATGGGTTTGACTACGATGATGAGGAATCAGTGGCACGTCAAAAAGAAGAAGTGCGTAAAAAAATATTGCGGTACAAGGACCATCCTGCCCTTCTTGCCTGGGGACTGGGAAACGAGGTGGATCTGATGTACACCAACACCAGGGTATGGCATGCCGTTGAGGATATCGCCCGGATGGTTAAAGAACTGGATCCAAATCATCTTGTCACCACTGTCACAGCCGGCATCGACAAGGAAAAGGCAGCATTGATCATGGAAAAAGTACCTTCAATCGATTTTTTGAGCATTAATACGTATGGAGGACTCGATGATCTTCCGGAACGTATCCGGGAAATCGGCTGGGATGGTGCCTATGCAGTGACCGAATGGGGTCCCACCGGACACTGGGAAATTGATCAGACCGAATGGGAGGTTCCTGTTGAACAAACCAGTACAGAGAAATCGGAAGTCTACCGTTCACGATACCGGGAAGGTATTATGGCCGACCCTGAGCAGTGCATAGGATCCTACACTTTTCTCTGGGGGCAAAAACAGGAAACCACCCCCACATGGTACGGTCTTTTCCTTGAAACCGGCGAAATAACCGAAGTGGTGGATGCCATGCACTATAATTGGACCGGTGAATGGCCTGAGGAACGTGCACCTTCTATACTTTCCTTTACAATCGAAGGCATGTCAGCGCACGATAATGTCTACCTTGCTCCCGGAGAAACGTATGAGGCAACTGTTGAGGGAACCCATCCGCATGATGCATCCTTTGAGATTAGCTGGGAGTTTTTGCCCGAAAGTACAGATATCGGAGCCGGAGGTGATCCGGAAGAACGGCCGGAGACGATTCACGGACTGATAAAAGAACAACATGGTAACACCATTGTTTTTCAAGCTCCTGAAAAACAAGGCCCATACCGCCTTTTCACATATCTTGTCACTGAAGAAAACAGGGCGGCTGTCGCAAATATTCCTTTTTTTGTCGGAGACAAATGAGCGGCAAAGGTCTGAAGCCATTCCAAATATATTTGTTTGGACAGGCATATTGAATATTTTATGTCTTCCTGACAGGCATTCATTGTATGATTGCACTGCTGTACAGGTATGATCAACATTTATCAGTTACTTTAAGTGCTATTGGTTAATGTTTTCTTCGCAGAGTGACCATCATGGCAACTACAAATCCGTGTATTATCCGTGGCTTCTCAAATAGGCATTCTTGATCTGATTATTGTACTTGCCTTTGTTGGCTATATTTGCTGGCGTGGATTCACTGCCTCCAGGAATCAGAAATCACCTGCGGACTTTTTTCTTGCCAGCAGATCCCTGACCTGGCCCCTTATCGGTATTTCTCTTTACGCATCGAACATGTCCAGCAGCAGTCTGATAGGACTGTCCAGCAGTGGCTATGAAAACGGGATCTACGTTTACAATTACGAGTGGATGGGGATCATCCTGCTGGTCATTTTTGCCATTTATTTTGTCCCACTCTACTTAAGGGCAAAACTGTATACCATGCCTGAGCTTCTGGAGAAGCGGTTTGATTTCAGGTCCCGTTATTATTTCTCAACCCTGAGCATACTGGTTAATATTGGCATTGACACTGCCGGAGCGCTTTACGCAGGAGGAATCCTCATTCAAATCTTGTTTCCCGTGGTGGATATGGGAACCGCTATTCTGATTATTGCCATCTCTGCAGGGATGTACACCATTGCCGGCGGACTCAGAGCCGTTGTTTTCACTGATGTACTGCAAGGTATACTGCTTACTGTCGGTTCACTGATACTTACCATAATTCTTTTTAACCATATCGGCTCATGGGAGGCCATTAAAGAAGCAGCTCATCCGGATTCATTTAACCTCATCAGAAGCCGGGACGATAAGGTGCTTCCCTGGCCGGCGCTGATTCTGGGATTACCCCTCTTGAGTTTTTATTTCTGGTGCACCAATCAGCACATAGTACAGCGTGTCCTGGGAGCGCGTTCCATAGATGACGGCCGAAAAGGAGCCATATTTGCAGGATTTCTTAAAGTTCCCGTGCTTTTTATCATGATTTTTCCCGGCATCATGGCCTTGTCCATTTATCCTGAGCTTGACAATCCCAATATGGTGATGCCTCAGTTGATGCTGGATTTTCTTCCTGCCGGCATTCTCGGTTTGGTTCTTGCAGGATTTCTTGCCGCGTTGATGTCCAGCATCGATTCTGCACTGAACTCCGCTTCAACACTGCTTACAATGGATTTTTATAAAAAAATCCGGCCCAGGTCAGACCAAAAAGAACTGGTCCGGATTGGCAGGATTTTTACATTGCTGTTTGTTCTTATTGCCTCTTTATGGGCACCTTATATTGACCGTTTCCCGACATTGTGGGAATATTTGCAGGCGGCACTTTCCTACCTGATCCCGCCTGTTGTGGTTTGTTTCCTGTTCGGATTGTACTGGAAACGTGCCACACCTTTGGCAGCCTTCATGTCCCTGATTGTCGGCGGCTTATCCGCTTTAATTATCATGTTGCTTCATGCTCTGGCGCTGATACCTTACATTCATTTTCTGTATGTAGCTGCCATTCTGTTTGGCCTCAGTTCCCTGACCATGATTATTACAAGCCTGATTGACAAACATCCGGGATTAAGTGAAAGCTTTGCAGATCAGTTCCGTGCGCAGACCGAAGAAGAATCATCACAGACTCCCAGTTCTGATGAAGAAAACAAAACCACAGACATCAAAACTGATACCAGCGTTTCAGGATCCGCTTACATGGATTATCGTTTTTATGCTGCTGTTCTGATGATACTGACTACAGGTGTTGTAATATGGTTCTGGTAATGTCCTTTGATTTTGAACAGAGCATTTTATTAAATCACGTGCGGGGATTAACCTTTTAAATTATTAACAATATTGTCACAAAATATACTTGATTCCATTGCAATTGAGTCTTATTATGCAATAATATTGCATAGCATTTGAAATTTATTTCAGCCAGCCACACACAGAAGAATAAATGAAAGTAACCTTAAAAGACATTGCCCGGGAAACGGGCTATTCCATATCAACAATCTCACGGGTTTTAAGCAATGTTGGCAAAATAAGTCCAAAAGCAAGGGATGAAATAATTCAGGCTGCCAAGAGATTAAACTATCCCGTATCGCGTATCGCAGGGCAAGATATTCCGGGGAAACAGCAGAATATTGCTTTGGTAACGGATTTTCATGAAGGCGAGTTTTATGCTTCCTACTATTACGGAATCGACAGAGCTGCTGCGGAAGAAAAGGTTCGTATTGCCTTGCTGAATGTAGCCGAGCCTCGCAAGAATATTAAGAAGTTCATGTCGGATCTTATTGCCGAAAAATATTTTGATGGAGCGATCATTTTCATACCGGAATTGATCCGTCAGGATTATGAGGATCTTATGAAAATAATCCCGGACCATTTTCACGTGGTTTCCAATGCAATGATCGAAAATCCCTTGCTTGCAACCATCACCTTTGACGGATACAGCGGCGGACACCAGGCTGCCAGACTTTTTCATGAAGCCGGTTATCAAAATGTTGGCATTGTTAAAGGCCCTGCAAGGAAAGCAGAAAGCAGGTTCCGGTACAACGGATTCAATGATTTCGTCTCAAGCGTTCCTGAGATGAATCTGGTCTGGGAATGCGACGGAAATTTTGAATTCAACTCCGGTGTCCAAAGCTTTTATGACCTGGTGGAGAGCGGAAATAAACCGGAAGCAATTTTTATTTGCAACGATTTGATGGCTTCCGCATTTATCGATACCGCGGTGGCCAATAATGTCCGTATCCCGGATGACATTGCCATTCTGGGCTACGATGATCTGCCCATGTGCCGGAATAATAACCCGACTATTTCCTCTGTCCGCACTGATTTTAAACAATTGGGTACTGCCAGTATCCGGTCTTTAAAAAACCGGCATCCAAAAGAAGGTCAGCAGCATGGAGTTCTGAGCCTCATACCGGTATCAATTGTTGAAAGAGAATCTATTTCAACTAAAATTGAAGTGTGAGAAAATCCGAGAACTGCCGTTAGAACTGTTGTAACCTTTTTTTCCGGTACAGCTAGTAATAATCTTTCTGTGATTAAGCAAGCTGCACATTTATACTGAATATAAATGCTGCTCATTTCAAGTTTGCCTCTCCCGTGCATAATCATTGCTGCCGATTGATTGGTGTACCCCGCCAGGAGGCAAAGAGGTAATATGGATGCGCCCTGCCGGGCGCACCAAAAAAATGGGGCGCAAGCAGTATTACCACTTACGCCCCGTACTCAATTGCCAAACTATAACAGGAGAGGTTATTTGACAAGTGTAAGGTTGCGAGTCAACACTTTATCTCCAACCTGGAGTCTGTAAATGTATACACCACTGCTGAGATTGGACGCATCAAACGTAACCGTGTGCTGACCGGCTGACATATGACCGTCTTCCAAAGTTGCAACCTGCTGACCAAGCATATTGTATACTTCCAGTGTAACTTGGGATGCTTCCGGCAACGCAAAATCAATTTGTGTTGTCGGGTTGAACGGGTTCGGATAGTTCTGGCTCAGTTGAAGTGTTTCAGGCTTTTCTGAACCAACCAGTTCGCTGCTGGTGTCGTCAACCTTCACCAGTTGGAAATCATCCAGGAAAAACGTATGGTCTGGTCCACCACCAGGTGTTAGCATTTCACCATCTTCATCTACAAAGTCAACAAATAAAACAACTTTAAAATAGGGAGCTTCCTCAACTCCTAATTCTTCCAGGTTCCATTCCGCTTCTACCCATTCTTCGCTTACTCCTCCGGGTATGGGAATGTGCAAATCACCGGTATCAAAACCGTCACCCTCAAGCTTCACCGTAATTTGTACGTCTTCCCGCGGTGACCAGACTTTTGCTCTGAAGATATAGTCCTGCACCTCGCCTACTTCCATAGGTTCGTCAAGGTCATACCAGAATCCAGCCCATGGCTGTCCACCATCCGTTCTTTCATATTGCAAAACATAATCAGACTCATTCACACCTGACTTGTCCGGGTTCTCAATTCTTTCCAGTGCGGCACCTTCAAAAGGCATAAATGTAACCTGCAGCGTGTCGTCCGCGTCCCGTTCGCCCCATGGGAAATCATCATCCATATTGAAAGTATACGGGAAAGTGATAAGGTGAAATTCTTCTTCTTCTTCCGGTGCTGGTATCACCTGCGCACCTGCATTACTGAACATATACATCGGTATAAGCAACCCGATAAACAGGCACTTAAATAGAACAGTATTTATTTTACTCATAGCAACCTCATTATTTCATCAATTCAATGTTTTCGTTGGGTAGTTTGTCAAATGTGCTCACAACCATACTGGCATATTAGCATCATTCACTAATGAAGTGTACAAACGTTCAGCTTAAAAAGCAATTTTTTTTCTTAAAAAAACAACAAATTTTCACCTGTATTGCGTTTCTATATCAGCGGTAGAACACTGCTTTTCAAATACAGCAGGAATAAATCCTGGATTGCCTCAATTCCTCTTTAACCTATCATTTTTGTTGAATTTTACTGCCAGAAAAGAAATATCAACCAATGTAAATCACACTCCCTGTAACATACAACGGGAAAGACTCACATTTCTTTTTCAGAAGAAAATAGGGCAAATTTATTGCAAAAAGTTTTTATAATGAGCATATTTCCTTTCAAACAAAACATAAGTTGCTTTTATAAAGCGTTAACTTATTTCTAGTAACTCTTTATAAAATAGAATCATAAAATAGAATCTCTCATTTAGCCAGACTCGACAGCATGAGCAATAATAAAACTTCTTCATCTCCACTTCTTGTGATCGTAGCATTGTTTTTTCTGACTCCCTTATCGTCATTAGCACAGGACTGGCAGTTGGTCTGGACTGATGAATTTGAAACCCAGGATCTTGACACAACAAAATGGGAATACATGTACGGAACAGGTTCCATGTACGGTCTAAACAGATGGGGTAATTACGAAGAACAGTATTACACCGACCGTGAAGAGAACATCTTTGTTGAAGATGGTAACCTTCATATTGTTGCCCGTGAGGAAAACCGTGGTGGGATGAATTATACCTCAGCTCGAATCCGGAGCAAGGGCAAGGCCGATTTTCGATATGGAAAGTTTGAAATCCGGGCAAAACTACCGGAGGGTCAAGGACTGTGGCCTGCCATCTGGATGCTGCCAACAGAAGAAGTTTATGGTGAGTGGCCTCAAAGCGGAGAGATCGATATAATGGAACTGATTGGTCACGAACCTGATGTTGTTCATGGTACTGTTCATTACGGTCCTCCTTGGCCCGACAATCAAAGCAGAGGTCATTACTATACCCTGAGTGAGGGAAAGTTCAGTGATGATTTTCACGTTTTTACTATTGAGTGGATGCCGGATCGAATCACCTGGTACGTGGATGATAATTTCTTCACGTTTGTGACACCAAGCAATTTAGAACCCCATAACTGGCCATTTGATGAGAAATTCCATCTCTTGTTGAATGTGGCGGTCGGCGGAATATGGCCTGGCAGCCCCGACGGAACAACCGAGTTTCCCCAGGAAATGATTGTTGATTGGATTCGTGTGTATCAGGATGCCGAGTTGACATCATCAGAAGCTGATGACCTGCAGGATATACCCTCACGTTTTGCATTGCACCAAAATCATCCTAATCCATTCAACCCGACGACCAATATTTCGTTTGATCTTCCTGAAGCCGAACATGTGAATATCCGGGTCTATGATATGCTTGGACGTCAGGTAGCCGTAGCTGCTAATGACAATTTCCAGGCGGGTAATCACACCATTTCATTTGATGCAAGTTCTCTGAGTTCCGGCACCTACATTTACCGAATAGTTACCGACTCTTATCAGCAGTCACGCACGATGCAGTTGATCAAGTAGTCAGTATCACTGATAAAAGTCGATTCGACTTTTATTCCTTCTTGTGTAATGACTATACACCGTGTTGCCTTTGAACTGGCGATTATAACATATAAAATGCCCATAACCGGGCATGTGACCGGACACACAAGTGCATAATTACATCTGGACATGGCATTTTGCTTAAGCGATTCACCGAGCATTTGTCGATGTAAATCCAAAAAAATTATAAACAGATGTAATTAAAGCACCCTCATCAGCCACAGAAACTTCAGTAAATTCGCTTAAGAATACTATTATTATGCGACTGCAAATTTTGCCTCTTTTACTTTTATCGGTATTCATTCCATTTAATAGCAAGGCTGAAACTCCTACGAATCCACCGGAGTTTTCACATCCTGCAGGCACCTATGAAAACCCTTTCGGACTTGAACTTTCCGCCCATGAGGATGCCACGGTTTATTACACTACAAACGGTGAAGTGCCAACGGAGACCTCCAATGAATTCCAGCCCGGAGATCCCGTCCATATATCGGGATCGGTGATGGTGCGTGCCCGGGCCTTTCGTGAAGGTTATGATCCAAGCAAACCTGTAACCAAAGTGTTCACACAGCTACATCAGAATATCGCAGATTTCGATTCCAATTTACCGCTGGTTGTCGTCAATCAGTTCGATGACGTCATGCATCCGGAAGGTTTGCACCGGAGTACCATCTATTTTTCCGTTATAGACCTCGATGATGATGGAAGAGCCCGGCTGCTGTCGGACGAACTCCACCTTCACAGTCGCTCAGAATCCAACTACCGGGGTACAAGCTCACTCACCTTCCCCAAAAAACAATTCGGAGTGCGGCTGATCGATGAGCAGGATGAAAACCGGAACGAACCCATTCTGGGCCTGCCGTCTGAAAACAACTGGATCATGCATGCCCCCTGGGATGATCGTACCCTGATCCGTAATGCCGTTGCCTTTCAGCTGAGCAGCGACATGGGCCGTTATGCTCCCCGAACCCGTTTTGTAGAACTGTTTCTTCATGAAGGAGACGGGCCGGTAACAGAAGATCACTACCATGGTGTTTATATGCTTCTCGAACGGATCAAATGGGACGACAACCGCGTCGACATCGAAAAAATCACCCCGGAGGACAATTCCGAACCGGAAATATCCGGCGGCTATATCATCAACTTTGACCGTGATATCCATATCCGAAGCACCAGCAGAAATACAGGCTTTGCCCTGGTACGCCCGCAGGACTGGGATATCACTTCCCAGCAGCGCAGCTGGATCGAACAGTATCTCGGTGATCTGGAAAACGCCCTGTTTGGTGCTAACTTCCGGGATCCTGATGACGGCTATGCGGCGTATCTTGATCCCGAATCCTTCATAGATCACCATCTGATCACCGAAACGCTCAAGGAAATGGACGGATATCGTCTGAGCACCTATCTGTATAAAGACCGCGGCGAACGTCTTGTTATGGGACCGGTCTGGGATTACAACCTCAGCCTGGGCAACTACACGACTACCGAGGGATGGAACGGACATGATCCGACCGGATGGTACTATACCCATGTTGACCCTGAAGATCAATATCTCAACGGCTGGTACACCCGGCTGTTCCAGGATCCTGATTTTGAAGAGCGCTACCGGGAGCGATGGTGGGAGCTGCGACAGGGAGCTTTTTCCTCTGATCACATTGTCAATATGATTCATGACTATGTCGACAAGCTTGATGAAGCCATAGACCGTAATTTTGAGCGATGGGACATCCTGGGTGATGATGTCTGGGAGTGGAGCCGCGACGGGTTTGACACCTATGAAGAGGAAATTGACTACATGGTCAACTGGATTGAAACCCGGCTTGAATGGATCGACACCCAGATGGGAGAACCTCCGGCTGACTTGTCCGATGAGACACAGCTGCGGTACTTCTGGTACTTTGGTGACAAAATGCTCAATAACACGCCTTTTGAAACTATCGATGCCTCATTTTCACTTGTGGACAATGCGCGTATCCGGTTTCATTCCGCTCTTGACGGATATCCGTTCCACGAAGACCACGACCTTTGGCGCAAGGCTTCCATGGAAAGGCGCAATCAACCCACTGACATCAACTACCGGGAGAAAGGTAACGAAGGCAGACCATTCAACTGGAACGCCATGCGGGCTTTGCAGGTGCGCCAGCCATTCCGTGGGGATGCCGGTGAAAACACAATGATATTCGAACTCCCGACTACGGGAATGGATAGTCCCGTTTTCCGCTTTGCCGCCATGGATGAAGGAGCCGCCGAGGAACTGGTTATAGATTATTCCGTTGCGGATCAGTCGGGACTGAATAAGACTGATTCTGATGCGGATTCGTCAAACCGGACAACCGGTGAACCTGAGTGGACGACAGAAGGAATCGGCGACGGCCGGTTCTCTTTGGGACAGGAGTATCAGGAATACAAAGTGGATTTCAGAGGCATCGAAAGTGTAACTGACAACCCCGACTTTAAAGTAAGAATCCGTTTTGACGGAGATATTATAGATGATGACCGGGGCAACCGGGTCACATTCAATAATTTCAGCTTTGAAGATGACGACAGCGAACCGGTTTCAGCCTCGTATGATGATGAGCAGAAACCCGGGACAGTCCGGCTTGAACAGAACTATCCCAATCCATTCAACTCTACAACAGTTATCCGGTATCATCTGCCGGAAAGCGGTAATGTCACACTTGATGTTTACGATGTTCTGGGGCAGCGGGTGAAGACTCTTGTTAACGAACAGCTTGCTGCCGGCAGTCATGAAGTCACACTGGATGCCGGCAGACTTTCCAGCGGCGTCTATCTGTACCGGCTTGAAGCTGGCTCCGGAAGCATTACAAAATCCATGCTTCTGGTAAAGTAAGAACCGGCTTCAGACGATTATCAGACAAATGATGCTGGTTATTTAACCAGCATCATTTGACGGGATTTCACATAATCTCCGGCACGAAGTCTGTAAATATAGGTTCCGCTGGACAGTTCCGTGGCATCGAATGTGACATTATGCTGCCCTGAAGGCAAATTTTCGTTCTTCAGTACAGTGACCTGCTGACCGAGCAGATTATAAACACTGAGTTTTGCATGGGCTGTCCCGGGTAGTGAAAAAGATATGGTAGTGGTTGGATTAAACGGATTGGGATAATTTTGGCCGAGCTCTACACCTTGCGGGGTGTCATCCTCAAAATCACCGGCTGAAGTTTCACGCTCTACGGCTGATACATCCAACTGATCAAAATACCAGGTATGGTTTTCACTACCATCACCGATCTGTCCGTCCTGTAAATCAAAAATGAGGGTAATCAGGTCCCATTCGGTATCAAATCCTGCACCACTCATATCCCAGGTCAATTCTTCCCACTCATTGCTGGTCGTGGTCGGCTCCGCCATTTCGAACTCCTCATCACCTGCCTGCTGTTCCATTTTCATCACTACAGGAGCACCTTCCCGGGGAGACCATACTTTCATGGATATGGTGTGGTTTTCGGGATCAAAAGTGAAGGAGTGATCAAGGTGCATGAAAGCCCCGCCCCAGAAGGCGCCGCCATCCTTGACCATTTTACCTACGCGCCCGCTGTCATTTACATCATCGGTAGCGGGATTTTCGACCACACTGGCCTGACCACCGTCAAACCCGAAGAAAGCAAGGTGCCAGGGGAAATCGGGATCTTCGAAATCTAGCGGCAGTGAAACAGGCACAAGATCATCCGGAGACTCCGGTCCATCCGGAAGCTCATCATCGTCTTCTGCAGCGGTGATGGAAAGATTGTTGAAATACCATGTGAAGTTGTCACTGCCATCTCCTGTTTGTCCTTCCATATCATCAAACACCAGGGAGATAACATCCCATGCCTCGTCATAACCGGCATCGCTCATGTCCCACGTAAGCACTTCCCACTGATCGCTTGTTTCTGTAGATACTGTGGCTTCAAATGTGGCATTACCATTGGACTGGCCGGTACGGATGGTCACGGGCACATTTTCGCGTGGTGACCAGACCTTCATTGTGACCTGGTTGTTATTTTGATCAAAAGTAAACGGAGTTGTCAGCATAAATTCCGATCCGCCCAGATGCGAACCACCGTCCTTGACCATTTTACCTACCCGCTCGCTGTCATTCACATCATCGGGTGCGGGGTTATCCACAACGGAAAAGTTGCCGCCGTCGAAGTCTCTGAAGGCTTCGCTCCAGTTAACCGACTGGTCATCAAAATTGACCGGAAGTGTCACAAGTGTATCGGCATCGGCATCCTGATACACCCTGACATAATCGACGATCATTTCCTGGGGAAACTGGGTAGTATGGTCCGGATATCCGGGCCAGTTACCTCCAACGGCGACATTCAGGATCATGTGGAATCTCTGGTCAAAGGGCGCTGGAAAATCGTGCCCCTGGGTGTACCAGTCATCCTGTGTCTGGTAATGCTCCCCGTCGACATACCAGCGCATTTCACCATGCTCCCATTCAAGGGTGAATGTGTAAAAATCATCATGAAATGTGCCTTCGTCAAGCTGGTAATAATCACCGGTATGCACATTATCGGGCCATCCGCCCCCATAATGCAGGGTGCCATGAACTTTGTCGGGCTCATGACCGAGGTATTCCATAATGTCGATTTCGCCGCTGGCAGCCCATCCGCCATAGACATCATCGGTAGGCATCATCCATATGGCCGGCCATATCCCCTGTCCGACGGGCATTTTGGCACGAATTTCAAAACGTCCGTACCGCCAGTCACCCTTATTGATGGTTCGGATCCGGGCTGAGGTATAATCCATTCCGCCATAATTTTCTTCGCGGGCGACAATGTGGAGTTTTCCGTCTTCAACAAAAATGTTCTTTTCCCGGTCGGTGTAGTATTGTGACTCATTGTTGCCCCATCCGGTGAGTCCTTCGGCTGCTCCGGTTCCATATTGATAAGACCACTTTGACTCGTCCAGTTCTTCACCGTCAAACTCATCGGACCAGACGAGTTCCCAGTTCTGGGCGTGGAGATTGCCGGAAATAAATCCTATTAGAAAAATGCATAAAAAAATCCTGAGAAATGACATGGTATGAAAAGTTTAGTAATACAGAGATTTTCGATTCTGTTTGCCGGAACACAGTCCATGCACAATGATTCAGAGATTTCTTTGAGCATCTCTAATGTGCTGTTGTATCAGTTCGCAGTCTAATAAAAAAACAAGTGATACCGGCAGTGTCATTGCCGGTATCACATTTGCCATTGCTGTATGCTTAATCAGATAGCGCTTAATCGAGATGATTGTTAAACCAAATTACTTCACAAACATCATCTTTTTTGTCTGTGAAAATGAGCCTGCCTGAAGGCGGTAAATGTACACGCCACTGGCGAGGTCATTGGCATCAAATGATGCGGTATATTGCCCGGGCTGGTGTGTGCCACTGGCGAGAACAGCGATACGCTGGCCCATCAGATTGAATACTTCAAGCGTAACCTCAGACTGCTCCGGGACTTCATACCGGATTTGTGTCTCCGGATTGAACGGGTTCGGGTAATTCTGCTCGAGATTAAATGCCGCCGGTGTAAGGTCACCGGATTCATCAATGCTGGTAGGCTGATATTCTACGTTTACTTCCAGGTCATCAAAATACCAGGTTGAACTTTCGCCACCGTCTCCTACACCACTTTCCTGGAAATCGAAAATCAAGGTTACCACATCCCATTCGGTTTCAAAACCGGCACCGGACATATCCCAGATCATCTCCTCCCATTCTTGACTTTTTGTGGTATTACCGACGACTTCATATTCGGCCTCGCCATCCTGCTGTTCAACTTTCATCAATATGGGAACATCTTCTCTGGGTGACCAGACTTTCATGGATATGGCAGGGGCATTTTCATCTATGGTAAAACTTTCATCAATATGTGTGAATGCACCTGCCCAGAAAGGTCCGGCACCTTTAATCATTTTTCCTACCCAGTCACTGCTGTTGCGGTCTGACTGATCGGGATTTTCCACGCGCTCGACAAATCCTCCTTCAAATCCAAAAAAGGCGAAATTCCAGTTGTAATCCTCATCTTCAAAATCAAGCGGCAGTGTTACAGGATGCAAATCCTCCGGATTAGCAGGGCCTTCGGGTCTTTCGGCATCCGGGTCAGCTGCATTGACTTCAAGATTGTCGAAGTACCAGGTCCAGTCCTCGCCGCCATCTCCGTCCTGGCCTTCATCGAAGTCAAATATCATGGTAATCTGATCCCAGTCATGAAGTACATTGGCGCCGCTGTATTCCCATGTCAATGTTTCCCACTCTCCGCTGGTTGAAGTCACTGCAAAAGCATCAACCTCGTTTTCACCATCGAACTGCTCGACTTTCAAATTGATCCCGACATTACTGCGGGGTGACCAGACGTCCATACTGATGGTATAATTTTCATCATCAAAATAGAATGGTTCGTCTACAAGAAAGAATGCTCCTGCCCAGTAGATTACAGCATCCTTTACCATGCGTCCTACATAGTCGCTGTCGTTATCTTCATCTTTGTGCGGATTTTCAATGACATCCACGTGGGCGCCTTCAAAGCCCAGAAATACATTATCCCAGTTGATATCCTGATCTTCGAAATCAAGAGGCAGTGATACGGGGGTCAGGTCCGGTTCGGGTTCATCATCAACGGTGTCGGCAATGACGACGCCATCCGGTCCTGCAGAATTTGATTCAGATACATTATTAGTGGTCTGTGCGAACAAACCTGATACGGGCAGTAAGGCTGCAATTATTACGGTAAAAATAAAACGATACATTAGTAATCCTCTAAAAATAGTAATTTTTGTTGATGTATGAATAGTTTTGTCCGGGGAAAGATTGCATGCCTTCCGGTGAACAAAAAAAGATCCCTGTGACCCCGGGAAATATTTCCCGGGGGTCACAGGTTAGTCAATTGAATCAGTAGCCGGGGTTCTGCTCAAGTGTTCGGTCCGAAAGGTTGATTTCGGATTGTGGAATCGGCAGCAAACCCAGCCGTTCGGTCCGAAATTCAATCCGGATGTCACCGTCGGCACGTGCATTAATTGTTTCCGCGGCGGTATCCAGACCCATCCTGAGAAGATCCCAGTACCTTTTTCCTTCACCGGCAAACTCCAGTCTTCTCTCTTCCATGATGTTCTCACGATTGACCGGAATTTGTTCGAAGTCATCGCCGTAAGCCCTCATTCTGACCTGATCGAAGTAGTTCTGGGCATCGGATGCTCCGAGTTCAGCGGCCATGAGAAGAACATCCGCAAAACGGATAACCGGACGGTTGTAAGGCCAGTTGAATTCTAGATTGACGGATGGGAGGTCAGCACGACGAGGATAAAACTTCTTGAACGCGAATCCACGCCATTGATGCATTCCGTCTGCGTCGTGATTTACTCCTTCCTCAACCGGATCCAGGATACTCGCGAAATAGCGTGAATCTGCATCCTCATCAAATGATTCCGCCAGGTCGCCTGTTACGGGTTGGAAAGACCACCCAGAGATATACTCCGGATGAAAACCGACACCACGCAGACCTGTCATCTGGGATGCCCAGTTGCCGATCGATCCGTTCAGAAAGCCCCAGTCACCAAATGAGGTTTCGATGTGCTGAACCGAGAAAATGGCCTCATTGTTGTTGTTTCCGTCAGTGCCCCAGAGATCAGCAAAATCATCCAGCAGTTCATGACCGCTGTTGTTGATCACATCTTCAAGGTGTCCAATTACCTCGGATTCACTTACCGGCGGGTTGCCGACACCAAGCACCGGCTGCGCATAATCCCTGTGGTACAGGAAAATACGGCCAAGCATGGACTTCGCAGCCCATGAGGATGCTCTTCCCATCTCATTGGACGGGATGTTATCACGAAGATCGGGAATGATATCCAGCAATTCGGTAATCATGAAATTGTAGACATCGTCCGGATCGTCCTGGGGGATACGGATATCTTCAGCTACCAGCGGCCGCTCGACAAGCGGAACATAGCCAAAGAAGCGAACCAGGTCATAGTAGAACAGAACACGCAGGAAGCGAGCCTCTGCAGCCATGATTGCCCGGGTCTCTTCATTGTCGAAAGAAACATCATCGATATTGTCGAGCAGCAAATTTGCCCGGTAGATTCCCGTAAAGCGGTCAGACCAGATTCCGAGAGCCTTACCGTTGGTTACGGAAATATTATGCCGGTTGAACTCGAGTATTTCAGGCTGGTCACCCGGACCGGATCCACCGCCGAAAGCATCATCCGAAAGTACATTGGAGATGAGATCGAACGGGTGAAAGCCTTGATTGTCTCGTCCATGATGGAAGGTCAGCACTTCATAGACGGCGAACAGGGCCTGCTGGGCATCCCTTTCAGACTGAAAGAAATTGTCCTGGGTTCGCTCAACCGGCGGCGTGTGCTCAAGGAAATCATCAACACAGCCGGAAAGCAGCAACAGGCCAAAGAGAGTAATAATTAACGTTAGTCTTTTCATAACAGCTTTGAATTAATGATTAAAAATCGAGGTTGATACCCATGGTGATGGTGCGGGCCTGCGGATAGATGTTACGGTCGATACCCACATCAAGCGCCCAGCTGGAGCCGATTTCAGGATCATGTCCGGAATAGCCGGTGAATGTCAGCAGATTCTGCGCAGCTGCATACACTCTCAGCCTGCTTGCACCTATCATGTCCGTAAAGCTGCCGGGCAGAGTGTAGCCAAGGCTGATATTTCGCAGTCTCACATATGATCCGTCTTCAATGAAGAAATCGGATGGTCGGACATAGTTTCCATTCGGATCATCGATTGTAACTCTTGGATGATCAGTGGACGGATTTTCTTCGGTCCAGCGATCTAGTACATCATCCTGCCAGTTCGGCATGGAAAGATCGTGGCGTCGTCTTCCACCGGTAAAAATGTCATTGCCGAATGACCCGTACCAGAACATGTTCAGATCCCAGTTTCTGAAATCGATGTCAATATTGAGACCCATCGTGAAATCAGGATAGGGATTTCCGATTTTGACACGATCTTCATCAGTAATCTGACCGTCATCATTCTGGTCAACAAAGATCAGGTCACCGGGACGCGCATCGGGCTGTATTATTTCACCTTCGGAGTTTACGTGGTCCTCAACTTCCTGCTGAGTCTGGAAAATTCCTGCCGTTTCATATCCCCAGAAGAAAGCAATCGGCTCACCTTCCATGGCCATGGCCACATGATCCATAGCAGTGGAAACGCCGGCTCCGAAAAGTCGTCCCTCTTCATTGTCAATAGAGGTAACCTCATTGCGGTTGATGGTACCCGTCAGGCTGAAGTTGAACTGCCAGTCATCCAGGATCTGACGGTATCCGGCCTCGATTTCAACTCCTCTGTTCTGAATGTTCCCGCCATTGATTGTGGGAGGAGCATTTCCGATAAACGCTGGAATCGGAGCGGACAAGAGCAGGCCTTTGGTTCGCTTGTCGTAAACGTCAAGGTTGAAATATACCCTGTGATCCAGGTATGCCGTTTCAAGTCCGACACTCGTCTGTTCCGAGCGCTCCCATTTCAGAGCCGGGTTTGCAATTTGTGAAGGATAGGCTCCTGTTACTACAGACGGATCCATCCCGAAACCGTAGCCGGCGTGTGTTGTAATCAGCGGGGTGTAGGTAAACTGTCCGATGTTGTCACTTCCGTTACGTCCCCAGCCTCCGCGAAGCTTAAGAAAGCTGATGAAATCATTATCTTTGAGAAAATCCTCACGGGAGAGAACCCAGCCAAGTGAGAAGGCAGGAAACGTTCCCCATCGGTTATCAGGTCCGAACTTGGAAGAACCGTCAAACCTCAGAACACCTTCAAACATATACCGGTTGTCGTAATCGTAATTTACCCGGCCGAAAAATGATGCCAGCGATTCAATACCCTGACCGCCGAAATTGGTCTGATTTTCTTCGTCTGTGCCAACAGAAAGCCATGCATTGTCATAGGTTTCCATGGTCAGGTCATAGGCTGTTCCGCCGAGGTACTCGTTACGGTAGTCCAAAAGCTCAAATCCGCCAAGCAAACTGAAATTGTGGTCAGAAATCTGATCCTGGTAGCGGATCGTGTGGCTTGTCTGCCAGGTAAACCACTCATTCCGTTCCTGGCTCACAGTAGTCGTGCTGTTGGACTCATTTCCTCCAAGATCATAAATCGGAATGAATGTCCGGCTGTCACCATAAGCCAGGTCAAGGTCAAGCGTTGATCGAACACTCAGCCTGTCGGTGATGTTGAAGTTACCGAAGACACCGCCAACAAATTTGTTTTCGTTCCATTCGGAATTGATGATATCGATAGCACCGACCGGATTGACAACTTCCTGAGATGCATAGGGGGACTCGGCAAAATTACCGTCTTCATCATACACCGGTGTTACCGGATCGATATTTGCGACCCGTGCCATGATGCCGCCGAACTCTTCGTTGGGATCGATACCGCGGGTAGTCTTGTTGGTGTAGGTCATTCTTGTCCCGTAATTGAGACGGCCACGGGTATGATCCGAATTAACACGGAAAGAAAGTCGCTCAAAGTTGGACTTGCCTTCAGCCACAATACCATCCTGCTGCCGGTATGACATGGATGCGGAGTAGGTGGATGTTTCCGAACCTCCGGAAAAACGCAGCGTGTGATCGGTCACCGGAGCATTGTAAAAGAACACCTCATCCTGCCAGTCTGTACCCTGCCCTACTTCACTGATTCGGTCATCGATGTCAGGAAATGGAAT
Source organism: Natronogracilivirga saccharolytica (assembly GCF_017921895.1). Lineage (NCBI taxonomy): Bacteria > Pseudomonadati > Balneolota > Balneolia > Balneolales > Cyclonatronaceae > Natronogracilivirga > Natronogracilivirga saccharolytica. Next base: position 67,329 of record NZ_JAFIDN010000001.1, read on the forward strand.
AGTTCGCCCGTCATTGGCATAACTTTCATTCATGATTTTCATATAATCCGGAGCGTTCAGCAGGTTTGTCTCTCTCCAGGGGTTCTGAAAGCCGACATAGCCGTTGTAGCTGACCTGCATGGGTCCGGGTGATCCTTCCTGGGTTGTGATCATCACAACTCCGTTGGCACCCCTGGCACCGTAGATGGCAGTAGCAGAGGCATCCTTGAGGACCTCTATGGACTGAATGTCAGCAGGGTTCAGGTAGTCAATGCCGCCAACCGGCATCCCGTCTACAACATAAAGAGGTTCGGCATCACCTGTAGTACCGATACCACGAATCCGGACAGTTGCACCGGAACCCGGCTGGCCTGAGTTTTGCATAACGGTTACACCTGCAGTTCTTCCCTGCAGTGCCTGCTCGACGCGCAGCGGTGCAGCCTGTTCAATTTCTCTGGCTTCCATACGTGAAATAGCGCTGGTAACAAGGCTTCGCTGCTGCAAGCCATAACCGACAACGATCATTTCTTCACCGTAAATGATATCGGGTTCCAGATTGACAGTGATCTCTTCACGTCCGTCAATTTCCACGTTTTTTGTAACGAAACCGACATAGCGGAAGGTCAGGGTGCCCGACAGCTCCGGAACAGAAAGTGAAAACTCGCCGTTAGTGCCGGTTGCCGTACCAATATCGGTATCCTCGTACACGATGTTGACACCGATCAGCTCTTCACCGGTTTCTGCGTCAACAACGGTACCTCTTACGGTCTGTGCATCGGCATAATTAACAGCACCGACTAGCATCACCGCAATTAAGATTAGTAATAATGATTTGTATCTGTGCATGCTGGTTTAATTTTTGATTTATCTGATTAAGGTAGCGTAATAACATAATCCGTTTTGAATCTTTTGCACGGAGAGCAAAGGAGCGGCCATTTTTTGATGATAATCCCGTTTCCAGAACATTCACCAGGTGCTTCATCTCAGTGCAGGCTCACTCTTAACCAATATATACAAAATTTTTAATCTTGGCGCAAACAATGCAATTTTTTTTCATCATAAAATGATAATTCCTGCTATGAGAGCACGTTCCATCCTGCCGGCCAGATAACCGAACCTGGTGCGCGCACCTGCCCTGAAAAGCCTCTAAGCACTATTTTACTGTTACTTATACCGTGAAGCACAGGATAGGTACCGATGTGCAACAACTGTGACTTCGACAGAAATTGTATTTTCACCCAAAACCCCAAATCTACCCGGTCATCCACCGAGCTGGCAATACCGGCAATACAATAATTTTTCATTAACAGTGCAATATTTTTTACTATTTCATTTTTTTGCATTATTATTCAAGCACAAGCAGCAGCAGTATTACAAGGCAAATCAATGTTGTACCCCGGCGAAACCGCACTGCATGCAAGTAAAACGCGGGAGACAATACACATGACTCCATATTTACACTGAAATAATTACCCACCAAGATGAATAATGATATGAAACAACATTCTTCTTACCGTTACTATTTGATAATACCGGTGCTGATCGTCGGTCTGGCGCTGGTATACCCTTTTGGCCGGGCATCCTCTGATGTCATGGTTTATCAGGATCCGGAAGCTCCAATCGAGGACCGGGTTGAGGATTTGCTCTCACGAATGACCCTGGAAGAAAAAATCGGGCAGATGACTCAGATCAACATTTCAGAAATCAACACTGATCGAGAGCATGAAGTAGAGCTGGACCCTGAAAGAGCCCGAAATGTAGCTGCAACCTATCAGATCGGATCTTTCCTGAACGGATTTGCCGATACACCCCAACGGTGGTATGATTTCACACGCGAGCTGCAGGAAATTGTCATTGAGGAATCACGGCTCGATATTCCGATGATATACGGAATCGACCACATGCACGGAGCAAGCTATTTGCTTGAAAGCACCATTTTTCCACATAACATTAACCTGGCCAACAGCTTCAACACAGAGATGTCCCGCCAGATGGGAAAAATCACTGTACTTGAGTCCGCGCACCTCGGTCATCACTGGAATTTTGCACCGGTCCTGGACATTGGCCGCGATCCACGCTGGGCGAGGTTTTATGAAACATACGGGGAAGACCCCCACCTGGCTTCTGTTCTCGGCGCTGCATATACGGAAGGACTCGAAGGTGAAGACCGTGTTGCCCCGCACAGAATGGCTGCTACAGCAAAGCACTTTATTGCATACTCAACACCATTGAGCGGTCACGACCGTTCTCCGGTGGACTTGTCATGGCAAAATCTGCAGGAAGTTCATCGCCCGCCTTTCCAGGCTGTTGTTGATGCCGGTATCAAAACTGTCATGGTCAACAGTGGAGAGGTGAACGGTGTTCCCGTACATGCATCCAAACCCCTGCTCACCGACCTGCTCAGAGATGAAATGGGATTTGAAGGCGTCATACTTACTGACTGGGCGGATATTATCAAACTGACTCAGCTTGATGAGGTCGGATTCCAGCAGGAACATTATCATCATATAGCGGTTGACGAAAAAGAAGCAACTTATCTTGCCATCAAAGCGGGCATTGATGTCAGCATGACGCCTCAGTCTTTCGACTTTGTTTACCACATGAAAGAGCTCGTAGAAGAGGGTAAACTGACAGAAGAGCGAATTGATGAATCAGTACGAAGAGTGCTGCGGCTCAAGTTTAAGCTGGGACTTTTTGAAAATCCTTTTCCCACAACCGACTTCTTTGATCTGGTAGGTGCCGAAGAGCATAAAGAAAAAGCTCTGCAATCTGCACGCGAGTCGCTCGTGCTGCTTGAAAACAACGACGGCCTTCTGCCGCTTGATATCGATCAAACACAGAAGATACTTGTTGTCGGTCCCAGAGCAGACTCGAAAAGAGATTTAAGCGGTGGCTGGACCCTCGAGTGGCAGGGAGGTCCGGAGGAGATGTACCCGGATGACATCCATACCATCTATACCGGCATCAGCAGTACCTTCAGTGATTCCGAAGTTATCCTTATGGAATCCATTGGTGAAGAAGGCGACTCAGAGCGGCAGCGTTTTGAAGATGCGGCTGCGGGTGCTGATGTTATCATAATGGCACTCGGTGAGGAGCCATATACCGAATTCATAGGTGATATCAACGATCTTACACTTTATGAGGAACAGCTTGAGCTGGCTGATGTCGTTCTTGAAACAGGAACACCAGCGGTACTTGTATATGTCGGCGGACGTCCGAGAGTTCTGTCGGAGTCAGCAAGAAACAGTGATGCCATTCTGTTTGCCGGACTTCCCGGATTCAAGGGCGGTGAAGCTGTTGCCGATATTATATCCGGCAAGTTCAACCCGAGCGGAAAACTGTCATTCACATATCCTGCTGAACCAAGCCACTTTACAACATATGATCACAAGCACACCGACAGAGTTACCGCAGCCTGGGAATTCGGACACGGTTTGAGCTACTCTGAATTTGAGATCTCTGATCTGCAGATTAATTCAGAAGAGATTGGTCCGGATGATTATCTGACTGCTGAAGCAATCGTTACCAATCATGGTCCGATGGCAGGGCAGAAGAATGTACTCTGGTTCCTCCGGAACGAGGTAAGCATCATTACACGCCCTGTCCGGCAATTGAAGCATTTTGAGAAAATCGAGCTGGAACCCGGCGAGTCACAAACGGTTTCTTTCAGGATCACTCCCGAAGACCACCTGTACTATCCAGACAAGATGGGAGATGATGTTATTGAAAGTGGCTACTATACCCTCATGATTGGTGATGAAAGCACCCGGTTCTATCTGGATGTTCCAGAAGACAGAGCAAGTGCTCCAGCTCATTAAAAATTTTGTTATACAGATTCATTTATCTGTTTCGTTGTCTGCAGGAATATTGAATTAATGCAGAGCTTCAAAATGTTTCAATACGGAGCGTCCCGGCATACATTCTGCCGGGCAACCGGCACGGGCGTTCCGTTTGCTTTTAATGAATTTTTGCATTTATTTGCATTATACATACACATTACGTAATAATACTTCTTGCAACATTTTTTCCTGACTAATGAGTTTAAATTTTCCGGATAATTTCCTTTTTGGTTCAGCTACATCGAGTTTTCAGATCGAGGGCCACCCTCATGCAAAGGGTGCACAACCAAGCATCTGGAATACGTTTTGCAAGAAGAAGTTTGCAGTAAAAAACGGTCATAACGGCACAATAGCCTGCAATCATTATGAACTTTGGGAAAAAGATCTGGAAATCATTCGCAGGCTCAACCTGGATTCATACCGTTTCTCAGTAGCATGGCCCAGGATTCTTCCTGCCGGCGAGGGGCCGCCAAATGAAAAAGGACTGGATTTCTATGACCAGCTGACAGACCGTCTGCTTGAGTATGACGTCACTCCAATGCTGACGCTATATCACTGGGATCTGCCGGAACATCTGCAGGCAAAGGGAGGCTGGGCACATCCGCAGAGTCCGGACTGGTTTGCCAACTATACCCGGGCTGTAGCATCCCGTCTTGCTGATCGCGTTCCTTTATGGGTGACGTTCAATGAGCCCTGGGTATTTTTGCATCTTGGCATGGTTACCGGAGAGCATGCACCGGGATACAGGGATCCGGCACATGCCGCAATGGCATGGAAACACGTTCTCCTGGCACACAGCCGGAGTGTTGAAACATTACGCTCATGTTCAGAGTCCATTGAGGTCGGTCTGGCCTGCAACATCTCCCCTTTCATCCCCGCATCATCCGATGAAAAAGATATCGAAGCAACCAGCCGCATGGAGGCTTACCATAATCGCCTGTTTTTAGACCCCTGGTTAAAAGACAGTTTCCCTGATGTTGCAGATCACGCATTCGGGAGGTATACACCCGCCTGGACTGAATCTGAACGGAGCGAAGCAGCGACTGAAATTGATTTTCTCGGAATCAATTACTATTCACCAAATCGTATTGCACATCAGTCTGACACATTTCTTGAGGTTGGCATCAGGCCGCCAAAACCTCCGGTTACGGATATGAACTGGGAAATTTATCCGGAAGGTTTGTATGAGGTACTTGAATGGGCATTTGAGCGATATGGCCCGCTGGATCTCTATGTTACTGAAAACGGTTGTGCATATACCGATTCAGTCGGAAATGGCATCGTAAAGGATAACCGGCGCATTCATTATTTCAAAAACCATCTGGAACAGTGTTCAAAAGCCGTTTCTGATGGTATTCCTCTCAAAGGATATTATGCCTGGTCGCTTCTTGATAATTTCGAGTGGAGTTTCGGGTATGAAAAACGGTTTGGAATAGTTCATGTTGATTTCAGTACACAACAGCGCATCATAAAAAACAGCGGATATTTCTACCGTGATCTTATTACCAGTGTGAAAGAGGGGAAAAAAGAACTCGTGCCGTACGAAGATCCCATTATTTTCGATAAACACGAAAGCAGTAATCAATTACAAAACGAATAGAAAAAAATGGCACAAGCCGGAACGTTATCACCTGCAAGGTGTTAATATAACTATCCAAACAAGATATGTCCCTGTAATAAAATCAGCCCGTTATTCCTGACAGAATGACGGGCTTTTTTAATCTGCAAAAAACGTATCCACCCAATATTGATACTTTGAGGCAAGCCGGGCTATGTACAAGTCTTCATGCTCATTCAGAAAATCCATGAGAGACTGACGCAGATATCTTTTCCCGTGTTCATCCTTGAGTGAAAGCACATTGCTCATGGCCAGCTTCACAAACTCTTCGGCTTGATCACCTTGAAGCAGCTGCATCAGTTCCGGATCCTGATATTCCGAACTGCCTGGTATCCGATGAATCTCAAGCGAGATATGTGACCCTTTTTTCGCATCTTCAAATACATTCCTGGATGAATCCCACATAATTCGAAACAACTCAGGATCCTTCTCAATCATACATTCCAGAGCTGTTGTGTAACCGATATCAGGTACAATTCCATGCTGTGTCAACCCTGACCCCGCAGGCGGACTGTCACTAAAGAAACGAATATCTCCTGATAGACCTTTGACATTGGTATGATTCGCCAGCTTCCATTGATTTTTATCCGGCCGGCCAGGCCCCAGAAAATCAGGCTGGACATCATGCCGGTGCAGCTCATTCATCAGAAAATAGTGCTCAAACGGAGTCAAAACCTCCCCGGAACGATTGAATGACAAATCCACACAGATCTTATCCCTTACTCCTTCTTTTTCAAATACGGCTTCTATCGCCTCCATAGTAAGTATGATGTCCGCAAACATGGCAATAGCTGCAAGTACTTCTGATTCCGTTGGTATGACAACAAGTGGCTCATCTTCCTCATATGGATGCCCGGATGTGTCAATAGCAGAAATTTCTATGCGATGCCCCTTGTACCGGTGCAGCATTAATTCAAACTTGTCGCGCAGGGCAATCCAGGGAACTTCGAACATATGATTCAGAAGTTCATGTTTTGTTTTCTCACGGCATGCAAACAGGTCCGTTTGATCCGGCTCAACCGAAAACCGGGTATAACCCGCATCCAGCATCACCTGTACATCTTCTTCTGATGTGAGATGGCAGGCCTCTGCTGCATATCCGGTTTGCAACCCTTCCTGAAATACGGTAAATGTAATCACATCGATGACATCTTCGGGATGGATATCCAGATCTCTGAGCTCGTGTATGCATTGTCGTGAGAACGCAAGACCGGCTTTTCCGGAAAACGCTCTGAGCTGGGCACGTCCGGCCATACCCAATACATCACCAAAAGCCAGGCTTTTTTCCCAATTTTGTCCGTTATCTCCCGTTCCCGGAGCACATTCCGGAAATGTATCCCGGATCTTTCGCGCAATTGTCCGTGACCAGCGGCATTTTTTTATAACAAAATCACTGTACCGGGCGATGATGCGCCCGTCATATTCCTCCATTATCTTCAGTGATTCACCTGCCAGAATGAACAGTGCTTTTCTGAGGTTATATTTTCCCGCAATGAAAACTCCGCCTTTGGGATTGCTGCGCAAGGATGCCGGATACACTTCCAGCTCGCCCTGACCTGCTCCCAGGTCAATTATAACAGGCGAACCGCCGGCCATTTGTTTGGCACGACCAATTTTATCAACAAGATCCCTTCGGTTGGAAAACTCCTCAATTTTCATAGGAATGCACTCCTTTTTTTTCATCTTCAGATGAAATGACTATCAATAATGCCACAAACGGAACTGATGTCATGAATGCCGCAACCCACAAATGTAAAACCTGAAATGACGGAGGGAGGCCCAGATACACCAGTCCCGCTCCGAATATGATCTGCATCAGCGTAGCAGCTGTGGTCATGGCAGCTAGTATGTAAAGGTAGGGTCCGGTTTTGAATTTCCACACCATATACTGAAACAATAGGACCATAATCAGAACAACCCATGAGAAACTGCGATGCACCAAATCTATGGCACCGACCCGGTCAATCCACTCTGACCTCTCCAGCACGGGATACACCTGACGCACACTTTCCAGTGCCTCTCTTACCTGAGTACCGAAAATGACCTGGGCAACGGTTACCAGGAGCAGCACTGCAAGCACCGCAACAAGGGGACGTTTAATCCCGCTTTCAAGACTAAAATCGAAACGCTCTTTCACGGAAAGATAAAGCGTGAGGATGAGCATGTTCAGAATCAGCACTGCAGTAACCATATGCAGCGTAATCAACCAGCTTTGCAAGCCGCTCTGCACGACCTGTCCGCCCAGCCATCCCTGAAACAGAACCAGAATCAGCGATACAGTTGCACAAAGGAAGACCAGAGGCCTTGACCGGATGTATGTTGTTGAAAAGGCAAATGTCAGTAAAATCAAAAAACCAACGATGACGCCCACCAGACGGTTGACATACTCCATCCAGGTTTTGAACACATTGAATTGATCAGGATCGTAACCGGATGGGAGATCAGCCGCATCAAGAGGTGGTATCCACAGCCCGAAACACTTTGGCCAGTCCGGACACCCGAGGCCGGCGCCGGAAGCACGAACCAGCCCCCCGATAAAAATCAGCAGAAAAGTAACTGCTATGGTAATTACTGCAGTTTTCTGAAAAACATTCAATTGCAAAAAAACGGAACGCCAGGACATTAAATATGATTTTTTTTACAGATGGAAAGATGAGAGACCATCATTAGTGGTCTCTGACATTGTAACCGATGAACTGAATTGATGAGCACTGTTATGGAATATAATTGCCCAATAAATTGAAAAGAAAATACTGGAATTTTTCGTATTATTTGAACTTGTTTTTAAGTGGATTAGTCACATTTGCAATGAATTCCGCCTCTGCTCAGCCTGCCGAAGTGAAAAGCAATACCAACCAGACTTTACTATCAGATTATCTGGAGTTGACGAAACCCGGAATAACACTTCTGGTGCTTTTCAGCATGAGTGTTGGGTTTATACTGGGTGCCGGTTCCGGTTTTTCCTTTATGCTTTTCGTAAATGCGGCAATAGGCACTTTTCTGATAGCATCAGGTACAGCGGCACACAATCAGTATATTGAACGGGACCTGGACAAAAAAATGATCCGGACCGTCAAAAGGCCCCTTCCGGCAAAAAAAATTTCTGCCGGACATGCCTGCTTGTTTTCGATCACACTCATCATCACAGGGTTCTTTTATCTGCTGATATTCGTCAATCCGCTTACCGGCCTGATCTCTGCTCTTACAACGGTATTGTACCTTGGTTTTTATACACCACTTAAACGCATCACTTTTGTGAATGTGATGGTAGGAGCGGTTCCGGGAGCGCTCCCGCCGGTTGGAGGATGGGCTGCTGCAACAGGATCCGTCTCCGACCCTGCAGCCTGGGTATTGTTTGCGATTGTTTTTCTGTGGCAGGTACCTCACGTTGTTGCAATTGCCTGGCTCTGCAATGATGATTACAGATCAGCCGGCTTCAAAATGCTCCCCGAAAGTGACAAAGAAGGCATCATTTCCGCTCTGACCATTTCCGGCTGTCTTTTGATGCTGATCCCCGCAAGTGTCTATCTGTTCATGCTCGATCTTATCGGACTGGTCTATCTGATCGGAGCGATTCTCAGCGGGCTGTTCTTTCTTTATTTTGGCCTCAGGTTTCAGCTGGCCAGAACCAAAGACAATGCCCGAAAGGTGCTGTACGGATCATTGGTATACCTGCCGGCAGTCTGGGTTTTCATTCTTTTTGACCTTTTCATCTCCTGGCTCGTCTGGTAGCAAATGTAAATGGACTGCTGGTTTGCCGGTTGATTAGATAAAAAAATCCGGAGCCGGCACACAGGCCGGGTCCGGATTATAATCAATGCTTCAGCTTCTCCCGCTGAAGGCAAATCTGAAAAAAGACGGATCTTACTCGGTAAAGCCCCCTTTGGTCATTTTCATGGGATCAAGAGCTTTGTCCAGCTCCTCTTCACTCAGATCAGTCATTTCAATCGCAACTTCTTTCAGAGAACGATTTTCAGCAAATGCCTTCTTTGCTATCTGCGCTGCCTTGTCATAACCGATAACCGGGTTCAACGCCGTTACCAGTATGGGGTTCTTTCCTACCTTGTCAGCAATCGCCTCTTTTTTAACAATCAGACCGGAAACGGATTGATTTGCAAAATTCCGCGCTGCATTGGCAAGCAGAACGATGCTTTGATTCAGGTTATACCCGACAACCGGAAGCATGACATTCAGCTCGAAATTGCCGGACTGTCCGCCAATCATGATGGTGCTGTCGTTACCAATGACCTGGGCACAAACCATGGTTACAGACTCTTCAATCACCGGATTCACCTTTCCGGGCATGATGGATGAGCCGGGCTGGAGCGCCTTGAGCTGTACTTCTCCAAGTCCGCTGTTCGGCCCTGAATTCATCCAGCGCAGATCATTAGCCATTTTCATCAGTCCGACAGCAATGGTTTTCAACTGGCCGCTGGTCTCAACAGGAGCATCAATGGTAGCCTGGGCTTCAAAATGATCAATGGCTTCGGTGAAGGATTCGCCTGTCAGTTCAGAAATTTTCTGAGCAAATCGCTTGCCGAACTCTTCATGTGTATTAATACCGGTACCGATGGCCGTCCCTCCCTGCGGGAGTTCGCGCAATCTTTCAAGCGCCGAATCAATCCGCTCAATACCGAGTCTGAGCTGCCTTTCATATCCACCGAACTGCTGGGGTATGGTCAGAGGCATTGCATCCATGAGGTGAGTTCTACCCGTTTTTACGACATCGGCATATTCCTGTCCCTTGTCGTAAAAAGCTTTCCTGAGATGATCAAGTGCAGGAATGAGCTGTTGCCTGGCTGCAAGAAGCGCCGATACACGAATAGCTGTCGGGAAAACATCATTTGAACTTTGCCCAAAATTCACATGATCATTTGGATGGATTTTTACATCGACACCGTCCTGACTCGCAAGATGGTTGGCACGATTGGCAATAACTTCATTTGCGTTCATGTTTGTGGATGTACCGGATCCGGTTTGAAAGACATCAACCACAAAATGATCATCCAGCTCTCCATCAACAACCATCTGGGAAGCTTTGACAATATATTTAGCCACATTGTCAGGAAGCATGCCCAGGTCATCATTGACCATGGCACAGGCCTGTTTCACATATCCGACTGCCTGGATGAACGCACGGTCAAAGCGCATTTCACTGATGGGAAAATTTTCTTTGGCCCGTTGTGTCTGAGCCGCATAGTAGGCATCCTGAGGTACTTTCACCTCGCCCATTGAATCTTTTTCAATTCTGAATTTTGTCATGATCAAGTCCGTAATTGTAAACAGTTTAACGTATGGTTACTTCAGCTGCAAATATGCGGATAATAAATGAATTAATAATGAATCAGCTCTTCAAGAGCCGTTTGGATGTCATTATCATTAGGAAGCACATAATCCTCGAGCTGAGCGGCATAGGGAATAGGCGAAAACTTTGCGGCAACTCTCTTTACAGGGGCATCCAGCGCGGTAAAAACCTTGTCCGCAATCTGGGCGGCAATCTCGGCGCCCATACCGAGGTATTCGTAATCTTCATGCAGGACAAGAACACGGTTTGTCCTTGATACAGAAGCAAGGATGGTATCCATATCCAGGGGAAGCATGGAACGGATATCAATGACTTCCAGCTCTGTGCCGGCTTCTGAAAACTTTCTGGCTGCAAGCAGTGCTTTCTGAACCATTGCGCCGTAGGTGACCACCGTAACATCACTCCCTTTACGTACAACAGCGGCCTTGTCCAGTGGCACCAGGTAATTGGAGTCAGGTTCCGGCCGGCGCGCAAATCCTTGCCTGTAAAGAGCTTTGTGCTCCAGAAATATAACAGGATCATCACCTCTTATAGCTGTTTTCAGCATACCTTTTGCATCAGAAGCATTGCTTGGCATGACAACTCTGAATCCCGGGAAATGGGCAAACGTTGCCTCGATATTCTGACTGTGGCATAGTCCGCCGTGAATATATCCGCCTATGGGAACCCTTATGACCATAGGGCAGCTGAAATGGTTGTTTGAGCGATAGCGAAGAGAGTCGATCTGGTTTTTGATCATCTCCATGCCGGGCCAGATATAGTCTCCGAACTGAATCTCCGCAACCGGTTTCAATCCCCGGACGGCCAGACCGCAGGCGGTTCCAAGTATCGATGCTTCTGACAGCGGTGAGTTATAGCACCGTCGTTCACCGAATTTCTCTGTCAGGCCCCGGGTTGCGGTAAAAACACCCCCTTTCCCCCCGGCGACATCCTGTCCGAATACCAGAACATTATCATCACGCTCCATCTCCTCTTTCATGGCATGATTTATGGCATCAACCATGACAACGGGTTCACCTGAGGGAGTGCCTTTCTCATATTCATGCTCTGGTGGATTTTCAGAAAGTACGTGCAGCAAGGCCTCTTCGGCTTTTGGATCATCCTGTTTAGCACACCAGGCTGTATCGGCCTCGACCTGCTCAAAGACCTCCTGTTTCAGATCATCCAGCTCTTTTTCGGTGCCCATGTCGGAAGATAGCAGACGCTGTTTTAGCTTTTCTATCGGGTCGTGCCTGCGATCGTTTTCCAGATCCCCGGCATCTCTGTATTTATTCTGATCGTCGGATGATGAGTGTGGCAGCAATCTGACCACATGGGCATGAACAAGCGACGGCCCTTCTCCCTTTCTGGCCCGGCCAACTGCTTTTTTCATAGCTGCGTGTGAATTCATCAGATCGGTACCGTCAACCTCGAAAATTTCGAGATTTTCGAATCCTCTGACTGTTTTTGAAATGCTGTTATTACTGGTCTGCTCTGCTACGGGTACACTTATTGCATACTTGTTGTCCTGAACAACGATCACAACCGGAGCCCTGCAGCGGGTTGCCCAGTTAAGCAATTCAAAAAAGACACCTTGTGACGTACCGCCTTCGCCTGTTGAAATATAAATGACTTCATCTTTCTCAAGAAACTGCGATGCCTGGGCTGTCCCGAGCCCGGGCAGAAAATTTGCTCCGATGGCACTGGAAACAGAGACAATCTTATGTTCCCTGCTGTTATAGTGAGAAGGCATCTGGCGGCCTCCCGAAGGATCTGTTACTTTGCTCAGATGCGAAGAAAGAATATCACGGGAAGTGAGTCCCAGGCCAACAGAAAATGCCAGGTCGCGATAATACGGATATGCCCAGTCTGTTTTGGATTTCAATGTCATGGCTGCCGCAAGCTGAATGGCCTCGTGGCCGGAGCAGCCGATGTGAAAATGTCCCTTGCCCTGTTTGAGCAGAATCAGCATCTTCTCGTCCAGTCTTCGGACAAGCAGCATATTGCGGTATACGGCCAGCAGCTCCTCTTTAGTGAAAGCAGATATCGGAGTTGAGCGAATCTTGAATTCAGAGTTGTTCATAACCAGCGATGGTATCTTGGCAGGCATTTTTACAGACATAGTTCATTTGTTGATTCGAACAGTAACCAAAATAATCTCACAAGTGAAGTAAGTAATGCAAAAATATAAACTTTTACAAATCATCGGGGATTCTCCAAGCCCTGATGTAACTGCAACTGTGCAAACAGGGTATCTTCAGATACCATGATCCCGTATGTGAGGGAAATCAATCCTGCATCAATTAATAGCGATTTCTACACCAGCGACCGGCCATAAAGCCTGTAGGTTTTTTCCCTTTGTGCACCGAGCCGCTCAACCACTCTTAAAATTCCGGTATTGGTTTCAAGGAGCCATCCAACTTCCGATGAATAAAAGCCTCGTTTCATCCCGTTTACGATGGACTCCCTTGTTAAAAGAGCATCTATCCCGCGACCCTGATATTCCGGCAATACGCCCATCAGGGCTGTTCTGATGGCATTGATTTTTCTTCTGTGCCACAGCAACTTCAGAAACCCGGTCGGAAACAGCGTGCCGTCCATTTTCCGGAAGACCTGATTGTAATCAGGCAGAGCTATTGAAAACGCAACAGGACTCCCGTCGATTTCTGCAACGTGAGCAAAATCCGTATCAATGATCATTTTCATATCTTTTGCAAGATGCACCAGCACGTCTTTACTGATCTCGTAGAAACCCCAGTTTTTTGACCATGCTTTGTTAAAAATTTGGTGTATCGTGTCCACTTCCTGGTCAAAATTCTTCAGGTTGACCTTGCGGATGGAAAGCCCCGGTGTTCTTTTCCTTACAATTTCAACCGCGCGGTCCATCCGCTCATGTGATACGGAGTCCTGTGTAACCTTATATGAAAAAAGGTCCATTTCTTTTGACAAACCTGCATTTTTTATCAGATGATCATACCAAGGTTTGGAGTGTGGCATCATGATTGCAGGGTATTTATCAAAACCATCGACCTGAATCCCAATTTCATCAAGCAGACCAGGACTCATAGGTCCCAGAAGCTTAGTACAACCACGTTCACGCAGCCAGTCGCTGACCACCCGAAACAGCAAATCAGCTACAAACTGATTCTGAATACATTCAAAAAATCCGAAAAAGCCGGCGCTGTCATTGTTATGGCGATTATATGCATGATTGTGGATCGCGGCTATTCGTCCGGCCGGTATTCCATTATGATAGGCCAGGAAAAGAGCAATTTCTGCTTCCTTGTAAAACGGGTTTTTACGCGTGTCTATCAGCTCTTTCTGCTGAATTTTTAACGGGGGAGTCCAGTTGGGATCATCGGCATAATGACGGTACGGAAATTCAAGAAATTCTTTTTTTTCTGCTTCTGTGGTAACAAATACGACACCCTGCAAATCCATTTTTGCAACAGACGGCCTGTCACTACCGCTCTCTTCACTTTTTTTTGTATGCTTCTCGCGCACTGGTTCCACTGATCAGACCTCTATAAGAGAATGTCCGTTATGGTCAATGATCCCCCTTTTAATGCCTACTTTGCGGAAAGCATCAAGGATATTGTCCAGCTGATCATTGGTGTGCGTGGCCATGTAACTGGTGCGTATGAGCGACTGGCCTCTTGGAACAGCAGGCGGAACGACAGCATTGGCATAAACCCCCTCGTCAAACAAGTCCCTCCAGAATTCCAGACAGTCCATTAAACCGCCGATAACCACGGGAATAATCGGGGATTCACTCGTCCAGATGTTAAAGCCGTGCTCTTTTAAACCGTTTCTCATGTAATTGGAAATTTCTTCAAGCCTTTCAAGACGCCAGGTCTCTTCCTGAAGTACTTCGAGGGCTTTCAGAACGGTCGCCACATTGGCCGGAGGCATGGAAGCACTGAAAATATGGGCCGGAGAGTGATGGCGGATGTACTCTATCACGGAACGCTCCCCGACGAGGAATCCACCAAGTGATGCAAATGACTTTGAAAAGGTGCCGCTGATAAGGTCAACATCATCAAGAAGGTCAAAAGCCGAAGCTGATCCGCGCCCGCCTTCACCGATAACACCGATAGCATGGGCGTCGTCGAGATAAACCCGGGCATTGTGCTCTTTGGCCAGTGCCACAAGTTCGGGTACTTTAGCAAGTGTGCCGGACATGGAAAACACACCGTCACTCACAATGATTTTCCCGGTCGAAGCATCTTCCCGCTCCATCAGTTTTTTAAGATGTGCGATATCGTTGTGATGATAGCGAACGGTCCTGGCATTAGAACTCAGCGTGCCGACAACTATACAGGTATGATTATCCTTGTCAGAAAAAATGATATCATTTCTTCCGGCAATGGTTTGGATAGATCCTTCATTGGTCTGATAGCCGGTACTGAAGAGAACGCAGTTCTCCTTGCGCATGAATTTCGCAAGCTTTTCTTCCAGCTCAAGATGCAGATCAAGAGTTCCGTTCAAGTACCGTGACCCGGTACAGCCGGTTCCGTATTTGCTGATCGCATTTTGAGCAGCTTCCATGAGCCTGGTGTCATTGGTAAGCCCCAGGTAGTTGTTGGAACCTGCCATAATGACTTCCCTGCCTTCAATAACAACAACATTGCCGTCAGTGTCGGTCAGGGGTTTGAAATAGGGGTATAATCCTTTCGCCTTAACCTCATCTGCAGCTGTAAACTGATGGGCTTTTGCAAAGATGTCAGCAGAATTAATACTATGATCGGATCGAGCCATTTATTATGTATGCATTGAGCTATATAAAGCTTTAAAAATAACTAATAATGCGGATAATACGCAATCAATTATCGGCATCGAATCATTCCATTACAACTGAACTTATCATTTTTGGGAAAAAATCAAACCCGTCAGTTATTTTTTCTTTTCAACACATCACCATAATAGAGGAGCAACTGATCCAGTATCCGGCTCCAGTCATACAGTTCGGCATGCTGCCGTGAGGCCTCTGCCATTTCTCTGCGCAACGTCTGATTAACACTTATTTCAAGGAGGAATTCTGCAAATCCGCTCTTGTCATCCGGTTCGGTTCGAAATCCGTTAATATGATTTTTTACAATGGATCTGCTGCCAACAGCTTCTGCAACTACGGCAGGCAAACCGCTGGACATCGCTTCAAGTGTTACATTTCCAAAGGACTCGGTGTCTGAAGGAAAGAAAAAAATGTCACTGCTTGCATATGCCCTGGCCAGGTCCACACCGCCAAGATATCCGGTAAATACCGTTCCCGGAACCTTTTGAGCAAACTCATCTCTTGCCGGGCCGTCACCTACGACAAGGGTGCGTATGGATTTATTGCTGTTCATGATTCTGTTGAAAACGGAAGCAACAACTTCCAGGTTCTTCTCCCATACAAGCCGGGACACAAAAGTGACTACTATGTCATCCTCCTGAAAACCATTTTTCCTTCTCCATTCCTCGCTTCTGTTTCGTGGATGAAACAGTGAGGTATCCACTCCCCTGGTCCAGAGCTTCATTTCTGTTCTGACACCAATCCGTTTCAATTCATCAATCATGGATTCGGAAGGTGCATACAACTGTTCGCATTTTTCATAGAACCAATGCAGATAAACCCACAGCAACTTCTCCAGAAAACCAAGCCCGTAATACTTCAGATAGCTTGAAAAATGTGTGTGATACGAGGTCACAACCGGGATATTCTCTTTCATTGCAAACCGAAGTGCATGAAGGCCGAGGATATCGGGTGTTGCAATATGAATCAGATCGGGTTTGAAATCCCTGAGTTTTTGGCGCTCGGTTTCCGGGAACCCGAGTGAAATGCGGTAATCAGCTCGTCCTGGTGCGGGAATAGCGTAAACGGGAACAAAATTGCCAACATGCTCCATAGCGGGAACGGGAGTCCACGGCCCGAACACAAGAACCGGGTATCCCTTGCTCTCAAGGTGACCAACCAGCCGGTTCAATGTATTTGACACACCGTCTCGAATATGATTATAGTTGCCGGTAAAAATTGCAATTCGAGGCTTTGGCATTACATTATTTATCTGTGATAACAGGATTCCCCGCTTTATTCCCTGTTCGGATCGCGATATATTCCAGCATTGGTTTAGAATTTATTCCGGCAGCAATGACGCTCATTCTCCGGAAACACATTATGGTTTTTTTGAAAAACCAGGAGTCAACTTTTAAAAAGTACCGGAAGTATACAAATTTTTCATGAAAGCTTTTGTAACAGGTGGAACCGGATTTATAGGAAGTCATCTTACAGATCAACTGCTGAAACGTCAAAATGATCAGATTTTCTGTCTCATCCGGGGTGACAGCAAGTGGCTGCATGACAAAGATATAAAAATTATTAAGGGCAGTCTTCAGGATCTCCCTGCATTACGGGAGGGGATCGATGGATCTGATGTGGTTTTTCATATTGCCGGTATGGTGAAAGCACCGGACCAGCGTACATTTGACAAGGCTAATGTAGAGGCTACTGAAAATGTACTGCGTTTGTGTATGAAGTACAAAGTACCGAAACTGGTCGTATTGTCATCTCTTGCTGCATGCGGACCCAGTTTCAGCCGCCCTCTGACCGAATCGGATCCGCTGATGCCTGTCACCAGATACGGTGAATCTAAAAAACGCATGGAGGAGATGATTCATGATACTGCCGATGAAAGTATTTCCGTGTCCATTATCAGACCACCTGCTGTATACGGACCCCGTGAAGATCAGATTTTCAGTGTCTTTCAGATGGCTTCCTGGAAACTGTTCCCAATCATCGGCAACAAAAACGGGAAAATTTCCCTGATTCACGTGAATGATCTCATTGAAGGCATTTTGCTCGCCGCCCGGAATAAAACCCCGGGAGTAAGCACATATTTCATCTCCAGTGAAGAGATCTACACCTGGGATGAAATCCGCAAGGCCACAGAGATTGCTTTTGAGCATAAAATATTCCCTTTTACAGTTAAGCCACGACTGGTGGAACACATCGGCAGTATAGCTGAAAAGAGTGCATCATTAATCGGGCGTTATCCCGTTATAAATCGTGACAAAGCAAGGGAATTGGGCATGCAATGGACCTGCTCGGTTGAAAAAGCAAAGTCGGATCTGGACTTCCGTCAAAAAACATCCCTTCAGGAAGGTATTTCAAATACAATTCACTGGTATAAAAAACATCACTGGTTATAAAGCTTATCATGAAAACATTACCGGCCAAACCTGTTACACTCTTTTCTTCCCTCCTGGTCTGCCTGCTTTTAATCATCTCTTCCGGTTTTGACTCTCATGCCAGACCCAATCTTGTCAAAAACATCGAGACGTTAATGGAAATCCCGGGCATTAAAGCCGTAACCAGCAGCGAAGCCCATCTCTACGTGCTTTCCGAACGGGAAGGACTGGTTGTGTTTCGGGCCAAAGCCGATTCTCTGCAGTGGCTGTATTCTTCATCGGGTCTTTCCGACCGGGGGGACCGGCTGGTAACCGACATCAGATTCTCCTACCTCTTTGGCAAGGATAATAGACTGACCGTCATCGAACCAACATCCGTACTGGGAGTCTATTCATCTGCACGACTGGATTTCAACCCTGAAGATGTCTTGAGAATGGAAAACGATCTGTTTATTGCCGGTTGCCCGGATGGTATCTGCAAGCTTTCACTCGAATCATCCGAATCGGTCGACAGCGATCCGGAAACTGTTTTCCGCCATGAACATGCCATAAAATCACTGGCGCGGGTGTCCGACCAGCTGTTTGCACTTGACAGCCGGAACAAACTCCATGTTTTTGATTATGAAAACGGGGAATTGTCCGGTCATTTCGAACAGGAACTGCCCGGGAATGCCAGCAAGCTTCATAATATCGAGCGCAGACTTTACATGTCCACCTCGGGCGGCACGCTTTACCGGGTTCGCACCGACGGCCGGTCTGACGAACTTTTCAGTATCGATGAAGCTGTCAGCGGCCTCGAGTACTGGAATGATCACTACTTTCTGAGGGGTGAGAGCAACCGATTGTGGATCGCCGGACAGGGTTTGCG
Source organism: Natronogracilivirga saccharolytica (assembly GCF_017921895.1). NCBI lineage: Bacteria > Pseudomonadati > Balneolota > Balneolia > Balneolales > Cyclonatronaceae > Natronogracilivirga > Natronogracilivirga saccharolytica. The sequence goes on from NZ_JAFIDN010000001.1 coordinate 86,081, forward strand.
TCCGACCCTCTTTCGTGATGATCCCGACGCCGGAAATCACATCACAACCCTGAAAGGTCAGATCTGGATCAGTGACTACCGCGAATTCAGCAGATGGGAGGATGCCGGAGAGATCGCAACCTTTGAAGATGATACCAGCCGGGCCGCCGGTCAACAGGAAGAGGATGTCGACGAATCTCTGAAAATTACGTCTATCAATGACAAGATCATCCCTTATCCGCGGCCATTGCTCGTTGCACTTGATACGGAAAGCAAACATTCCGTTGATAACATCCGGTTTCAGCAACGCTCCAACATTGATGGCATACAGATTCAGGGCAACAGCCTGTACTGGCAACCTTCATCATCGGATGTCGGTTCGCACCGGATATCAGTCATTGCAAGCACTCCCGACGGGCAGAGCGACAGCACATCTTTTCAGGTCACCATCAGACCATTCAATAACCCTCCCCGCTTCAGTTCCATCCGGCCGCTGTCCATACCTGTAAATGAGGAGTTTTCCATTTCCATCCAGGCATCTGATCCAGACGGGACGGATGCTGACCTGATCCGTTATATCGGCGTGGACCTTCCTGACGGAGCAAAGCTTGACGAACGGTCCGGAAAGTTTGAATGGACACCATCCCGGCGTCAGACCGGCGAACATTCATTTGAGGTAATTGCCACAGACCAGTATGGAGCCGCTGCCTCTCAGGAAGTTACCATTAATGTAATTGAGCTTGATCGTGACGAGTCATGATGACGGTAAAAAACCTTCCGGGACCCCGGAACCCGATATTGCCGGACTTATCAGCTGGTATCACCGGTTCAGGCGTGAGATGCCCTGGAGAAACACTTCCGACCCGTACCTGATCTGGATCTCGGAAATCATGCTTCAGCAGACCAGGGTTGACCAGGCGCTTCCCTATTACGAGCGTTTTACGAAACGGTATCCGGATGCCGCTTCACTGGCTTCATCCGGTCTGGACGAAGTTCTGCGGCTTTGGGAAGGACTTGGATATTACTCTCGCGCACGAAATATGCATAAGGCGGCGAAGCAAATCGTGGATGAGCATGACGGATCTTTTCCCACCGACTACCAGGATGTGATTTCGCTCAGGGGAGTCGGTCCGTACACTGCCGCTGCGGTCATGAGTATCGCTTTCAATTATCCGGCTCCTGTAGTGGACGGCAATGTCATGCGTGTCATATCCCGTTTGTATCACATTGAGGATGATATCCGCCTTCAAAGTACCCGGGACCGAATTGAAATCCTGGCTGCAGATCTGCTTGACCGTGCCCGGCCGGGTACATTCAACCAGGCAGTGATGGAGCTCGGGGCAACCATCTGTACTCCCCGGTCACCCGCATGTCATGATTGTCCGCTTCAAAACAGCTGTCAGGCATACCACCGGAACCGCACAGGAGATATCCCTTACAAATCCCCTGCAAAAAAACGTCCTCATCATCATATTGCCGTCGGTGTTATCAGAGATGCGAATAACAGGATGCTTATTTCCCGGCGGCCGGAAAATGCAATGCTTGGCGGGCTTTGGGAGTTTCCGGGCGGCAAACAGGAACCGGGGGAAAGCCTGCGGGAAACAGTAAAAAGAGAGCTGAACGAAGAACTTGGTGTCCGGGTCATGGTTGAGAAGAAACCATTCGAGGTCATCAGGCATGCGTATAGTCACTTTACCATCACCTTGCATGCCTTTTTTGCGGAACTTGACGGTCTTTCAGAGAATCCGGAAGCCAGAAATGGTGAGCCGGTAAAATGGGTGGCCCCCGGGGAGCTTGTTCGTTTCGCATTTCCTAAAGCCAACCGGAAAATCACTGAAAAACTGGTTTCATATAGAGCAAAATGACCCGGCAGTATAAGCTTTTACAGATTCCGGAGCAGCGGCTTAGCCGCCTGGCAGAGTTTCTGCTACCTGTGGCCCGACAGGTAGAGGAACCCGGTTATATCGCTTCTGATCCGGTCGCTTTCATGTACAAGTATGATGAAACGGAGGACCGGAACCTGGCAGGGTTTCTTGCCGCACTGATGGCCTGGGGCAGGCGTGATATCGTTATGGCCAAGGTTGACAACCTGATTGACCGGTTTGGAACGCATCCGGCCGACTTCATAGGAAATTTAACTGCGACGGATGAATCACGCCTGAATGGATTCCGGCATCGCACCTTTACTGCTGATGATATCCGATGGATTCTCAGAGCGCTTTCATCCATCGTGCATGAATACGGGACATTCGAGCGGTTCTGGAAGAGCTGTTATGATTTTGCGCAGTCTCAAGTCCTGCCTTATTCTGGATCCGCTTCGGTCAGAAAAGATGACAGCGATAAACTTGCCCGTATTTTCCTGTCCGAATTCCATAACCGCTTTTTTACTGCGATCCCCGGATCGCCTGTCCGGGTTCGGAAGCACATCGCCACACCTCAGAAAAACGGCTCCTGCAAACGGCTCTGGCTTTTTCTGCGCTGGACCATCCGGAAAAACAGCTGTGTTGATCCCGGCACGATGTCTTTTATGCCGGTTTCGGAACTGATGATTCCTTTGGATGTGCATGCCGGACGCTTTGGCAGACTGCTCGGCCTTGTGACACGCAGAGCCAATGACTGGAAAGCCGTGCGTGAGCTCACGGATATGCTCAAGCGGCTGGATCCCCACGACCCTGCCCGGTTTGACTACGCCCTGTTCGGACTTGGAATCCGTGATATCGCAGTACCCGGGGAGTTTATTATCAATCCGGGCACGGCATAACCGACTGGCAGCATCACTTCTTGTCAAGCAGCATGTCACTGTATGATACCGGTACCAGCTGATCGTCCGAAATGCCAAGTTTATTCAAATAGTAATCACACTGTTGCCGCAACTTTTCAATACCGATACTCCCGTCCCGGTCGATAGCTTCGATTTCTATAAAAGAACCAAGAGTCTCAACACTGTCGATATGAAACTTTACATTATCGATAAAATAGATTTCCCGTTTTTTGTCAACTACAGCCAGAGTGCCAAGGGCATCAGCCAGCAACTGCCCGAGAGCAGAATCCCCTTCGGCTGGATATAACAGCACCCGGGAATTTTTGGGTCCTGCCGAGTCGGTACGCTTATAATAGATCAGGTTATTCTCGACAGAGCCTTTGCGAAGTTTCAGGCGCCCCTGCGAAACATGAAAATAGGTATCAATCTGATGATCTGTTCCTTTGTACACAGCTTTGTTCTCCTTCAGGAATTGCCTGACGTTGTCCTGCTGCTCACATCTGGCCTTTATTTCAATGTTTTGTATAGCCATAAGCAATATCAGATAAATGAATCACTGTCAAAATTTCGGGTTGTCGTTTTTTTTAGAAAACGGATGCGGCTGCAGGGCCCATGATATGCAGTTCCAGAGTAGTTTTTATGTATTTGCAGCATGTTTCTATGCCGCTCCGGACCCGTTTCTGATGTACAAGGGCTACTGATTTCCGGAAAGGACTTCTTTAAGTGCTGAATCAAATTTTTCCTGGAGTTTTTCCAGTTCCGTGGTGACATCTGCCCAGCTGTCCCAGCTTCGTCCAAGCCGGCGTTCCAGGTCACTGTGCCGCTGCAATACATCCCCGGCATCGCCGGATTCATAAAATGCGGGATCCGCAAGTTTTTCTTCGATTTTCGTTTTTTCTTCTTCCATGGTGCTAATCTCTTCCTCCAGTGAAGCAAGACGTTTTTTAAGCGGCTTCATATCGCTGCTGAAACGGTTTCGGAGTTCTGCCTCCATTCGTTTGACTTCGCGCGATTTGGGGCCGCTGGTATTGCTCTGCCCGTTCCCGGAACCCTGAGCTGCTGCACTTTGCCTGTTTTCTGCCTTTTCCGCCGGTGTGCTGCGACTGGTTTGATTTTCTGTATTCTGCTGGTCTGCACTATCCTCGGCACTCTGCTGTTTCACCTTCCATTCGTAATAACTGAAATCGCCCGGGTACTCAAACAGCCGTCCGTTGCCTACCCGCCAGACCTTGTTTGCGAAACCATCCAGAAAGTACCTGTCGTGACTTACGGCAATGACGGTTCCCTGATACTGGTCAAGAGCCCTGAGCAGTACTTTTTTCGACCGTATATCAAGGTGGTTGGTCGGTTCGTCAAGTATGAGCAGATTGGCAGGCTCCAGCAGGCTTTTGGCAAGTGCCAGCCGGCTGCGTTCACCTCCGCTCAGCACACCTACTTTTTTGAAGACATCATCACCGGAAAAAAGAAATGCTCCCAGGATGCCGCGAATTCTTGTACGTGCTTCGGAAGATTTTGCAGATAACTCCATCTCTTCAAGCACAGTTCGCTCTGAAGTCAGCACATCCGCCAGATGCTGGGCAAAGAAGGTCATGATTACATTATGGCCGGTAACCCGTTCACCGTCAAACGGCTCTGTTCCGTTTATAATACGTGCAAGTGTTGATTTTCCGGCGCCATTGGCACCGATCAGGGCAATTTTATCCCCTCTTTCAATGGATATATCCTGGTTTTCAGTGAAAACGGGAACCGGCTGCTGCCGGTCAGTCATATAGGTCTTGGACAAGCCGTAGATGTCCATGACCTTCACTCCGCACCGGGGCGGATCGGGAAACCGGAAGTCAATGGAAGAGTTATCGACCTCCGGCATTTCGATCCGGTCCATTTTTTCCAGCTGCTTGATTTTGCTCTGGACCTGGCGCGCTTTGGTTGCCTTGGCACGGAACCTGTTTATAAACCGTTCTGCCTGTTCAATTTCTTTTTGCTGGTTCTCCCAGGATTGTTGCTGCAGTTCAAACTGCTGCTCATACTGACGCTCATAATCTTCATAATTTCCGGTGTAAAGCTTGAGCTTTCTGTGTTCAAGCGAGGCTATATGGGTCACCATGCGGTTCAGAAACATCTGGTCATGGCTGACGATCCAAATGGCACCGGGATAACCGGGGAGATAGCGTTCCAGCCAGTCAATGCTGTCAATGTCGAGATGGTTGGTCGGCTCGTCAAGCAGCAGAATGTCGGGAGCTTCCAGAAGCAGTTTAGCCAGCAGTGCCCGCATCTGCCATCCTCCTGAAAACGTATGAAGCGGATCGTCAAGCTCAGCAGAAGAAAATCCCAGTCCCTTCAGCGCTTCTTCCACCCTTGCATCCCTTTTCCCGGCAGACAGCATGTCATAGCGGCTCTGCAGCGATTCCAGCCTGCTCAAAAGTTTTTCGTAATGTGCATCTTCGTAGGACTCCAGTGCCGCGATTTCATTGGTAATGCTTTCAATTTTTTTCTCAATATCATTGGCTTCCGAAAATGCTTCCATCACCATCCCGCGCACCGTTTGCTCTCTTGTGACTTCGAGGGATTCCTGCTGAAGATATCCGATCCGGGTATCCGGTGACCATTCACACTTGCCCTGATCCGGTTTCAGGTCACCCGTCATGATCCTCAGCAATGTCGTTTTACCAGCACCGTTCGGGCCTATGAGCCCCACACGGTCACCTTTATTAAAGGTCAAAGAAACCTGATCAAAAAGACAGCGATTTGAAATAAAAAATGTTATATTATGAAGTCTGTACATATACGTTTTTAAACCAAAACAAAAATAAAGAAGTCACTGACAGAACATGCTCGGAGTAAAAGTTAAAGATAACGAAAGCATCGATCGTGCCATAAACCGATTTAAGAAAATGATGACACGATCCCGTGTCCTGATGGAATATAAAGAGCGCCAGCAGTATCTCAAGCCATCGGAAGAACGTCGGGAAGCTCACAAGAAAAGTGTCCGCGAAGAGCGGAAACGACGTCGGGACGAATGGAGGTAAGCCGGAATTTCCGGTTAATCCATTCCGCACTTCTTCAGAGCATCGTTGACATCATCAACGGTGCTGACGCTGATTTTATGGTCTGCCTTTGCAGTTCCCCCGGGGATGACAGCATGGCGAAAGCCCATTGCCTCGGCCTCCTCCAGTCTTCTGTCCAGCTGTGCCACACGTCTGACCTCCGCTCCAAGTCCTACTTCTCCGACGAGGACTGCAGGCTCACCCATTGCCCTTCCAGAAACAGATGACACCAGTGCGGCAGCCACCCCCAGGTCACATGCGGTTTCCGTAAGCCTGATACCTCCTGCCACATTTAAAAACACATCCTTGTCACTGAACTTCCAGCCGCTCCGCTTTTCCAGAACCGCAAGCAACAGTGACATACGTCTGTGATCAAATCCGGATGCTGTCCGTTGCGGGACCCCGTATGAAGCAGGGGTAACAAGCGCCTGCACTTCAATCAGAAACGGACGCGTTCCCTCCATCGGGCAGACAACGGCATTGCCGCTAACATGCGGATTGAACTCCGAGAGAAACAATTCCGACGGATTGGCCACTTCCCGCAGTCCGTCTCCGTCCATTTCGAAAACACCAACTTCCTGTGCCGGGCCAAACCTGTTTTTAAGGCTTCTGAGAATCCGGTGGTGCGACTGTTTGTCCCCTTCAAACTGGAGTACGGTATCAACCATATGCTCAAGAACCCGGGGGCCGGCAAGATCACCGTCCTTGGTGACATGTCCGATAGCGACCACTGTAATTTTCTCCTGTTTGGCCAGTTGCATGAGCAAAGCGGCGCATTCGCGTATCTGAGCAGTAGTTCCGGGCATACTTTGCAGTACCGAATGATAAACGGTCTGGATGGAGTCAATGATCAGCAGTTCCGGTTTTTCAGAGCGAGCCGCATCTATCACACGCATTATTTCTGTCTCTGTAAAAACCCTGAGGCTATCTGACCGGATGCTCAGTCTCTCTGCTCTTTGGCGAATCTGGCCGAGCGACTCCTCTCCGGACACATAAAGCGTCCTGCGTTTGCTGAGCAGCGACGAACACTGCAATGCCAGGGTGCTTTTTCCAATTCCCGGATCCCCTCCCAGCAGAATGAACGACCCGGGCATCAATCCACCGCCCAAAACACGGTCCAGTTCGGCCATCCCGATCATCACGCGATCGGATTCATGAACAGGAATATCATCAAGCGATACGGGTTTTACTGCACTGTCATCCTGCTGCCTCAGGCGCGCCCTGTGTTGTACCTTTTCATTTTCTTCTTCAACTGCAATTTCTTCCAGGGTATTCCATCTTGCACAGAAACCACAGTTGCCAAGCCATTGAGAGGTTTCCCATCCGCAGTTGGAGCAAACATACCGGGTTCGTTTCTTTTTTGCCATCGGGTCCGCTAATCAGGGTTCATCTGTTTTCTTTTCATTTACAACATCCACCACCTTTACATTCAGATACCAGCTCATGGCCATAAGTCCTGCACCTACGACCACATAAAAACTGATCAGACGCCACATGAATACAGCAATTCCCAGAAACTCCCGCCGCTCCATCAGCGAACCCATGAATAAGGCATAAAGGCCTTCGAGACCTCCGCTACCACCCGGAGTAGGCATGAACATTCCGGCAAGTGTCATGGCCACTCCCCGCAGAAACGAAAGCAGAACATCCGCAGGCACAAAGCTGAGTACAACAATACCCGGCAGCCACACTTTTGCAAGCCACGCCATAACGGACAATCCAAACGCTCTGAGAAGAAATGATCGAGGTTTTTTTCTGAGCTCGTGGGAATAGGACTCCAGTACTTCGGCTTCACGCGCAATTTTATAGCGGTATCTTCTGAGAAAGGGCAGACTGAATACGAAGTTAACTGTCCGTTTGAGAATGTAGGGATTCCGGAATACACCGTATGTGAGAAACCCCGCATAGCCCAGAAGCAGCAGGTAAATAAGGAACATCAGGCCGTGTCCTGCCAGACCGGCACCCTCCGGTATCACAGAAAAATACAGCCCGATACCAAAAAGCATTGGTATGGCAAATATCAGCAGCAGCTGATCCAGCATAATGCCATAAATCACAATGGCGCTTGACTGACCGAGCGAAAGTTTTTCACGTGTCATGACGTAGGTGGCCATTGGCCCCCCTCCGATCGTTGACGGAGTAACTGAAGATGTAAACTCCCAGCACAAAACGACACGAAATGATGCAGGCCAGCTCAGTCTTGATTCTGATAAATAGCGGATTTTTGCACTCAGAAACCAAATGCGAAGACCAACTACGAACAAGGCGATAAAGAGTCCGGGAGTTCTGTTCCAGTACAGTCTGTCAAACAACCCGGGTGAATAGGTAAAATAGATCAGTAGTCCCATGCTTGTGAGACTCAGCAGTATGGACAAAAACAGGTATTTTCCCGAAAAATAACTGGTCAGGTTTTTCCCGTGCGGTGATGATGCGCTGTTTTTGTCCGGATGAATAATATGTTCGTTTTGTTCCGGCAACTATTTGCTATGGCTGAAAGTGTTATTGGACGAAGAAGTTCCAATATAAAAAAAAGCCTTGTATCTGATAACCATGGAATGGTACAGATACAAGGCTAAAAGGTATATCAGCTCATGAAGTTACGAGCTGCAACCGCGTGCATCAGGCAATAGTGATGTCTTCATCCAGATACACATCCTGGATGGCATTGAGCAATTCAACGCCTTCCTTCATCGGGCGCTGGAATGCCTTTCGGCCGCTGATAAGACCCATTCCGCCTGCGCGCTTGTTTATTACAGCCGTTTTTACTGCATCAGCCATGTCGCTGGCACCGGATGATGCTCCACCTGAGTTGATCAGTCCGGCACGGCCCATGTAGCAGTTGGCAACCTGATAGCGGGTCATGTCGATGGGATGATCGCTTGTCAGATCGGTGTACATTTTTTCATCAAGCTTGCCGTAGGAAGAATCACCGGCATTGAGAGCCTTATATCCGCCGTTGACTTCCGGAAGCTTCTGCTTGATAATGTCAGCTTCAATGGTGACACCAAGATGGTTGGCCTGACCTGTGAGGTCGGCTGCCGTGTGGTAGTCAACACCATTCACTTTGAAAGCATTGTTTCTGGTGTAGCACCAGAGGATGGTGGCCATGCCCAGCTCATGTGCGTAGGCAAATGCTTCGGAAACCTCAACGATCTGACGAGCGGACTCATCAGAACCGAAGTAGATGGTAGCGCCGATTGCCGCAGCACCCATATTGTAGGCTTCTTCTATGGTGCCGAACATGATCTGGTCGAAAGTATTCGGATAGGTAAGCAGTTCGTTGTGATTGATTTTCACAACAAACGGAATTTTGTGGGCATATTTCCGTGCTACGGAACCCAGCACACCGTATGTTGAAGCTACAGCGTTGCATCCGCCCTCATGGGCCAGCTTGACGATGTTCTCCGGATCGAAATACGCAGGGTTTTTTGCAAAGGATGCTCCTCCGGAATGCTCGATTCCCTGATCAACCGGAAGAATGGAAAGGTAGCCGGTGCCGCCGAGGCGCCCGTTGTCAAACAGACGCTGAAGGTTGGCCAGCACACGGTTGCTTCTGTCCGATGGTGTCCAGATGGTATCCACAAAATCGCTGCCGGGCAGATGCAGTTGATCTTTGGAAATGGTTTTGCACTCGTGATTCAGCAGGTTGTCCGCTTCGTCACCGAGCATCTCATATAAACTCTTTGTTGCTACTGACATATGTAATCCTCCTAACTAAGGTGTGGTTAATAGTATTCCGAACAAATTGTTGCAGGTATATTCTGAAAGGTTATGCCGATTTTACTGGCATTTTGTCACAGGGATGAAATCCATGTTTATTCTAGCGATATCCTATATCGCATCAATATAAAGAAATTAGTGTGAAAACTCTATTAAGAAACCGTTGCCCTTTATTCATAATCTCAGCTAAATTGCGTAATTTAGGTATCTGAATATTCGTTACTCAAATCCGCAGATTCAGCACCGCAGTGCCAGTCAAATCAGTTGTTTACTGGCAGAACAAATCACCGGCAGCTGAACCGTTTGCTGCTTACTGTCTGAACGACTTTTGCATCGCATAGTGTCACTCAAATGTACGAACACGTTCCGCATCCTATTGTCTTGAAATTCCCATGACCATAAAGCCACATATTCAAAAATCGCCGCACAAAGTTTCTTTAATGCCGGAGTCCGCTGTGACGGAAGAAATGCTGCCAGTCCTGCAAAATGACAGCCGGTGTGTGGTTCTTGCACCCATGGAAGATGTCAGCGACTCTCCTTTCCGGCAAATGTGCCGTAATATGGGGGCTGATCTGGTTTATACGGAGTTCATCAGCTCGGAGGCCATGATTCGTGACTCTGATGCCTCCAGACACAAAATGGCATTCGAGGAGTCCGAACGGCCTTTGGGAATACAGATATTTGGCGGACGTGAAGAGGCCATGCACGGAGCAGCCAGGGTTGCCGAGGCCAATAACCCTGATCTGATTGACATCAATTTCGGCTGTCCTGTCTATAAAGTGGTAAAAAAGAATGCCGGTTCGGCCTGTCTTCGTGACCTGGGCATGATGGAACGGATGGCCGGTACAGTAGTCGATGCCACCCATCTTCCCGTCACTGTCAAAACACGTCTGGGGTGGGATGACAAAACCATACGCATCCGTGAAGTCGCACTGATGCTGCAATCTGCTGGAATCAGGTCACTGACTGTTCACGCGCGAACCCGGAGCCAGGGTTATAAAGGTGAAGCCCGGTGGGAATATTTCAAATATCTCAAGGACACCCCGGGCCTGCACATTCCGGTCATCGCCAATGGTGATATCCTGACCCCTCAGGATGCCCGCTATCTTTTTGAAGAAACCGGCGTGGACGGAGTTATGATCGGCAGGGCCGCCATTGGCTATCCGTGGATTTTCAGAGACATCCACCATTATATGGACACCGGAGAACTGCTGCCGCCGCCATCATTGGAGGAGCGAATGAAGATGTGTGCGGAACAGCTTCGTGCTTCAGTTGATCATCACGGTGAACGCTACGGAGTCATCATGATGAAAAAGCATTACGGCAACTATCTCAAAGGGATCCGCAACGGAAAGAAACTCCGGATGGAGATCATGGAAAAAGACCGGATGGATGACATCATCGAACTGTTGATGAATTTTTCTGAAGAGCCTTCCGGTACTGTGGTTGCCGTTTAGACTCCGCTGCCTGCGCGCAAACCGGGCACAATCCCGCCTGGATTCGGCCAGAATCCATCTGAAACAGTCAGATATGCTAAATTTCAATCCTGTCAGCGCCGATCCATGGCTGCAGTGCCGGGGGAATGGTGAGCGCATCATCACCCTGCTGATGGGTTTCCAGAAATGCCGCAAGCACTCTGGGCAGCGCCAGACCGCTTCCATTCAGGGTATGCACTGTTTCTGTCTTCCCGTCCTCATTCTTGCAGCGGATTTTCATCCGGCGAGCCTGATAGTCTTCAAAATTTGAACACGAGCTTACTTCAAGCCATTTTTTCTGACCGGGACTCCAGACTTCAAGATCGTATTTTTTGCTTTGGGTGAATCCCATATCGGCTGTACCCATCAGCAGTGTCCGGTAGGGAAGTTCCAGTGCCTCCAGCAGCTCTTCGGCATCGCGTCGCAACGACTCAAGTTCCTCGTAAGACGTTTCGGGGCGGACAATTTTCACCAGTTCCACTTTGTCGAATTGGTGCAGTCTGTTGAGTCCGCGTACCTCACTTCCGTGTGATCCGGCTTCCCGTCTCCAGCACGGAGTATGGCAGACATATTTTGCCGGCAATGAAGCAGGCTTCAGTATTTCATCGCGATGAAAATTGGTTACCGGAACTTCGGCAGTAGGAATGGCAAAATATCCGTCCCGGGGAATCACGTACATCATATCCTCCTTGTCGGGTATTTGTCCGGTACCACGTGCCGAATCTTCATTTACAAAGTACGGGGCCATGATTTCCAGATACCCCTTTTCTACAGCCTTGTCCGTAAAAAACTGAATCAATGCCCGCTGCAGTCTGGCAACAGGACCGACATAGAATGGAAAACCGGCAGAGGTAACTTTTGCACCGCGCTCAAAATCGATCCACCCGTTCTTGCTGACCAGATCCCAGTGCGGTTTGAAAGCGCCTTCACCATTCCCGCCGGCGTCATCGACCTCACCCCACTGATGGATTGTCTGATTACCCGATTCATCCTTTGTTACGGGAACAGAAGAGTGGGCAACATTGGGAATTTTCATCAGCAATTCATCGCGCTGCCTGATTAATTCACGTTCGCGTTCTTCCAGCGATTTGATTTCCTGCTTCATTTCACCGGTTTGCCTGATGACTTTCTGAGCCTCTTCTTTTTTTCCCTGGCTCATCAGTTCACCTATCTGTTTTGCCCTGGTATTGCTTTCGTTTCGCAACTGATCTCTTTGGTGAACGGTGTTGCGCCACGTTTCGTCAACTTCTACAACACGGTCAACAATTTCAGTCTCCTTTTCACCCTTGGCCAGCATAGCCTGTTTGATTTCATCTTTCTGCTGGCGTATACGCTGAATATCAAGCATAATTTGTCTTAAAAAGTTAGCTGTCGGTTCTTCTTTTGTGTCTTTGCTCTGACATACCGGAGCCGCACTCTCCGGGCAATGATTCCAATTTGAACACATCGATGCCAAAGATACAACTTACGCATGTGAAGCGATAGCAGTAAGTTTTACAGTTTATCTGCCCTGCAGTCAATATCAATAAAATTACAGGATGGTTTATCGTTGATATCCTGACAAAACAGACTTGACTGCCTAATTTTTTTAGGTTAAATTCCACACAGATTACAACTTATTTAGAACCCAAATCTATTTTATACAAATGCACCACCTTGATGAAATTGACATTGCCATACTGAAGCATTTGCAAAAAAACGGACGTGCTCAGCGAAACAAACTGGCTAAAATTGTCAATCTGTCCGTGCCGTCGGTATCCGAAAGGATGCGGAAACTGGAAGAAAAAAAGCTGATTGACGGGTACCATGCCGTTTTGAATGCTCAGAAATTCAATTTCGATATAGTTGCGTTTATTTTTGTGGAAGTTGACAACTCAAGCTACCATGGCTCTTTCGTTGAAAAAGTTGTGCTCGAACCGGAAGTGCAGGAGTGTCATTCCATAACCGGTGACGGATCCCACATTCTCAAGATAACAACAGAAAATACGGTATCGCTTGAGAAGCTATTGTCGCGAATTCAGTCATGGGAAGGAGTGAAAAAGACCCGCTCCAACATTGTATTGTCCACGTTCAAACAGACACGGGAAATTCCGCTGGATCACCAGGAGAAAGCAGTCGAGGTCTGATTATTTCCATGCATCCAATGGCAAGACCCATCCTGATTCTGCTTACCGGAATCATCGCAATTTTCTTAATGACAGACCCGGCTTTGGGGCACCGGTCTTTCGGAATTCTTTATCCCGAATCTGATGCTGACTCCATTGCATCCGGTGATGCCGAAGTAATCGAACGCAGTGGTATCAGCTGGGTTCTGTTGCAAGAAATCCCGTCTGAGGAAACCAGGGAGGCTATTCAGAATTATGACCTTTCTGCATATGTACTGATTCCTGAGTATTATCCCGTCCCGTACCGGTTGATGTCCGACAAATTCGGATACTTCCAGCGCGCCGACTCGATAATGAGCAACCTCACAAATTATGACTTTGTGAAGGGTTTCGGCCTGTTTTCTTACGGAAGCTGGCAGGAACGCAACTTGCCAGGCAGACTAGCCTCTTTGTCGGAACCTTACAGATCGGACCGGATGATCTTTACACTGGATCTGCGGCCTTTAACCGGAACCCGTCTGGATCCTTTTGACGGCATACTTTTGTATGTGGAAAATGCCGGAGAGCTTGAGAACAGACTTGCTGCCGGACCCGATGTCACGGGTGTTTACTACCGTCCCCGCAGCGAAACTCTTGATCTGCGGGATTTTCAGCATTTGATGTCTCTGATGGAGGATATGCGCGACATCCCTGTGTTTTTCAACCGGGACTGGTTTTTAAAGAACGCCGGTGAGAATGAGGGTAACATGAAAAACAATCTGTCCGAAATCACCCATTATTACCAGAAGGTTGATGATGCCAGGTTTGCAAACCCTGCGCCTGCCGACCAGGATCGTGACCTGAACGGGTCAATGGTGCTGCTATTTCTCTTCTGGCTGGTTTATGCCGGATATTATCGAATGAATCCGGTTTACAGGAAATCGATAGCCCGATTTTTCCTGAACTATGACTTTTTTGTCAACGACATATTGCTTCGGCGTATTCGTCTGCCTGTGGACGGACTGATCATGTATGCAATAACCTGCATACTTGCGGGAATTTTGGGATTCGCAATTTCAGATATGGTTCTGGATCCGATCTCGCGTGAAGCACTGATGTTTTATACACCCATAATACCTTACCACTGGAGCAGTCCGGGAGTCTTTTTTTTACTTTTCTTTGCCGTAACAGCTTTGTTACTGGGTGTCCAGATCATCTGGATTCGTATTGCCAACAGGCAGCATGGTCACACAGATCAGATTTCTACCTTTGTTCTCTGGCCTAATCACATCAATTTTCTCATTGTGACATTTGGTGTGATATTAATGCGCTCATTTCCGGATACACTGCTTGCTTCAACTTTAATTGTCGTTTTTTTCGGAATCATGTTTGTCAGCTTTTTCACATCTGCCTACAACATGAGACGAATTATTCCGACTTCACCATTTTATATGACAGGAACCTATGTGCTCTTCATTCTGGTAAGCACTACCGTTCTTTCGTGGCTTATTTTCGGTTTTGATTTATTGAAAGCATGGGATCTGGCTGCATCACTGGCATCAGCCTGAGCTATGGATGCAGAATTGCCGTTTTTTAACCAATGGACTTTCGCATCCTGGCTACGGGAATATTGAGCTGCTCCCTGTACTTGCTTATGGTCCGGCGCGCAACCGGATATCCTTTTTTTTCAAGCGCATCTGCAAGGGCTTTATCACTCAGCGGCGATGATTTGTCCTCATTTTGCACCAGCTCCAGAAGTATATTCTTAATTTCCCTGTTAGAAACAGACTCCCCGCTTTCTGTTTCCATCCCCTCCGTGAAAAAATATTTCAGTTCATAAACCCCAAAAGGTGTCTGGACGTATTTTCCATTCACAACACGCGAGACGGTGGATATATCCATCTGAATACGGTCGGCGACATCTTTCAAAATCATGGGTTTGATCCCGCTTCCGGTTTTGAAAAAGTCTTCCTGCAATGCGACGATCGTCTTCATTACAGCCATTAACGTGTGCTGTCTTTGGCGTATGCTTTCGATAAACCAGCGTGCTGACTCCATTTTATCTTTTATGAACTGACGCGTCTGGCGATCGCTGCCATTCTTATCGTTGCCGCCATTGTCCTTTCTGCTGTCCCTGCGATTCATCTCATCCCACATCTCTTTATAGTGTCTGGAGATCCGGATATTCGGCATGTTTCTGCTGTTCAGCCGGATTACAAACTCGCCGGCTTCCGGGTCCTGTCCCTCTGCGGCCTCTTCGTAGCAGACCTCGAAATCAGGTACTATGAACTGGTCCGGGTTCAGATACTCATCCGTCTCACCCGGCTTGGGGTCAAGCATCATGATAATCTGATATGCTTCCCGCAACTGATCTTCGGTGAGGTTCAGTTTTTGCTGAATTTTGTCATAATGCTTTTTTTCGAACTGCGGCCAGGCTTTGGTGAGAATATCCATAGCCACTTTTTTTGAGGGATGGGATGATTCCATTACCTCGAGCTGAGTAACAAGGCATTCACGAAGGTTTCGTGCTGCAATGCCCGGCGGATCCAGCTTTTGAATTTTTCGCAGCACATGCTCTGCTTCTTCGTTTGACACTACCACGCCGTCATTGAAGGCCACGGCATCTATGATGGAGTCGATATCACGTCTGAGATATCCGTCAGGATCAATGGATCCGATGATCTGATCAGCCACTTTCCGTTGTCTCTCATCCAGATCGAGCAAAGCTACCTGCCGCTCGATGTTCTCCATGAAGCTTGTTTTATAAGGCTTGGGAAGATTCTGCCATTCCTCCTGATCCTTGCTGTACTGTGCTGAATAACCGCCTTCATCATCATGGAAATAGGTTTCCCAGTCAATTTCCTCGTTTTCATCAACAGGGGATACATCATCGCTTCCGTCGTCAGAACTATCTTCCTGCTTTGCTGTATCTTCTTCAGCTGATGCGGGCTCCGGGTTTTCGTCAGTCTCATTTTCAGGCTGCTCCGGCTGTTCAGCGCTTTCTTCGATGTTCTCTTCTTCAACTTCCAGAACCGGATTGGTCTCAATTTCCTGCTTCACTTTCTGCTCCAGCAGAAGAGTCGGTAACTGAAGCAGTTTAATGTACTGAATCTGCTGCGGTGATAACCGCTGCTGCAGAGACTGCCTCTGTCCGATGGATTGACTTTGCCTGATCATACTGCTGCTCCGGTCCGCATTCTCACTTCATTGCATGCTTCGAGAAAATCAGCATACCATTTGCTGCCATACGCCCGCACAAGCGGGTCTTTTAGAAAATCCGCCAGATAAACACCCTCGGCCTTACCACGTTCACATCCTGCGGAACAAAGCTCGGGAACATACTCAAGATTAAGGTAATGTGTATCAGCAACTTCCATCACCCTGACAGGAAACAGCTCACAACTTAACGGCTTGATCCAGTTAAACCGGCCTTCCATCCACGCTTTTTGAATACCACACAAGGCTACATTTTGTTCATTATAAGTGACAAATACACACTCGGCACCATCAGTGCAATTTATTTCCGGTCTTTTATAACCGTTTTTTATCAGACCTTCTGCTTTGACAACCTGCCTTGCTCTTGGCCTCAATTCATGCCCGAGCAGACTCCAGGCCTTGTTCAGTACCGGTATTTCAGAAACCGTGACAGGAGCTCCGGCTTCCCCTACTACGCAGCATCCCCCTTTGCAACGTGCGAGATCACAGGAGAATTTGAATGTTGCAATATCATCTGATATGATTGTGTGTCGAACCTGGAACATGCAGCTAACCAATTGTATTCAGGATGATTCCATTTAGAAAAAATGTTATGAAATACAGTCTTTCGTAAAGTAATGGATGGAAATAATGAACAAAGATACAAAAAAGATGATTTCACCACTCACTGGCCGTGAATCTTTTACCAGGCTTCTGAGTGACTCTGCCGGCTAATTCAAGCTCTAACAGCTCGTGCAGCAATTCATTGGCCGGAATGGACAAACTTGCCGAAATAATATCAATATCTTCTGTTTTCCCTTTAAGAAAGGTAATTATGTCGTTTTGCCGCGCCTTTAATCTTGTGCTTTCACCATCATTGCGTTTACCGGGCCTTTTTCCCTGCGCATCCGGCTGCCTCCGGTGGTGTTTGATACTTATTTTCAAAAGATGCTGCGGCAGCTCGTCAGCAATGTCATTGACATCACAAATCAGTTTGCCCCATCCGTTTCTTATAAATTCATTACAGCCCCTTCCGCTGTTATTGCGAATATCATGCGGTACTATGAACACCTCCCTGCCCTGATCGAGCGCAGTGTTCAATGTAATTCTGCTCCCACCGGTAAATCTGGTTTCTGTAATCACCACACCAAGTGACATTCCGCTGACGAGGCGGTTTCTCACAGGAAAGTGATGAGACTCCGGTTTTGTTCCGGGTGGATATTCGCTCAAAACAGCACCCCCGCTTTTTATGATTTGGCTGGCAAGATTCCTGTTGCTTCGGGGATATATGTTATCCAGTCCAGAACCAAGAATGGCAACGGTGCAGCCACCGTTTTCAATAGTGGTGCGATGAGCTGCGGTATCCACACCATATGCAAGGCCACTGACTATACCAACATCAAGAGCCGCGAGAATCGACTGTGTGATTTTTTTGGTCACATCCCGGCCCCAGGACGTCGGATTGCGTGTCCCAATTACGGCAATAAAGCTTTTTTTCAAAGCTTCGGTATTCCCTTTTACCCAAATCACAGCAGGGGGATCGTAGATGTGTTTCAGCAGTTCCGGATAATGGGAATCATGCGGCCCCAGTAGCTTGTAACCCTGTTCAAGTGCCCTGTTTATGGTGTTGTCTACTTTTTCCCAGTCTTTGAAATTATGGATGGACTTTGCCGCAGCTGCCCCAATTCCCTTGATTCTGGTCAGCGCTTCCCATCCGGTGGAAAATACGGTCATGGGAGAAGGACAGGCTTTGAAGAGCCTGTTGATTTTACCAGCTCCAACATCCGGAATCATTGAAAGAGCTACACCGGCACGAATGTGGTCATTAATATCGTACTTTTTGGTTTTCATTTAGCAATTTCCAGATGTGCTCCTTGAGTATATCCGTCTGGTATCCGGTAACAGCTGATATTTCCAGTTTGGGTATGTCCAGCGCCACCTCCTTGTCCAGCTTGAATTCTGGCAGCAGGTCCATATGAGTAATAACCGCCATTTTGGGTTTATCCATCAGATCCTTTCGGTAGGCTTCCAGTTCAGCACAAAGAATACTGAATTCGCTCTCAATATCACTCATCGCATTGATGACAAATAACAACACCTTGTTTCGTTCAATATGCCTCAGAAATTGTATCCCCAGCCCTTTTCCTTCATGTGCATTTTCGATAATTCCGGGGATATCGGCCATCACAAAACTGCGGTGATCCGGCATCTGAACAACCCCGAGATTCGGTTCCATGGTTGTAAAGGGATAATCGGCAATTTTGGGCCTTGCAGCAGAGAGGGCCGAAAGCAGCGTGCTTTTTCCGGCATTTGGAAAACCAACAAGTCCGACATCTGCAATTAATTTCAGCTCTATTTCCACTGTTACTTCCTGTCCCGGCTCCCCGGGCTGGGCATAATCAGGTGCCTGGTTTGTCGGCGTTTTGAAGTGAGTGTTCCCAAGACCGCCTTTACCACCCCTGGCGACCACAAGCTGATCACCGTGTTCTACAACTTCGCCGATAAATCTTCTTGTTTCGCTTTCATAGGCAACGGTTCCGAGGGGTACGCCCAGAATAACATCCTTGCCTTTTTTTCCTGTTTTTTGTGAAGATCCGCCCGGCTGCCCTTTTGCGGCCTTCAGAAATTTTTTATACCTGAGATCAAGCAGGGTATTCATCTGACTGTTCCCTTCAAGAATGATGTTGCCGCCGTCGCCGCCGTCTCCGC
The DNA here is from genome assembly GCF_017921895.1 of Natronogracilivirga saccharolytica. Lineage (NCBI taxonomy): Bacteria > Pseudomonadati > Balneolota > Balneolia > Balneolales > Cyclonatronaceae > Natronogracilivirga > Natronogracilivirga saccharolytica. Next base: position 105,048 of record NZ_JAFIDN010000001.1, read on the forward strand.
CATCAGGCCCTCCCTTGGGAACATACTTCTCACGCCGGAAGTGGGCCATACCGGGTCCGCCGTCACCTGCCTTAAGATACATCTTTGCGTAATCTGCAAATCTCATACAAACTGTTGTTTTGATTGGGTAAACTAATGTAAGCAATTGCATGGTACCAAGATGAGCGAATTGGTACCAATTCGTCCTGTGATTCTGATAAAAACAATGTTTATCGCTGACTATACCAGTATTTCAGGCCGGGATACAGATCTGAAACAACATCGGTGTTGCGTTCAACTGCCTTGTTCCAATAATATTCGGCCTTTTCATTATCTCCCATAGAGTGATATACAGATCCTTTCAAAGCCAGCATGTCAGCCGTTTCGTCCCGGTTCAATCCCTGCGAAATATATTCATAAGCCAGTTCCGTATCTCCTTTGAATAATGCTTTCTGGGCTTTCACATGTTTGGTAAGACTTCTGTTGGTTTTCATGAACGTATCGTGCTCAAGTTGCAGATAGTGCCGGTTTTCATCATGCATCCGGTTGAATACTTCCAGTGTTTTAACATCCGCAATCTCTTCAGGAGTTACACTTTCAAGAGTATCCTCATCTGCTGCTTCCCTGTCTTTTTCAGCCCGCAGAGACATGGGTGTCTGGCTGGTTGAAGTACACGCCAGAGCGCCGGTCAGTAAAAGCATCGAAATAAATAATACTGTCAAATTCCGCCCGTGAAGGAAATATTTATTGTCGGTCATACTATTTCTTTAAAAAATTGTGACGCTGTTAAGGGTTTCTGTTCTCCGCTTCTCTTTGATCCGACAGTCTCCGATAAAAATACCAGATAAGAAAAATAATGATCAGCAGAAGCAGCATCGACAAGGCACCGGATACAAAGCCGGCTGCACCTGCCCAAAATGACACCTCTTCGGTATCTTCTTTAGTGAACTGCTGAAGTTCAATCGTAAACCTGTCACCACGATCATTATCAAGTCTGACCCTGCTTTCAACGATTTGACTCATCAAATCAAGGTCTTCATTACTGTACAACGAATCAGCATACAAGGTAATTTCAAACCTTTCAATATCCAGAAACTGAATCTCACGCTTGTCAATTTGTTCAGCCTCTTGTTCGATTTGCAATTCTCTCAAATAGGCTTCCGGGACAAAAGGCAGCCCGGGCAAGTCGGCATCAGCCCTGCGCAGTTCCTCCCACCGGTGCAGAACAGGAACGTCAACACTGTAAACGTTTTTTGAAATATCCGCCCGCACATCAGTCAGGAACGTATTCGGATCAAAAAAAGCCTCCAGTGCCCGTTGTAACTCACGACCAATTCTGTGCTCTATATCCTGTGACAGCTCTTCGTCACGAATCTGTTCCGTGCGTTCTGCATCCGTTCCCGAAAGCAGCGCCTCAAGAATTTCTTTTACAGTATAGGACCTGGTGGTGCGTGTGTCATCTTGTTCCTGATCTGTGTAATTGCTCTCTTCCAATTCAGTACCAGCTGACACAGATCCGGCTGATCCATAGGATAACGGGACCGGGCAGAGACTTATACCCAAAGCCAAAGCAATGAGCAGCAGAGGGAAATTTTGTGTATTTAGCATAATGGTAATGTTTGCGGTTGGATATTTTGCTGTCAGTTCCGTTCCGGTATAATACTTCTTTCAAGCTCATCCATGTCCGGAATCTCAATATCCGGATTCCTTTGTGATGCCTGCTCCCAGAATTCTCTGGCAATTTCCCGTTGTCCAAGCAGATAGTTTATCGATCCTTTCAATGCAAGGCCGTAATCTGTCTCGTACAAATCAAGTGATCGCTGAATAAAATCAAGAGCTTTTTCAAGCTCCTGATCAACCGTTGCCTGCTGGGCTGCTGCAAAAAGCCTGAGCGCATTTGCGGCTCTTTCCGTCAGGCGCTGCAGCAGATCTTCACTGACAGGCATCTCATCAGGAGGCATTTCCGGCACTCTGTCAAAGAGCACGAAATTCATATCCTCAAGAATGTCGCCCTCTGCTGTGGCTTCAACTTCATAGCGCATTATTGCCGGATCGGAGTAAACATCCAGAAAATCAAGCTGAGTAGAGTCAACCCATGATTCATATCTGCCAGGGGGAATTTCCATGGTGTAATAACTTCCGTCTGAAAAAGTGCGGACAGTTTTATCGAAGTCCCCGTCCAGCTGACGTATCCTTACCCTGACTCCTCCAAGTCCGTGGTCTTCCCCTCTTTGCTGCCGCAGAACCATGCCCTCGACAACACCGCTCATATAAAATGGAATATCCATGGGTTTGAACCTGTTGGGGTCGGCAATGAAAGAAAAGTCACCGACATATGGTACCAGAAATGGATCGGGAATGGCTCCTGTATTGATCTCGACATTTTCCTTGTAGTATTGCTGCAGTTGCGTTACCCTGACAATTCCGTCATCATGAAGCCTTGTTCTTCCAGTCCTGTCCAGTCTCAGTGCATCCGCATGAATAAGTTCATCTCCTTCATCATAGGTTCCGCTGTTGTTGTGATCCACAAAAAACCGGAATGAAGCTGCGGCGCGGCCGACCTGTTGTCTGTTGTAGAATACCATCCGTTCATGGTAATCATCAAAGCCTACAGATCCGCGAAGACTTTGCCGCACGGAGGATGATCCTCGTGCCGTGCGGGCTGTTGTCGTTGAACGGGTACGGTTGAAGTCAAATGTGAGCCCGGCTTCAAAGATATTGTTCTGGCTGATCAGGTCTCTTCCGGCAGAAAACCGGAACCATCCGTTGGAAAGAACTCTCCTGGATACCTGAAAATCAATTCGTTCAAACTTGTCGCGGCTCAGACTGTAATCTAGCTGTGTCCTGAAGTATGTACCTCTGAACATACGGGGCGTGGTACGTGCCCGGCTTGCCGAATAGGTAACGGTGGAAGTCAAGCGGCCGTCTGTAGACAGCCGTTCGCTGCCGTCATACCGAAACGTGTCACGGTAGCCACTGCGTAGAGTCAATCTGCCGAACCGCACACCAAGTTCGGTTCTGATCCTGTTGTTGCTTCTGGATCCAAAGGCTTGTCTGTCGGCGTGCAACCTGAAATTGAACGGAGTTCCTGAGAAGAGAAACGGAAGGAAGAGATTTGCCCGCGCGTCGTAGTCATAGCGCCCGACATTGTGGATGGCATCTTCGGTAGTAAAGTGAGTGTAGGTAATGTCCCAGCTGGCGGAGTTTGGATAGACAGCACTTGTTGAAATACGGTAAAGAGCGTCCGGAGCTATATCAATGCTGGTGAGATACTGATCGAAGAATCTTGCCGACAACCCGCCATATAAAAGAGGCCTGTTGTCATGAATTTCTGAGTAATAGTCCCCTCCGAGAGAAGCCGTCAGCCAGTTTGAGACCCCGTACGACATTTTTGCTGAAGCCATATCAGAATAGGATTGGGATCCCGGCAGAGGAGTCTCCAGACGCCCGGCACTTACGTTGTAATTGAACTCTCCCGGCGGAAGAAATGTAAACGGAATCTGAATTCGACGATCATCCTCACGTATTCTTCCATCCGGTTCATATACCATCAGCCGAACCTGGTTGCTGCCATATGTCATGGGAACTGTCAGATCATAAGTGCCCATTTCATCAACAATCTGATAATCAACAAGCCGGTTGTTAATGAAGAGTTCTACTTCAGAATCGGCTGGTGCTGTTCCGTGGAAAACAAAATCGTCCAGCATACGCCGTGGCATTATCGGCTGATTGGTGAGGTGAATGCCGCGGAATTGTCTGGATTGGAGTCCTTCCGAGTAATGCTGCCCAACGTAGAGCTGTGTAAGCCAGGGCTGATCATCAAATACATACCGCCATCTCATGTTACTTGTCGTCACACTGGATGTGGTTTCGGTCCAGACGCCGAACAAACCGCCCTGCAGATCGCCACCCAGCACCTCCATACCCAGAGCACCCGAATAATTGTAGTTGTTAGGCCTGTCGCTGATATTGGCAGTAAGTGAATAATCAAGAAAGCCGCCGCCAAGGAGACTCCTTCTTCGTTCAAACTCCTCTGAATAGAACTCCAGATATGGTATTCCAAGCTCCATTCTGGCCCGCTGCTCTCTTCTTTCAAATCGGCGAACCACCGGCATTGTTTCGGGAGACTGAAGGCGCAGGAAGAGGTTGCTCAGGTCAATCTGAAAATCCATGTTGAATATTTTTGAAAACAATTCCGGATCCATGTAAAAATCCATCTCATCAACAAACATCTCGTCTATTGAGAAGTTGAATGTTTCATCTTTTATGGATACCCGGAATTGTGAAAAATCCAGGCGGAACTTCCTGTCTGGTTCCAGATAATGACCGGAAAGCAGAAGCTGCCCGGCATCTGTCTGATAATATATTCCCAGCAGATCGAACAGCTCAGAGACCGGCAGATATATCCGGTCTCTGTACATAATAGCAGTCACGACCTGTTCATCCACTCCCCTGTGTCGAAATGCAAGGAATACTTCTTCCCGAACCGCCTCATCGGGTCCATTGTCAGCTGCGATAGCGGACAGCTTCAGGCTATGGTCTGGCGATCCCGGAAGGATCAGCAGCCACACCATAATCGCTATAATGCAGACAACGAGTTTCACGAATAAGTGTATTTAAATGGTTTACGGTAAAAAAGCAGATGACTGGATTTTTTTCATGCACAATCTCGATATATACTTCAAGTGAAAACAACATCCTGAAGATCAAACCTTTGTATGATAAAATCGCAATTAGTTTCATTAATAGCACCGGCATAAGTATTAGATTATTCCAAACAAACTGCCGCTTTTTCTTTTTTAAAAAACTGATTGCCGGCATGGTTTGTCATCTCTCAGCCGTATGAAAAAACAGGAAGAAAATTACTCTGAAATCCGGAATGAAACTGTTTCCGTCACCGGTGTTGTCTGGACAATATCACGCGAAGAAATGTCAGGTCTCTGAGATTCAAATCTGACTTCAGCACTGTATTCTCCTGAAGAAAATTCCGAAGTATCAAAAGCCATCCGGCGGATAACATCCATGTAAACCGTGGTTGATTTCCGGCGTTCATAGACTACTTCATCATCACTGTTGCGTACTGTAAGGAACATAGAACCAAGAAACGGGGAATTCCCGGTTCGGACAACTTCTGCTTCTATTTCTTTTTGATTCCCACTGTCTTTAACATCCACTGCCTTGATCTCAACTCCGGTGTTTACATCACCATGCTTGTAAAACCCTGCAGTTACCTGTTCAAACCGAAAAGTGATTTGAGCCTGAACCCCGTCTGTTACTTCATCATCAATATCCGGAACGGCAGGGTTAGACGCTGTTTTAATCCGTGTCCAGTAAGTTCCGTCAGCAATATCCTGAGGGGGTCTTACTGTCATGCGAACTGTTTGTCGCTCATCAGGTTCCAGTGTAAAACTTCTGGGGAATACACGTACCCAGTCTGCCATAGAATACTTTTCCCGGGCCTGTTCGTCATCATAGTTCATAAAACTTTGGCCATTCTCATCGGTATCAGGGTAACCAAACTGAAAAGAGAGTGAAACTTCCTGTGTTTGGCTCGAACCGTTAATGACAATAAATGTTCCGAACCTGGAAGTATCGTCAATGAAAAGAGCTGTGGGAGCAATTGTAACCTGTGCCAGTGCATTGCCGGTTACAGCCATGAGTAAACCAATGAATGCAAGTGACAGAGTTTTAAAAAAGGTGGCCATACACTTAAGATGTTATAAATAGTTTCATGGTTGAAATCAGGTAAGCTTACTCCGGATATTATACCAAAAATTGCACCGCTGATGTTAATGCTGCAAGGTAATTTAAAGTAAACGATGGCTTGAATAGTAAATATAAATAAAAAAGCGGCTAACCCACAGAGAGCAGCCGCTTTCCAACATCTGTCTGAAAAATCAGATCAAACATCCTGTTCAACTGTGATAACGATTTCTCCGGAATAGCTGCCTGATTCCTGGTTGGAAGGCGGATCAACTGTTCCCCCGAGAAATACATTAAGCTGCTGCTCGGCACCACCGCTTACCGGTGTTGTAACACCATCTACCGGGCTGAACATGTCACCGGTTGCCGGATCATTTTCCGTATTGTAAATACCATCATTGGCTCCGAAGGAGATCGGCATGGTAGCGCCTGCATCCAGAGCGACCCCTGATATGCCCACAAGTTCCGTGGGGAGCGTGAATGTAAATGTCACATTTTCATCACCGGTGTCAATTACAAAACGTCCGGCCTGATTGTCTGACGGTTCAATGCTGGTTGAAGTACCCGCTGTAACGGTACCGAATTCCAGATTATCTACACCAAATACCGAAAAAGCCGACACCACATTGGCAGTAGCTTCTATATCTGCTGTTTCCTGGGCATGTACATTTGCCACTGTAACAGCAAAGAGCAGCATTATGGTAAGTATTCCTGATTTCATAATTTATCTCATATGTTTGTGATATGACAATCATGCACGAGTACACAGGATACCGGCCTGATTATCACTTTTTTTGATTGCTGTTTGTTTAAAAGTACATTCAATTCACCATCACTCCTAATTATTATTCATTAATGTTTTTACAATAAAAAAATTGGCATAAAGTTCTTAGAGCCCGTTTTAGTATTAATGATTTTTAATTTTATATAAGAGTATAACAGTTTATTCATATTCTACCGTCAGAAAGACATCAGCATCGTATGATCCGGCAGGTATGTCGCCTACCTCGATCAGGCCGTATACATAGATATAAGCCGTAGCTGTTGCAGCGGTCCTGTCGGTCACTTGCTGTTCATCGGAATCTTCATAAATAGAAAACCTGATATTCGGATCAGGTAATGGCTCTGCATGATCGATATTATTCTCATTTCTGTTGGCCATCGAAACTTCCAGATCTACGGGAATTCTGAAGTCACCGTTCCCGTTGCTGAACTCGAGGTATTCCGGCAAATCCAGATTCAGCTCAACAACCATATCTCTGGGCCCGCTCACGGAGAAAACTCCCATTTCCGAGTCACCAAGTGGTATACGAATGCTTCCCATATTCGGTACCACCTGTCCAAAACTCAGGGGTTGCATCATTTCAGCTACAATTTCGGAATCCACGTCTAACGATAGGGTAATATATTGTGCTCTTGATGCCTCCGCCGACAGAACAGTAAAAAGCAGCATCAACACAGGAACTGTAATCCTGGATGAAACCCGGTCCCGCAAAGACAATTCCGACTTAGATATCATATGTCACTTCCAGTGTGATTTGGGCTCTGTAATATCCCGGCAAGATCCCTGAAGGTATGCCGCTTCCATCTCCGAGAATACCTCCTATCAGCAAATATGCAGTTGATCTGGGAGGTTCATATCCTGAATGAGGGGGCGTTGGGGGCGGCCCCGGGGGACCACCGTCCCGTCTTCTTACGGGAAAGCGGGCCATGGTACCGGAAAACTGCTCCCGGGAACCGCTTAAACCTTCTCCCGTATTGGAATAAGCAAATTTGAGCTGAAGCGGAATACGTTTTTGTGAGTCAGCCGTAACCACTCCATCCAGCCACAGGTATTCGGGATTCTCGACAACATTGACAAACACATCCAGATAACTGACACCTTCGATGGCAACTATACCTGCTTCTCCACTATGCACATCAATAACTTCCTGAGCAGTCTGACCGGAAATGATCATTCCGAATTCAAGGTTTTGCTCGGCATAAAGATGAACGGAATAGCGCTCGTCGTCGGGAACAAATGATCCAAAATCCACCTCCTGACTATAAACGGATGTTGCGGCCAATCCCAGCTGAATTGCAAATGCAGCCAATGCCAGTCGCAGCAAATATACAATCCGGTTATTGTGTTTGTCGCTTAGTGACATAACAGAGTGGTAATTCTTTTTTCAAGTGGATACTGACTTCTCATGGGTACTCAATTTCCACGGTAAACATTCCTTCATAGCTGCCTCTTGAAGCATTTTCCAAATTAACTTCACCGCCGATCCAGAAATAATACTCACCATCTTCATTTAAAGAATACTGACGGTTTTCAAGGTCCAGCACTTCTGCCGATGCCTGGTCTTCGATCTCATTACCGGCAATGACAAACTCAAAAGTCACCTCTGCCCCGCCTTCCATGTGGCTAAGCGACTGTTCCCGGACGAAGCTGATCTGAACAAGTGCGTTGGGCTCCCCTTCTGCACGCAGCAGTCCGGATCGTGAATCAGTAACAGGGTCAATATTGACACGTCCCCTGCTTGCCAATTGCTGGTCCAGACTCATGTTTCTGAGGGTGGTGAGCTGAACTTCAGTCGGTATGGCAATAGAAGCGGCAACATTGATTGTACCTGTTTTGACTCCGTTATTCCCATTGCCATTCTGTCCATACACCGGCTCTGTTGCAAGTACAGAAAACATTGCCAGACACACTATGGCGCAGGCAAAAACTCTGGAGTTATATGTTACAGAAACAAGCTGCATTTTCAACCATGGATTTATTTTACCAGCATCATTTTTCTGCTGCGAACCTCATTGCCGGCAACTAGCCGGTATATATATGTGCCGCTCGCCACTCGTCCGGCATCCCAGATAAGCTCATGCATTCCACGTTCATACATGCCATCAGCCAGCACAGCAACTTTCCTGCCCATGACATCATAAATGACCAGGCGTACATGTGACTCTTCCCTGACGCCAAAAGTTATTGTGGTTGCCGGATTAAAGGGGTTGGGATAGTTCTGTTTCAGGGTAATGCCGTCAGGAACACTCTCCTCTGACTCCTCAGCCTTATTCAGCAATTGAATATCTATATAAAACCTGCTGTCATTCTTGCCTGCACTTCGTTTTAGCTGCAACGGCTTGCCCGGCCGGTTAACCTCTTTCATCACATCGGCAGTTCCGGCTGAACCGCCTTTACGTATTTCAACTTGAGACCCGAGGTCTGCCTTTTTGGATTTCAGGTGCTGTGAAGACTCAAGGATGAAATCATAGGCGGACTGCTCTCTCATGTTAACCCGTTCACCTGTTTTGCGATCAACCAGCCATACTGAATGGTTATCTGACAGGTTACCGGGAATGTTCCAGTAGAGTTTCGCTTCACCATTGAGCGGCATTCCTGAAGAAACACCAAAAGCATCAACCGGGATTTTTGCGGATTCCTCAAACTGGTCCGGCAGACTGTTCACAGACAACTGAGTGCCGTCACCACGATAGGAGAACAAGGATACATGATCATCAGAAAGCGGAATGAGCCGGTAAGTGTCATACATATCTTTCCCGACAGATCCCAACCCGGAAAACATCAGCTGAGCCTGTGCCCTGCTATCCGACTCACTGTGCTCAAGCTGCAGATCCATAACTTCTGCTTCATTTTCAGACAATGATGATGACCCTTTATCTGAATTCTGTGCCAATGCACCGGGTGGTACCTGCTTGCCCAAAAACCTGCCTCCGGTAGTTTTGGCATCTGCCGAAACCTTCAGTTCCGCATCCTCTGATTCCGCCTTGACCCAGAAGGCCTGAAACGGAGCTATTTTACCCTTTTCCAGCTCCGAAAACGTTGCAGATCCGTCACCTGAACCGCCGCCTGATCCGGTATTGCCGGTGATGCCATTCCAGTAGCGATATTCACCCCGCCCGTTATTTCCGGAAGGATCCCAAATGTAAACGGCCCGATGCATATCGTTTTTTACCCAGCCGTCAGCGTCCCAGTCCAGTGTTGCACCAAATGGATTGCCTATCAGGTTCCAGCCCTGATCATCCGAATTCATTTTTCTTGCCGTGTAACTGACATCAAACTCAAAATAATTATCATCATCACCGAACGGACTGTCAAACGGCTCGTTTTCCTGTCCGGATGCAGATATTTCGAACGGGAGCTTGTCATCTCTCTCAGACCCGACACCATCGCCGGACAACCCTCCGGCACCATCAAATACGTATACAAAATATCCCCTGCCCGGAACCAGTTTATCCTGCTCGCTGTGCAGGGTTCGCCATCCCATATTGGTGGTTACGGTATCTCCGGGTGTATCTTCTTTGAAGTACAGGATATTGGGCATCTGGTCTGGGTAGTCTGATCCCGCAAAACCTTGTGTTACAATTCGCTTTCCGTTGTCTTCAAAATCAGGACCCCGGGTGAAGTCACTGAATTCGGTTTCAACAGGCGATGATACCAGCCGCCATCCTTTGCTGCCTGATATATTTCTGAGAAAGCGAAGAGAACCTGCGTTCTTGTCAGGAATGGTTTTGTCATTGGCGACGAGATTGTTGCCGGAACGGATCGTCAGCACGCCCTCAAGAAGCAGGAGGTTTTCGGTAGTTACAAGATCCGATGTGACTTCAACACCCTGAGGATTGTCGATGGTAAAAGTGGCCGTATATACAGGCAGACCTGATCCCGTTTCCTGGGGAACTTGCCCGTTATAGACGTAGTGGGCCCGGGTGCTGAATGATCGCGCTGCCATCCTGACGGCACCGGCATTTTCCGATAATGTAATGCCATCGCCGGAGCCGATTTTCAGTTTTCCTCCCGCTTCAAGCACAAAACTTCCCGATCCTTTGAGATAGTGTATACCGGTTTCAAGCGCACCGGTGTTTTTTAAAGATATCCGCTGGTCGTTTTCTACATTATCCTCCAGCCGGATGACATGATCTGCGGCAATTTCAACTTTGTCATTGCGCTGCGGCGGTGTGTCAGCCGGATCCCCTTCATGCGAGGCATCGAGCGTCCAGGAGTCAGCTGACTGCCATTTCCCGCTTTGCCGGCTGTAGTAAACTACAATTTCAATTCCCGGGAATTCATATGCTCCCATATCTACTACCGCCTCGCCGTCGTCCGTACCGTCCTGAATCCGGATATTTCCGTCGAGATCCCTGGTGATGTGTTCAGCAATGCCGCCGCTTTCAAACGGTTCATTGATACCGGAGTCGATTACCGGTGCCCCCTCAGTCAGACGATAGTTGCCGTCCGAGTTTGGGGTATTATCGGCAAGCGGATCAATATGCTGCATAAAAATATCTGACGCCGAGATCCCCATTTTGGGATTGGTGGAAAAAATTGTAGCACCGTCCCTTGAAACAGATGCTGAATAAGCAGAATAATCAACAATCATTTTGGTCAGCGGGCCCTTGGCAATCAGATCGTGATCACCATCTTCCGCTTTATTTCCAAGTATGATGGAGTTCAGGATCTTAAGTTCTCCTTTGTCGGTTCCTGATTCTGAACCGGTGACATGGATCAGCCCGCCGGCATCACCGCTTGAATAGTTGCCGGAAACAGTCACGTTGATCAGTGTGGCCTGAAGCCCGTCAGCAATATCAGAAAACCGGGCACCGCCACCACTTGCATCCGATCCGCTGAGTTTGTTTCCGGTTATCAGGCCGTTGACCATCAGAAGCTCAGATTGACTGACATTCATTCCCGCACCGAATTCCCGGGCCTTGTTCCCGGAAATAATGATATTTACCATTTCCAAATGGCCGGCATCGGTTATGTGGATTCCGCCGCCCCAACCGCCTGCATAATTGTCGGTCACTGTGATATTTCTGAAGACAGGCCCGCTGCCGGAACCGTTCCGGCTTTTGCCGGAGTGAAAAATTCCTCCGCCCTTGTTTCGGGGCATCCCCAGCTGATCTTCACCCTGTAAATCGGCATGCCCTCCGCGGATGGTAAATCCATCCAGAACTGCCCCGCTGTCAAGCTCTTTTGTATCAGGATGATAAATAACCCGCAGAACATTATCTGACCGGTTGACAGAGAAATCCCCCGGAGTATCATCCTGGTTCAGGTCACCGCTGAGTATGGTTTCATTGGCACTGAAGTCCCGGTCACGGAGATCGAATGTTGCAGGATCTTCTATTCCCTCGAAACCGCCGTATATCCGGACGCCCTTGCCCAGCTGGAACGTCTTGTACCGGGAATCATCTCCTCCTGCTTTCCTTTCCGGAAGATAGGTGCCGGCGGCAACCCATATTTCCGATCCTTCAGAGGCGGCATCCAGTGCATCCTGAAGTGACGTCATTGCATTCTGCCAGCTGTCACCGGTACCGGTTCCTGTGGCCTGAAGATCCACGAATATGCGGTTGATGCTTTCCTGCTGGCTGTACCGTGCATCTGCATCAGCTATCTGACCAAACAAGGCAATAGCACAAAATACCACCACGTACATCAGTACCATTGCTAATCTGTCAGACCGGTATTTAGCCACTATGGACATCAGTTCTTTTTCCTGAACTCTTTCAGACGTGATTTTGATTGCTGTTAATTACCCGAATAATAAGGATTAATGACCGTGATAATCAGTTAGAATTGATTAATCATACTTCGGCCCGGCTTCAGCAACCTGAAACTCAGTCAATCAGGATGGGAATATCAACAGTGGATAAGCGCCGGTCTCTTTTGGATTTGTGCGGTCAGCAGATGCGCAACATTCAATAATGCTCTGCTCTTACGGTGTATGTGGCCGAGAAGTTACCCTCATCATAACCGTTTAAATCAATCATTCCGTACAAATCAACAAACTGAACTGACCTGTAGGTGTCTCTGCCATTTTCAGTAAACTCAACAAGCCGCTCTGCTCCGTTAAGCTCAACCTGTGAATTTTCAGAAACATCATTGCTTAGACTGATCTGAGGGGTAAAAGTAACAGAACGGCCATTTCCATCATTAAGCTCGTTCCCGCCTGTGACAGATATCGACATATGCGATTCGGGGTGCGACGAAATCATGAATCTTGCCCCTTCTTCACTTGATATTTTCAGTTTGTCCCCCGGATTGCCGGCCAGCTCCCTGACAAACCCTCTCTCGACCTGAATAAGTGATGGCTCAACGGCTTCAACACTTACATTCATTACTGCTGATGCACTCCCGCCACCATTGGCATTCAGTGTTCCCGGGTGCCATATCACTGCCAGTAATAATATCGTCAATAACCCTTTCATAATGAGTGCATTAGCCACGACCAGCAAGGATGAATCCGAATATATTAGAAAAAATTAATATTTACCATTATAAATTAAGATTTTTTAATAATAGTTCCGCTACTTTTATCTGTGCCGCTTCAATAAGTCCGGAAGCTACTCTCATTATCGGAGCTTTATTAATATCTCTTAATTATATAATCTTAATAAAGCTCCGACTGATGGCATAATTACATCAAGTTGTTTCAGGCAGGCGGTAAAACATGGAAACAACTAATATCTCGTAAATAGTCCTATGAGCTGCACGGTCAGATGCCGCTGTTACTTCATATCATGCGCCAGTATTTTGAGCAGACGGGAAAGGCGCCGTTTCATTTTATTCCGGGAAACAATAAAGTCAAGAAAACCATGCTCAAGCAGATACTCCGAGGTTTGAAACCCATCGGGTAAATCGCGTCCGATGGTTTGCCGGATGACTCTGGGTCCGGCAAAGCCGATCAGTGCTCCGGGTTCCGCAATATTGAAATCTCCAAGCATGGCAAAACTGGCCGTTACCCCCCCGGTGGTTGGGTTAGTCATAACCGATATGTAAGGCACTTTTTCTTCATGCAGAAGGCCAAGCTTGGCGGATGTTTTCGCCATTTGCATGAGACTGAGCACACTCTCCATCATGCGGGCGCCTCCGGACTGTGAAATAATTATCAGAGGTTTCTTTTTTTCTCTTGCATGATCAATTGCCAGACCAATGCGCTCTCCAACAACCGATCCCATGCTGCCACCAATAAAACGGAAATCCATACAGGCTACAACAACATTCTTTTCGCGCAGTTTTCCCGTTCCAACCCTGACAGCGTCACTCAATCCGGTCTTCTTCTGGGTATCTTTCAAACGCTTGTTGTACTTCTTGCGGTCTTCAAAAGCAAGCGGATCGACGGGCTGAATGTGTTGACCGAGCTCACTGTACTTGCCACCGTCAAAAAGCAAATGAAAGTACTCCTCACTGCCGATTGGGAAATGATAGCCGCTCACCGGATCGACCCAGCAGTTTTCCTCCAGCTCACGCCGGTGAATGGTCTCACCTGTGGCGGGAACCTTCACCCATATACCTTCAGGCATCTCTTTCGGAGATTTGGTAACTATATTGATTCCTTTTCGTTCGAACCAGCTCATATTTTCGATTGTTTCAAGTCAGTTTATCAGGCCCATTATCATTTCCCGGTCCGGGTGGAACAAGAATGGTGATCAACAAGATACGTCAGAGTGTCCCGGCGATTCAAGCAGCCCTGATTCAGCTCTTCTCGTAAACACTGAAATCCGGTGACACCGACTCCAATAATACGGTTCCTGGAAATTTGTTGCGAATATTTGGGTCATTTTCTTTAGCCGGACCATCAGAATCCCTGTTTATTCTGGTAAAGCAGGGGTATTGTCATATTTTCCATTACCTCGTAAATGCGGTCATTTCTTTCAGCAGCCCTGGATTCCGGATTACTTGTAAATACTGCAAGAGCATCAAGGTCCGGAAGCACAAAAAGGTACTGCCCTCCGTAACCCCAGGCAAACCAGCTTTCATATCCCTGAAATTCATTTCTCCACCAAAGCAACCCGTAGTCGTGATCCCGGTAGTTGTAACTTGTATCATCGAAATAGACAGTAAATGATTCCTCTAACCAGTCCGGCGGAATAACAGACTTTCCTTCAAAACTTCCGCCTTCGAGATACAACCTTCCGAATTTCAGCAAAGCCTCAGGGCTGACCGACATATTGTTGCCTCCGAAATAATAGCCGGAGGGATCACGGTCCCATCCTTTAATATTCTGATTTATCGGATCAAACAAATAGGTTTGGGCAAATCTGCGGGCACTCATACCCGATGCCGCAGCCAATACCACGGACAGCAGATGGGTGTCACCCGTACTGTAGCGCATGTGTTCACCGGGATTATGATTCAGCGGCCCGTTCAGTTTATGGGCAACCCAGTCATTTGAATTGACCCAGGAACCGTAATTACGGAAGCTTGTGGATTCCAAACCACTGGACATGGTCAGCAAATGGCGGATGGTTATTGCAGATTTTTCAGGCTCATCGAGATTCTCAAAATACCCGGGGATGTATTTTTCCACCCGGTCATCCGGCGAGTTGATGTAGCCTTCTTCAATGGCAATTCCGATCAGAGCTGACATTATGCTTTTGGAGGCAGACTTGATATTGACTGCGCTGTCCGGACCCATAGTTCCGGAAAAGTACTTGACAACCTTTTGTCCGTTCTGAAACAGGATAAAGGAAGTGATTCCCGGAATTTCAGCTGCCTCAGAAGCCAGCTCATCCGGCAGGATTTCTCTGAAGTTGTGCGGGGTTCTACCGGTCAGCTCTCCGGTTTCCTCATTTTTCGTACCGGATTCCGTTGCGTCAGAAATGGAGCTGTCCTCAATTTCGCCATTTGTATTGCAACCGTAGCACAGAGCCAAAACCAGAACCGCATACCTCACTGCCATTGTTGCCATAGGATCGGAATAATGTATTAAGGAAAACTCTGTTTTAACTTGTTAACAAAGCCGGCGGGACTCAAATTCCGATCAGAAGACAGCCGGTGCCGGTAATCCCCCCCTATGAATAATAATGCGGTTCAAATGAGGCAGGATCAACCATTTTCACAAGCGACTCAAAGACAGATGCACCCGCATGTTCTTTTAGGGCGAAATCCCTGAATTGAGGAGAATCCATGAAATAGAAATAATTCCGGGCAGATATCACCTCCAGATCATTCAAATAAGGAAGCAGCTTTCCCTTGCCCTGCTGTGAATCAATAAGTTGTTCCATTCTGTCCAGACCGGTGCCGAAAAAGTTCGGATTCTCAATGCAAACGGGGAGCAGTTCATCAAGAGATCGCGCCTCTGCAGTGTTTTCAGGAGTTATCCCGTCAGAAGAAACCTTCCAGGACTGGTGATACAGGTGGTTGCGTCTCGCATCAATAACGGTGTGGACGGTCAGCGGGTCGGTTTGTCTGAAGTCACCGTCATCAGAAAAGTGGCGGCACCAGACGCCTGCCGCTATTCCCGCAAGGGTATTACATGCAAAAAGAGGAATATCAAGGTCAAACAACAGCCCCTTGACAGCGCTGCTTGCTACCCTGAGTCCTGTAAAAGAACCGGGACCCGAACTGATCAGCACCCCGCCCAGATCACCCGCCCGGAGCTTTCCCCGGTCGAGCAGACTCTGTATGAAAACAAATGTCCAATCTGAATGCACGCCCTTTCCTTCGGTGCGTTCCTCGAATACGTTTCCGTCCGGAAGCCTCATGGAAACGGAGCAGACTGGCGTAGCTGTTTCTATGGCCAGAACCGGTTTATTTAAATCAAACTGCATGATTTTACAGTGTGGGGACTCTGGGATTGAATGTAAACAACACCCTTTGGTTGCTACCTCTGGTGAAGTTTCAGCAACAAAGACCGACCTACAATAAGAACACTTCCGGAAGGAAGCAATAACGGATGCCAATCCTGTTTCCAATCCCCGGCTCCGGCCCGTAAACATCAGGTCACAGAATGTTCGCCAAGGCTGTTTACGTCATTCATAGCGAAGTGATTCGACCGGATTGACCAGTGCGGCACGCCTTGCCGGAAAAACACCGGCAGCCAGACCGATTACTGTGAGGACACCACTTGTCATAGCCATGGATTCCAGGGAAATCACCGGATTACCGAGAAACGCGGCGACATCCCCTTCCAGGTTAAGACTTTGCACTCCCAGTATGAGTCCGGCAGAAAAAAGCACACCAATGACACCCCCGATCAGACAAATGAACAGTGCTTCAAATATAAACTGCGAAATAATGTGCTTGTTTTTTGCCCCGATCGCCTTTTTAACTCCGATTTCGCGTGTTCGTTCCTTAACAACCACATACATAATATTGGCTACACCGACGCCGGCAATAAGCAGTGTAAAAAAGCCCACAATGAAAAGGAATATTTTGACACCGGTACTTACCTGATTCTGCACTCTTTCCGCCTCAATGAAGTCCCATACTCCGATTGCCTGCTCATCATCTGCATGAAACCGGTACTTGCGTGCCATTATCTCCCTGACTCTGCTCTCCACACGCTGCTGATAAGCCGGGTCTGCCGGCCTGATGAGTATGGATCCGAGCTGGCCCGGGTTGTAAATCTGCCGGAAGGTAGTATGCGGTATGACAGCTCGTCTGGCATCCGGTCCGTGACTCATGGCCATCTGCATTTTTTCCTGCATCACCCCTATGACAGTAAAGGTGTTATTGTCAATCATAATGTTGCTTCCGACCGCATCCCCTTCCGGAAAAAGCTGAGATGCGATTTCATCACCCAGAAAAACCACACGCCTCCGCTCGTTTACGTCGCGCTGGTTGATAAACCGGCCACCGGCCACCGGATACATCGACCGCATTTCATCAAAACCGGCATCCACACCTTCCATATGCGTATTGGTATTCTCGAAATCAGAACGCAACCCGACACTTCGTCCGTACTGGGCAGAAACAATTTCAATTTCAGGAACCGAACGCCTCAGCAGTTCGATATCATCCTCATGAAAACGAATACGCCGGCCAACATCCAGGCCTTCAAAAGACTTGCTGGTCTGATTGCCGTAAAACATCATGACCTGATTGCCCCCGCCTCTCAAACCTTCCATCATTCGCTGGCTGAGTCCTTCACCGAATGCCAGCAGGGTAATTACAGCGATGGTTCCCCAGCAGATTGCAATTATGGTGAGTCCGGTACGGAGTTTCTGTTTCCGTATATCCTGTAAAAATTCGCTGACAAGATTGCCTATCATGGTATTCTCTTATTTAAGACATTCAATTACATTCAGGCGTGAGGCGCGGAAAGCCGGCATCCAGCCTGCCGCAAGACCGATGACGGTCAGCACGGCGAAAGCAACCAGTCCGACTCCGGGAGTGAACTGGGGTGTACCCACAAACTCCTTGATCGGGATAAACTGCATGGCCCCGACAATGCCCCATCCGATCAGATAGCCTGCCAGTGCCCCGATTCCGATCAGCAAAAATGTTTCGCCGAAAAAGTGTGAGAGGATGGAGCTGCGTCTGGCACCTACCGACCGTCGTATTCCGATTTCCTTCATGCGTTCCTGGACGGCAACAAACATGATGTTGGCCACTCCGATGCCGCCGACAGCAAGTGTCACAAACCCGATAACTCCCATGAATATGTTGAATCCGAGAAAAAAGTAGGTGATAAAAGACCAGAATTCACCGGTATCCCATATGAGGATGGAGTCCGTGTCTTCGGGGTCAAACCGGTGGCGGTGTGCCATGTGTTTCTCAATGGCGTTTTTAACATGTGTACTGTACCTGGGATCCTCAACCTGAAGCACGATATTGTTGAGGATATCCGTACCGAAAAGAGTGGAAAAGGTGGTCATCGGAATAAAAGCCCGGTCTTGATCACGCTGGTTATACGATGAGTTCTGAGATTTTGGCTGCATCACCCCGATTACCGTGAAGGGCGTGTGATTCACATAAACCTTCTGACCAATGGCATCTTCATCGTCAAAAAGCAGCTCCTTGAGCTTGTCACCGAGAAAAATAACCCTGCGCTGTTCCCGGAGATCACGATCATTGATCCATCGGCCGCCTTCCTGTGCAAATATATTCCGCATTTTTCCGTAATTCTCAGGTATACCGGTCAGGTGCGGTGAGTTGCGCCGGTCACCGCGGCGGAGCTCGGATGCAGATGTCGTATATTCCGGGGCGATTTCCGATATCTGCGGAATATTCTGCTTGAGGCTCCAGGCATCACTTTCGCGAAAGCGAATCTGCCTGCCGATACCGTACCCCTGATATGGTTTGGTTGTCTGTGAACCGAAGACAAGCATGATTTCATCACCCATGCCCCGCATGTTGAGCGTCATCTGATCGCGGAAACCCATTCCGAATGCCAGAAGAATGATCAAAGTCGCCGTACCCCAGACAATTCCGAACAGCGTCATGAATGTCCTGAGACGCTGATTTTTTATCATCTGGAAAAAGTCCTTGAAAAAACTCATGTTAACGGGATATTGGTATTATTGTGAACTGAAACCGTGGTAATGTGAATGACATACTTTTCTCCTGCAATGTATCCGTGACCGAATTCCGGCATTACTGCATCGTACCCGATCCGGGCCTTGCTGCATCATTTTGAAGCCAGATTGCGAACCGGTTTCTCAAGTACGGTTTCACCCTCTTCAAGCCCTTCTATGACTTCGACATTGATGGCATCACTGAGACCAACCCTGATCTCTCTTTCTTCACGGCCACCCTCTCCCCGGCCCGGAACATACACCGTGGTTTTGTCGTCGTTGTAAGTCACAATCCGTTCCGGAACAGTCAGCACATCTTCTCTGTGATCAATGATCACATTGGCATTAGCCGAATAACCGGCTCGCAAATTGTATCCGCCAGGATCTGTTATCCTGATTTCCACCGGAAAGACGGTGCTGTTATCACGTTTTACCGCCTTAAGTGAAATTTTTGAAAGCTCACCTTTGACTTTGGCATCCGGAAGGGCACCGATACGGATATCTGCGGCCATGCCTTCCTCCATCTTGCCGACGTCAATTTCATCAACGGTACCTTTGAAGATCAGATCCTCCATACAGGCAAGGCTCATTAACACGGTACCGGCCTGATAGGATGTCAGAGGCACAATGGGATCCCCGATGTCAACCGATTTTTCAAGAATGAAGCCATTTGCAGGTGCTTTGATCACACTTTCGATGAGTGTTTCGCCGATCATGATGCGTCCGGATTCCAGAAGTTCAAGACGCTCCCTGTTGAGCTGCAGATCGATTTCGGCATCACGTTTGCGCTGCTGGAGCTCCTGATAGTCGTGATCAGACACCATGTCTCTTTCCCGGAGCTTTTCGGTGCGGAACATTTCCCGCTGAAGATTTTCCAGGGCGTTTTCCGACCGCTCAACATTTCGCTTGGCTTCGGCAAGTTCAAGCGGGGTCGGATCAGGGCGAATTTCCAAAAGCGGATCACCTTCGCGGACATAATCACCGGCTTCGGCGTAAACCCTGTTCACCACACCGGAAATCTTTGATTTTATTTCGATTTCATTCCGGGGCTCAATCTGCCCGACAGCAAGGGCGTGTGATGTCAGACTGCCCTTTTCCACCTTAAGGCTGTTGTCCGGTTGTTCGTTTTTGCTGCTGTCTCCTGAGAAAACCCAGGCTGCTATTCCTGCAGCTGCGACAATGATGGCTATTGATATTAAGAAGCGTTTCATCTGTTTAAGATTTTAGATTCATATGGTCAGATGTAATTCCATGACCGTTTTTAATCATGCTCATGTGTGTCCGGATTTCAGCCGGTCATGATCATTTCATGTGTTTAATTGTTTGGATTTTGTCGTCGGATGAACCGAAGGTCACGAAGTGAAGTACAATGACCGCATTCAATTTTACCCCTGCAAGTGCGGGTTCAGGTACGGTCAGAGTGTCAATCTCTTTTACCTGACATGCTATACGCCACCACGATGCAGATGGTTGCTGATTTTTTTTCCGGGAAATTTCTGCACCGGCCCCGCACTGCACATGCCCGGCAGCATCCCTCTGTAAACAGCCCCAAAAGCCCGTTTTGAGGCGAGCACAAAATGGATAATCATTTTATTTATCAGGTAATAGGCAGAAATTGATATATTCTCTGAATCTTCCGTCGGCCTTTTACGTAAAGCTATTAATTTCTCACCCAAACCATCCCTAACATGACGCATTCATCTTTTTTATCTGTGAAGCTGAAAGCGGCCGGACTGATGCTATCCGTATTTTTCTTTGCGGTATCATTTGCACCGACGCTTCATGCTCAAAGCATCGAAAACATCGAACAGAACGTAACCGAGTTTACCCTGGACAACGGTCTCCATTTCATCATCATCGAAAGAGATGTTGCACCGGTTGCCAGTTTTGTAACCCATGTAGGCGTGGGATCGGTTAATGAACAAATTGGCCAGACGGGCCTCAGCCACGTTTTTGAACACATGGCTTTCAAGGGCTCTACCACCATCGGAACCACAAACTGGGAGGAGGAGAAGGTCATTATTGATCAAATGGATGATGCCTACCTTGCCTGGCTGAAGGAGTCGCGCAGTTCCAGCCCGGATGAAGAAAAACTCTCAGAACTTTGGGACCGGTTCGAAAAGCTTCAGGAAAAAGCCGGTGAATTTGTGGTAAACAATGAATTCAGCCAGATTGTCGAGCGTGAAGGAGCATCCGGCCTGAACGCATTTGTATCTGCCGATGAAACAGCGTTCTTTTACAGTCTGCCCGAAAACAAGGCCGAACTTTGGTTTGCGCTTGAGGCAGACCGGTTCATGAATCCGGTAATGCGTGAATATTACATTGAAAAGGATGTCATAATGGAGGAGCGCCGTGACCGTGTCGACAATTCTCCGTTCGGGAGGTTGATTGAAGAGTTGATATCCACCGCTTATTCCGCTTTTCCCTACAAGCATCACCCCATCGGATGGCCGTCTGATATTGAGGCTGTAACCATTCAGGACGCCCTGGACTTTTATGAAAAGCATTACGTCCCAGCAAATATGACCATTTCCATAGCAGGAGATGTTGACCCCGACCGCATGAAAACATATGCCGAGAGGTATTTCGGAGACATGCCATCAGCCGAATCTCCTCCGAAAGTGATGACTATTGAGCCTGAGCAGCGCGGTGAGCGCCGCTTTGTCATGGAAGAAGACGGTCAGCCCGTTTTAATGATCGGCTATCACAGTGTTGACATGAATCATCCTGATGCCGTTGCAATAGATCTTCTCAGCGGTGTGCTGTTCGAAGGGCGCACGTCCAGACTCTATCGCCGGATGGTCACCGAGGAACAGAAGGCATTGCAGATCGGTGGCTTAAACGGCTTTCCGGGCAGTCTGTATCCCGGGCTGTTTCTGATCTATGCTGTGCCCAATCAGGGTGTTGAACTGGCTGAGATCGAGGAGGCTGTGTATGAAGAGCTGGACCGGATAAGGGAAGGAGACATATCCGAGCGCGAAATAGAAAGAGTCAGAACCAACGCACGTGCCTCAGCCATTCGAGGTCTGGCCTCCAATCAGGGAATGGCTCTTAATTTTGCCCAGGCACATGCGAAACGGGGAACCTGGCAGTCCATTTTTACTGATCTCGATGAAATGGAGAAAGTTACGCCGGAAGACCTGCAGCGTGTGGTTGACACCTATTTCGTCAAGCAAATGCGCACCGTAGGCACAATTCAAACCCGTGATTCCGAAACGGCATCCCGTTAACCGAAACCAGCAACCGGATTGTTACAATGAAAAAACTGAACTTACTTTTTATCACTCTGATATTTGCAGTTGCCTGCGGAAATACGGGTGAAACGCTTCAAAGGCCGCATGAACACCTTGATTTTCCGGAACTGAAAGAGTTCAACATACCTGAGGTAGAACGCTTCACTTACAATGGCATCGAGTTTTTCCTGCTTCAGGATGATGAGCTTCCGCTGGTGAATGTACGGGTCATTGTTAACGGCGGATCCTGGATGGATCCCACCGACAAGGTAGGCAGAGCCTCGCTTACCGGCACCGTTCTGCGATCAGGCGGCTCGGAACAGTATCCCGAAGAAGAGCTTAATGAACTGCTGGAAAACCGGGCTGCAAGCATGGAAAGCAGCTTTGGTCTGGCAACCGGATCAGCCCGGATGGATGTTCTTCAGGAAGACTTCCATGAATTGCTGCCTGTGTTCACTGACTGGCTCAACAACCCGCTTTTGCCGGAAGAACGCCTGGATCTGGCCAAAACCCAGCAGCAAACAGCGATTTCGCGTCGAAATGAAGAAGGCTCAAATGTCGCCTCCAGGGAGTTTCGCAAGCTGATTTACGGGCCGGAGTCTGTTTACGCCCGGATTATCGAATATGAGACGCTTGCCAATATCACACGTGAAGACATTGTCTCCTTTCATGCGGAAACTTACCAGGGAAGCAATATGATGGTAGGCGTCATCGGGGATTTTGATCCGGAAGCGGTGCGGGAGCAGCTGAAAGAGGCTTTTGGCGTATTTGAGGAGGGAACTCCGGTAGATATGGATATGCCTGAAGTGGATTACGAATTTGAAGACGGCTATTACTTTGCCCACAAAGGCGATATGAATCAATCACAGATCCGGATGGGGCATATCGGCGGGTACCGCGACAACCCGGATTATGCCGCATTGCAGGTAATGAACCAGATTCTCAGCGGAGGATTTTCCGGCCGGCTCATGCAGAGGGTTCGTACCGAACAGGGTCTTGCTTACGGTGTGTATGGCAATTATTCAAGCAATGTTCGTTATCCCGGGGTCTTTTTTGCCGGGCTCAGTACTGCCGCGGAATCTACGAAAAAAGCAATGGAAGCCACAATGGAGCAGATCAGACTTCTTCAGGAAGAAAAAGTTTCCGAAGCAGAACTTGAGGAAACCAAAGACCGCATATTCAACAGGATCATCTTCCGGTATGACAGCTATGCCCGAATTCTCAACGAGCAGATGCAAAACTACAACCTCGGACTGCCTGAAGATGCCTTTGAACAGTACATCGAAGAAGTGCGGGAAGTAACGGTAGAGGATATCCATCGTGTTGCGAATGAGTATCTGCAGCCCGAAAACATGAAAGTGCTTATTGTGGGTAACCGCGATCTGATTGACGATCAGCTTGAAGAGATAGGCGATATCACCGAAGTTGATATAACCATTCCACGTCCTGCAGCGGAAAGAGCTGCTGTGGAAGGTGATGCTGAAGCCGGAGCTATGTGGCTTGAGAAAATGGCCTCTTCCATCCTCGATGACAGACCGGAATTCGAAGCCATCGTCATGGAGGGAAGTCAGTACATACAGACCCCGCAGGGAGAAATGGCTGTTGAAATTACTTCCCGGACACAATTCCCGGCAAACATGAACCTGCAGATATCAACTCCGATGGGAAGTCAGGAAATAGACATCTCGGGGGGCAGCGGCGTTGTACGTATGGGCGGACAGGAGCAGCGGCTTCCGGAGTCCGCTGTAGAATCCATGATGGATGACCTGAAAAGGAATCCGCTGAATCTGGCCATGAACGCTGCACAGCTTGAAGCCTTGCTTATCGATTCCGGTGAAAATGAAGACCTTCTCACCCTTTACATTGCCGGTGATTATGATGTTACACTGCACATTGACCCTGAGCTTGAGCTTCCTGTAAAAATGGAATACAGCAGATTTGATCCTGACCAGGGAAGAAATGTTGATGTGACGTTAACTCTTGATAACTGGACACTTAAAGATGGTGTCCGGGTCGCTTATGACCAAAAAAGCCATGCAGACGGTGAGGTTCAAAGCCGTACCGAATACACGGATCACACTATCGAGTGAAAACTATCCATAAATTTGTATATTGCATGTCTGATTCAAATGTCCGGGCCTGATTTGCCCGGACATTACGGACATTAATTCAATATATACAATAAAGAGAGGTCCTGGGCAGTTTTACACGGACCGGTTGCAAAAATAAAAACTTTTACTAACTTGTAGGATATAACAGCAATTATATGCCCAGTTAAAACAGGCATATAGGCGGATTGATGCAACACTCCGCACAGCGTCAGCCTGCGGCAGCATTGAAAAGGACGATGCCGCCAAGTACCGATTATTACATTGGACGAACATTATCAGGCGACATACCAGAACTCTTGACAGGGTGAATTGTCTGATTGCAGCAGTGCCGCGAAACATTTGTTGGATCAGTGGCTCAAACCCTGTTTTTTTACTAACAGAAAAAGGAGGTCGCATTGACATACTTCGATTTCAAACCAAACGAAACATTCTTCATTGATGGGAAAGCACCAAAGCTTAAAACATATAATCTCAGAAATTTTGAGAAAATACCGCAGGTGCAGAGTCTTCCCGAAGAAATTCGATTTGCTATTGAAGTAGTTGGTAACGTATTACCCTTCAAAGTAAACAATTACGTTATCAATGAGCTGATCAACTGGGACAATATCCCTGAAGACCCCATGTTCCAGCTTACATTCCCGCAGAAAACAATGCTGAAGTCCCACCATTTTGACCAAATGGCCGAAGTATTGAAGAGCGGAGCTTCCAGGGAAGAAATTACAAAAACCGCCAACGAAATCCGGATGCAGCTCAATCCCCATCCGGCCGGTCAGAAAGACGAAAATACACCCCAGCTTGGATGTGAAACGCTTTCCGGAATGCAGCACAAATATCAGGAAACTGCTCTGTTTTTCCCCAGTCAGGGACAAACCTGCCACTCTTACTGTACATTTTGCTTCCGGTGGCCTCAGTTTGTAGGGATCGACGAACTGAAGTTTGCCATGAAGGAGGCAGAACTACTGGTCGCCTATCTGAAAGAGCATCCCGAAGTTACTGATGTTCTGTTTACCGGCGGCGACCCCATGATCATGAAGCCCAGGGTACTTGCCTCCTACATTGAACCACTCATAGAGGCCGACCTGCCCAATCTGAGGAACATCCGCATCGGAACCAAAGGACTGGCATACTGGCCGTACAAGTTTGTAACTGACAAGGATTCCGGCGAAATGCTGGATCTTTTCCGCAAGGTCACAGACTCAGGGCTTCATCTGGCACTCATGGGGCACTATTCCCACCCTGTCGAGATGAGTACCGATATACACAAGGAGGCTGTCCGCAGGGTCCGTTCTACCGGTGCACAAATCCGCACCCAGTCCCCCCTGCTGCGTCATATCAATGACAGTTCCGACGTATGGGCTGAGATGTGGCGAGAACAGGTCAAACAGGGCATGATTCCCTATTATATGTTCGTCGTCAGGGATACGGGCGCCCGCCATCACTTCGACATTCCTCTTGAAGAAGCATGGAACATATTCCGCGGTGCTTTCAATCAGGTAAGCGGAATAGCCAGAACGGTACGGGGACCGAGCATGTCTGCCGGACCCGGAAAAGTTCACGTTCTTGGTGTCAGTGAAATTAACGGCGAAAAAGTGTTTACACTGCAGTTCCTTCAGGGACGCAATCCCGAATGGACCGGCAGGCCGTTTTTCGCCGAATACAATCCGGATGCTGTCTGGCTTAATGACCTCAAGCCGGCATTTGGTCAGGACAAGTTCTTCTTTGAGGAAGAAACCGAACAAATTGAATTTGATGAGCAGTATTCCGGAAAATTCAATGATTCCGGTAACGGCTACCGCAATGGCAACGGTACCAACGGCAACGGCAGTAATGGCCATTCAAACGGAAGTAACGGTCACCGGAACCGGGACATGGACTCATTCATACGTCAGATAAATGACAGAAAATGAGAAAGACCATTCATGAGTCCCCGGAAATGGTACATTCCTGACATAAGGGAATGTAACGCCGGAAAAAATACAACTGTAAAATCAACGGCCGGTTTCCACAAACTGGCCGTTGTTGTATACAGCCAGGGGACGCCCCGACATTGTCCGGCCAAGGTAAGGGGTATTCCTGGAGCGTGACCGGACGGCATCGGTGTCGTACAGCCATTCCCCATCCGTATCAAATATCGTAATATTGGCCTGCTCTCCCACCGCAACAGTTGGCACCGGAATGTTTAATATGGATCTGGGATGCAGTGTCAGCTTTGCAATAACTTCCGGCAGTTTCATTCTTCCGGAATGCAGCAGTTTTCTGCAGATAACACTCCATGCCGTTTCCAGCCCGATAATGCCGTTGGGTGCATAGATGAACTCCACTTCTTTCTCGTCTACGGAATGGGGGGCATGATCCGTGCAGACAGCATCAATGGTTCCGTCAGCAAGCCCGTCAATGATTGCCTCCACATCGCTGTCAGTCCGCAAAGGAGGATGCATTTTCCAGTTGGTATCAAAATCCGTGCGTTCTATTTCCTCATCCGTCAAATCGAAATGATGCGGACAAGCTTCGGTGGTGATTTTTATTCCCCTGCTTTTGGCCTCGCGGACCAGTGATACCGCCTTTTCAGTACTGATGTGGGCCACATGCACATGTCCGCCGGTCAGTTCCGCCAGCAATACATCCCGCGCGATCATGATCTCTTCGGCTATGGAAGGCGTGCCGGCCAGACCGAGCCGGGTTGAAACCCTACCCTCATGCATATGTCCGGGACGTGATAACGGCAGGTCTTCCTCATGATTTATAGTTGGCACACCGAGCATGGCTGAATATTCCAGTGCTGTCCGCATCAGTCGGCTGTCCTGTACCGGATCGCCGTCATCACTGAATGCAACAGCGCCGCCTTCAACCATATCAGCCATTTCCGTAATCGAGGTGCCCTTCCGGTTTTTGGATACACACCCGACAGGATGCACGTCCACCGGCAAGCCTGCGGCCTGTTTTAAAATAAAATTCACCACATCCCTGGTATGGATGGGCGGATTGGTATTCGGCATGCAGGCAACAGCCGTAAAACCTCCGGCTGCAGCGGCATCGCATCCGGTAGCAACGGTTTCCTTGTGCTCAAAACCCGGCTCGCGTAAATGGACATGCATATCCATCCAGCCGGGTGATACATACGCTCCGGAAGCATCATAAACCTGCTCATTACGGCCGGGCGTCAGCCCGGTAGCGATTTCCGTGATGATGCCGTTGTTTATCCTGATATCTGCCGTTGCCCCGGCTTCTTCCCGGTGGTCTACCGGACGAACGTTTTTTATCAGCAAATCCTTTGTTGAACTCATGCGCACTGGTTATTATGATTTTTGAGTCACTAAATATAACTTATTAGCCATTCGGCTGAAAACAAGCTTTTCAAAATTTCATGACGGACCTGTTCAATCAACCCAAAGAAGACCCGGTTCATATTCTGAGTGTCTCGGAGCTCACCGGTGAACTCAAAATGATGATCGAAGATCACTTCGACTGGATCAATGTCCGTGGAGAAGTGAGTCAGCCTAAAACCAGCCGGAACGGTCATCTTTACTTCACACTCAAGGATGACACAGCTCAGCTTCCTTGTGTGATGTGGCGGTCAAAGCGCCAGTCGCAGGACTACCTGCCTGAACACGGCGATGAAATTGTGGCTGCCGGTCCGTTGCAGGTTTATGCACCTCACGGGCGGTATCAGATGATTGTTCAGTCGCTGCGCCCGGCCGGACTTGGAGCACTTCAACAGGCTTTTGAACAGCTGAAGAAAAAACTTCAGGATGAAGGACTGTTCGACGAAAACCGCAAGAAGCCCATCCCGCGATTTCCTGAAGTCATAGGAATTGTCACCTCTGCAACGGGAGCGGCTTTCCAGGATATGAAAAACACGCTGGAAAAACGGTATCCGCTTTGTGAGATTCGGCTTTTTCATGCTTCGGTGCAGGGATCTCAGGCTGCTCCCGAAATAAGCGATGCCATCCGTTTTTTTTCCGGTCAGGATGATATTGAACTGCTGATTATTGGCCGGGGCGGTGGTTCGCTGGAAGATCTGTGGGCATTTAATGAGGAAATCGTGGCCAGGGCTATAGCCGAATGCCGCATTCCCGTCATCAGTGCCGTAGGACACGAAACTGATTTCAGCATATCAGATTTTGTTGCCGATGCGCGTGCAGCCACGCCTACCCAGGCCATCATAATGGCCGTTCCGGATCAAAACGATCTGAAAATGAAGATTGAAGACCTGCAAATGACACTTGAAATGCGTGTAAAGCAGCTTCTGGAAAAGCACAAGGAGACCGTTTCACGCTTCCTTGACAACTATGCGCTTCACAAAGTGAGGCAGCGGATCGCCAGAAACAAGGAACAGTTAGAATGGAAAAAACAACAGGCAGGACAGCTTTTGCGTATTCAGATACGAAACAGGCATGAAGAAATCCGGCGATTATCCGATGCCGTTCAAAACTCTGTGAGTACGCTGTTGCTGCAAAAAAAATCACGCTGGAATGAGCTGCATCAAAAAGTCTTAGCTGCTGACCCCAATAAACCGCTGAAAAAAGGTTACACAAGGATACGCCAGCAGGGAGCCTGGATCCGCTCCTCGCACAACTTCAGGTCAGACGCAGGCTTTGAAATAGAATGGAGTGACAAAACCACTCCTATTGATCGTGCGAAAAAATAACCAGGCTACATGACAGTCATTCTGACCGTCTCAATGCGGGACTGCCGCGCCTTGCTGATAATAAACTTGTGGTTTCCGATGATAACCTCTTCATTCACGCGCGGAATCCGTCCGATTTCATTGATTATGTAACCAGCAACGGTTTCATAGTTATTATTGCGCTCCGGAAGGCCGGCGGACGGAAATTTTTCCGACAACTCCTGAAGAGGCACATCCCCACTTAAAATGAAGGTATCAGGAGATATTTTTTTCATTATGGTGTCTTCCATATCATATTCGTCCTGAATATCTCCAACAACTTCTTCCAGTAAATCCTCAGTGGTTACCAGCCCGGCGGTGCCGCCATATTCATCAATGACAATAGCCAGCGATATTTTAAGTCTCTGAAATTCGGAAAGAAGGTCTTTGGACTTCTGGCTTGACGGGATATGCTTTACCGGACGGATGATTTCGTTCAGGCTCTGCGGACTCTTGAACAGATCATAGGCAAAAACGACACCAATCACGTTATCAATGGACTGCTCATATACCGGTATTTTTGAAAAGCCGGATGATACAAACTTCTGAAGCACCTCCTGGAGCTCTGCATTTTTTTCCACTGCTATAATTTCAGTTCTGGGAATCATGGACTCCCTGACACGTTTGTTTGACAGCTGGAGTACATTGGTCAGAATTTCAGAGTCATCGCGATCGATATCCGATTCCTCACTGTCACCAACTTCCCTGAGAAGCATTTCGATATCCTGTCTTCGGAATACCTGTTCAGATGACTGCAGCTGCGGTACAAGAAGGCGTATCAGGCGTGAAGCAGCAGCATTGGCAACATGGATGAAAGGCAAAAAAAGCACATTCAGAGTTCTGTGGACAGGTGCAAGATAAAAAATAAATGCCTCTGAATTAATCCGGAATACCACTTTCGGAATTACCTCCCCGAAAATCATTATGAGAATAGAAGCGATAAACGTCTGGATGAGAAGAACGACGAAATCAGAGGGAAAAGCATCGAACAGGCTAAAGTAGATTGCTGAAACCGGTTGTACCAGAAACAGTGCCATCAGTGTGGCATAAATCACATTGACCACATTATTCCCGATCAAAGTGGTCGACAGAAATGCCTCGGGATCTTTGAGAAAATGTGTCAGCGCCCGGGATCGTATCGTTTTTTTACGGGCACGGATTTCAAGCTTGAGCCGGTTGGCCGATACAAAACCGATTTCTGAACCGGCAAAAAAACCGCTCAGAAGAATGAATATTAAAATGATCAACCATTCGCTCATAAGTAACCTCCTGATGTGCCGGTCTGGCAATACAAGCCGCGTTCAGGAGGAGGCTCCTGGTCTTTTTCAGATCTGTCCAATGGTGCGTTTGAAGTTTTAGTCCGGTTACCTTCTAAAGATACTGCTTTACTCATTACGAAACACAGGTTTTCGTTTTTCCAGAAATGCGGAAGTGCCTTCCCGAAAATCTTCTGTTCCGCACAGATATCCAAACAGCCGTGCTTCATCCTGAAACCCCTGGGCCCGGTTCGGATATGCAGCATGGACAGACTGAATTGCTTTTTTCAAAGCTATCGGGGCATTTTTTTTAATGGTACCCAGCCATTTTTTTGCTTCGTCCACAGCCCGGCCTTCATCCACCAGCCGGTTTACCAGACCGAACTCATATGCCCTTTGCGCATCAACAGGAGTGCCATCCAGAATCATTTCCAGTGCCCTTCCCTTTCCGATAAGCCGCGGAAGGCGCTGAGTTCCTCCATAGCCGGGAATGAGCCCGAGTCCAAGCTCCGGAAGGCCAAATTTTGCCGTCCCGGATGCGACCCTGAGATGACACGCCAGTGCAAGCTCACATCCGCCACCGAGTGCGTATCCCTCAACTGCGGCGATGACAGGTTTACCGGTCGACTCAATAATAGAAAAAACCACCTGTCCTTTTCGCGAGGCCCGCTCACCGCTTTTGACCTTCAGGTTTTTCAGTTCGTTGATATCCGCACCTGCAACAAATGCTTTGCTGCCAGCTCCGGAAATGACAACACCCCTGATATCGTCATCCTCCTGAATATGTTCAAACAATTCCCTGAATTCATCAAGGACCTTGTTGTCAAGTGCATTAAGCTTTTCAGGCCGGTTGACCGTAACGGTCGCGATCTGATCCGACGTTTCCACCAGCAACATTTCCGGCTGCAGATTCATTTTCAGCTCCAGATTCTTCGTTTAATTCATATTGATTCAGGATAGTATACGTCGGTGGGAGCTCATCTTCAATATCCTGAATAATAGCCGAAGTCTCTTCCAGCTCATCAATCAACCTGTCCAGATGCCCGCCAACTTCTTCCGGATGCGACATGGTGATTGATTTTTCATAGACATACCTCACAGCATCTTCCATCGTCTCCAGCTGTGACCGGCACACTTCAATTTTTTCTTTGCCGGCTTTGTACCGGTCCAGGCGTTTGTTAAGGATGTGCAAACGCTGTTTTTTTATCTCCAGAACTTTTCCCGACCGGATCGTTTCCATTGCTTTTTTTAACGTTCTGATCTCCAGGGTGATAGATTCTGCAGATGCATCCGCCAGATACTCCTCATATCGATCCAGTATCAATAAATGGCGAAGGTATTTTGACTGAAGTTCGTCGAGTCTGCCGGCAAGCTGCTGCGTGAGAGGGCGTGAGGAGGCCGGCATCAGCCGGAAATTCTCCCTGACCGTCGTGGTCAGCCTTCGAAGTGCAAGGAATTGTTTCTGCCTTTCCATGCAAAGTCTCTCAAAACAGGCTGCTTCACTGCTGTCCCGGTCATTCCGGCCCTCCTGGCTGCGAATGATATGACGCTGAAACCAGCCCTTGTTCGGAATCGTGCCCAGATAAAGCAGCTCCAGACCAATACCGGCGGTCAGTAAAACTACGGGAAGTCCCTGCACCCCGGAAAAAAAAAGTGCAAAGATTCCGACGGACAGTAAAAACCCAAGGTTTACCGGATGGAAGAACGCTTCGCGCACAAAGGATATGGAGCTGTGGGTATGCATCTTGATATGATTTGATTAGGTTGAAGGATGCAACTGTTTCCGGTGTTACCGGGACCGGCTGTTTCCGGAATGAACCGTCTGCCGGGATTTGAGATCATTTGCATCAGGATGAATCATCATGCTGTCTTTGCTGTCATTCTCCCGGAGTGACCTGTCTCCTTTCATTTTGCTTTTAAACTGATTCACAATCTCACCGGCCTTCATTTTTTCGGCATCAAACTCCAGCTCAAGAGACTTGCTGTCCACGCTGTCCAGAGCAAGCTCCATCCGGGCTTCATTTCTGGCAGTTTCTTCCTTGATCTTTGAAATCATTTCGTCATGGGTGGCATCCATTCCGCCAATCTCAAATTGCTCAAGGGTATCTGCAACACGGGCCTGCCATTGAGATCGTTCACTTTCGCGCATGGCATCCCTGGCCTCACGAATCTTGCGGTCTTTTTCTTTCATGAAGGTCTTTTTGACCTGCAACGCCTTGTCATAAGCCATCCGGGCGCTTTTAAGCTGCTCTCTGGACGTCGCAAGAGCTTCACGGGAGCGCTGAAGCTGAAGGGCGTAATTCTCTGCAATGTCATCCCGGTTCACCTTGATAGCGGACTGTATCCGGAGTGACAGATCGTGGTTGGCCTCTTCATAGCGCTTCACTTCCTTTTGAAGAAGCATGACATTGGCCTTGACCGTGGCAATGTTTTCATTCATCTGCGGGACCTGGTCGTTCAGCTCCCGGATATTCTGTTCCAGAATCCTTTTGGGATCCTCAAGGGCTCCTACCGCCCCGCCAAAAATGGATTTAATGGCTCGCACAAATCTTCTCCACATAACTTCTCCGGTTTGGTTCTCACATTGCCGGACAAGCCCGGGAGATCAGCTCCAGGGAGTGGTGCCTTCCTTTGTAACAGTATCTGTTATCAATGCAGGCACCTCAACACGGGAAGAACCTATACTTACAGCATCCTGCAGCATCTTCCGGACCATGTCCGTTTGTTCTTCCTTATTCGTGAAGCATCTGGCAATTGTTTCACCACGGCGTACATCTTCACCTATCTTTTTTTCCAGAATGATTCCCGACTGCGGATCAACAACATCTTCTTTTGATTTCCGGCCGGCTCCAAGCTCAACACCTGCCATGCCGATAGCATAGGCATCCATTGCCGTAATGAATCCGTCGGAAGCGGCATTTACGTCAAATTGACGGCGGGCTTGGGGATAATCGTCCGGCCGGTCAAGATATTCGGTCGAGCCATCCTGCTCTGTCACGATATCACGGAACTTTTGCATAGCCGTGCCATTCCGGACCGACTCCCTGCTTTTCTCTATTCCCTCTTCAACGGAACCCGCATTACCGCCGAGATATATCATGGTGCCGGCAAGCTGATGGGTAACCTGCAGCAAATCCTCCGGTCCTCCGCCATTGAGACATTCAATACTTTCATGGACTTCAAACCAGTTTCCCACCTTTTGTCCCAGGGGTTGTTCCATGCTGGTAAGGTACGCTATGGTACGTTTTCCGAACTCCTCTCCTATCGAAACCAGTTTCCTTGCCAGTTCAAGTGCCTGGTCCCTTGTCTTCATAAATGCGCCGGATCCGAATTTGACATCCAGAACGAGGGCATCTATCCCTTCGGCCAGTTTTTTGCTCATAATGCTTCCCGCGATCAGGGGGATGGACTCAACAGTAGCCGTAACATCTCTCAGGGCATACATGCGTTTATCGGCGGGGGCAATTTCTTCGGTTTGTCCGATCAGGACCAGTCCGTGCTTCTTCAGCACCTCAACATACCGGTCCAGATCAAGATTGACATTAAATCCGGGAATGGATTCCAGTTTGTCAAGCGTGCCGCCGGAATGTCCCAGTCCGCGTCCGGATATCATCGGAACCGGAACGCCGCAAGCCGCAACTATGGGAGCAAGAATCAGGGATGTTTTGTCCCCGACACCTCCGGTCGAGTGTTTGTCCACCTTGACACCCGGCACACTGCTTAAATCCATTACGGTACCGGAATGCAGCATTTCCCTGGTCAGCGCTGC
Source organism: Natronogracilivirga saccharolytica (assembly GCF_017921895.1). Lineage (NCBI taxonomy): Bacteria > Pseudomonadati > Balneolota > Balneolia > Balneolales > Cyclonatronaceae > Natronogracilivirga > Natronogracilivirga saccharolytica. Next base: position 139,004 of record NZ_JAFIDN010000001.1, read on the forward strand.
AGCCTCCTCATCATTCAGGCCGTTGAGAAAACACGCCATCAGAAAGGCACTCATTTGATAGTCGGGCATGACATCCCGGCTGTATTGCTGGACAAGAAAACGAATTTCATCAGGCGCCAGCCCCTCTTTTTCACGCTTTTTCCTGATGAGTGAGACAATATTGTAGGATTTCATGGTTTTTCTGGTTTTACAGGAAGGAATATCTGAATATTATCGTTGACAAGGAGGAAACGGAAATATAACAAATGACAGACAAGGTCAAATAGCTTGCTTATGAAAAGCCATTCAATAATTTTAAAAAAATGATATCTTCTGACATTCTCAGTTTTAAAAAAGTACCGGACGGGCAGCAGACTTTTGCTGTATTACCGGTAATGACATGATCACACAGACCGGGTAAATCCCGGAATTCAATTTTCCTTATATGGAATTTTCACTCTTTCAGCTGTTAATTCTTCTTCTGTTGTTCTATCCGCTTATCCGCAGATTGCTTGGCGGTGGCTCAAAGCAGCAGCAAGAGGAAGAAGAAGCGCAAACGGGATATGATCCCTACTCACGGACCGGACAGCAATCCGAAGGCCGTTCGTCCCGTACTCAAGAAACATACCGTCAAAAACAGCAGGAAACCGGTGATCAGAGCTGGGAAGATTTTTTCGAAGGACTGGAAAAGGTATTAGCCGGAGAGGAACAGGAATCCCAAACCACAAGGTCACAAGGGCATAATCGACCGGATCGCCCTCAGGGCGGCGGAGTAAGAGATCAGCGTCGCACTACCGCCAGCACCGCAAGCAGCGATACCCGCCGAAGTCAAGGATCATCGCAGTCACAAAGACATCCGCTCGAAGGTCCCGTTTACGGTTCCTCAGGGTCCTCAGATTCCTCCGGGTCCTCAAGGTATTCTGAAAGCGAGAAACCCGGGTCCTCTGACCCTTTCAGTTATGATCAGTCGGATGAAGCCGGCATCGGAAAACAATCCGAACTGGTAGACCGTGAACTAACGGAAAGCGACAACCCGATTTATACCGGACTGGATGAAGTTACCGAAGTGACTGCCCTGGACTCACAGGGCACAAAAAAGGTCAAGAAAATATTGAAAGATCCGGAGCGGCTGCGCGATGGTATACTGCTGAAAGAAATACTGGGGCCTCCCAAATCACGGCGCCGTCACCACCACTCATTCTGAAATACGCAATTCTGCATGGTGATCCGTGTTCTGGCCGATCAATATCATTATCAGCTCAAGCAGCACCTGCACCCATCCGTCAAACTCGAGACTTATGATCCTGTTTCCGGATGGTCGGATGAACAGATCCGTCAGGCTGATGCCCTGATCGTCCGGACGGTCACGCCCGTAAACAGCCGGACGGTGCCATCATATCACCGGCTCAGATTCGTCGCTACTGCATCCGCCGGGCGAGATCATCTTGATGAGGAGTGGCTGCAGGAAAACAACATCCGGTTTACGGATGCCAAGGGATCCAATGCCCGCAGCGTGGCTGAGTATGTGGCAGTTAGCGTCCTGATCAGCCAACTTGTCCCGGAAGACGAGCGACGGCACCTCAGGGCCGGTATTGTAGGTGCCGGTTTCACCGGATCGGCAACTGCACAAATTCTCGATGCGCTGGGTTTCGACTGCGTTTTGTACGACCCCCCGCTTGAGGAGCGAACCCGTACCTTTCGCTCCGCCTCGCTTGATGACGTTCTTGATACGGATATCATCAGTTTCCATGTCCCGCTGAATAAAACCGGCCGGCATGCTACGCAGCACTGGTACGATTCCGGCAAGATCCGGGCATATCCGAAAAAACTGGTGATTAATGCATCGCGGGGCGGCGTTGTGGACGAGTCCTCCCTGCTGAAGGCCGTACACGAAGACCATATTGCAAACTATATATTAGATGTCTGGGAGCAGGAGCCGTTTTTTAATGACCAGGCTGCGCAAAACGCCCTGCTGGCAACACCTCACATCGCCGGATATTCACTGGAAGCCAAGCGCAATGCGACAATAAAGGTTTGCGACGATTTGCACTCGTTTTTCGGGATTGAAAATCCGGTCCGGCCGGAACCTGATATCCGGTTTATCAAGTACGATGATCCTGATGTATCTCTTGAGCAGGTTATACGTACCGTACACCCTGCAGGCATATATGACTCGGCGCTGCGAGACCTGATCGGTCTGGCTGATGACAAAAAAAGGTCATTATTCCATGACATCCGGCAACATACTCCGCTCAGAAATGAATTCAACCGTATCGCCCTTCCGGATCAGCTCGCCGACCGGTACCCAGCGCTTGAAAAGCTGGGGTTTTTACGTGCATCGAACTAATGACCGCATATGAGCTGATATCGCGCACACCCTCCCGGAATGCTGAACACTCCTGAAAAATATTGGAAAAACACGTGACAGACCGCATCATCCCTAAACGACATACATCCCCCGGCAGACGAATTACAGCTGTAGCTCCGGGCATAGTCTTGCTGCTGGCACTGTTCTGGCTGGGACATGATTTAAATATTGACGAGCGGATCGTTCTGTTTCGCTATTTATGCATGGCTTTTGCCGGAGCCATGGCCTTTATCACTCCCCATCTGCTCTTTCCGGACGGAGATAAAACGCTGATCCAGCAGCTTAATCTCTCTCCCCGTCACCTCTTGCTGCATCACGTGACGAAAGTCAAGGCTTTGTGGTTTTTTTCGATTGCCGCTGTCTTCATCATCGCTTTCGGCGACTCCTCGCAGCCAACAGGATCATTCCATGAAAAAACCCGCCTGCTGGGGATGGGGATTGTTGCCCTCAGCGCTGTCATGCTTTATGCTCTCTACTGCTTTGCCACCATCGGCGAAACATCCCAGCGCTGGAATGAAGGGAAAATCGGCAAACAGGTTTTTGACTCCATGGAAAAAGTGGGAAAAAGCACACCCGTCGCCGCAGGCATGTATCCGACATTCATAAGCACGATACTGGTTACCTTTTTCGGGATGATGTCGGTTGTTGTCTCAGCTTCCATACCTCAGGCACAACTGGCGGTAGTGCCCTTTGCCGCGCTTGCGGCGTATTCCGGTTTTCGGCTTGGCAGAGAAGCAAAAAGATACGACCGGCTCTACTATCAAAGTGACGCCTTTTACGATGAACTGTTTACCAATCCGTCAACCGGCACCAAAGAGTCCCGGGAACCTGCCGGTTATGATGCTGTTTACTGGGTTCCGGGCCGCTGGCGTCCGGCTGTCTGGAGCCAGATCATACAGCTGGACCGAAAGCGTCCCATGGGCAGAATCATCGCCCTTCTGAGCTTCACCTACTTTCTGCTGATTTACCTTGGAGTTCCGGAAAGCTGGCACTCAGGCTGGCTGATATTCTGGATTTTGTCTAAAAACATGCTGGCCTGGCCGGCATCACAAAAAGCGATGTCCCCGCCTCTGTTTCACTGGTGGATGATGCCTCCGCACGACTGGATTGCCGCAAGATTTTTCCTTCAGCTGCGCTGGACGTTTGTGCTGCTGCTGACAACCGCAGCCGCTGCACTGTTCTCCGGTGCAGTGACCTGGACCGCCGTCGGGATATGGATCATTCTGGATGTTTTCGTGTCCCTCCTGTCGGCCGTAGTACTTACCCGCATCAATGAATATGCCTTTAAAAAACGTTATGTATGAGTGACTTTCTGACCGTCAACAATCTGTCCAAACGCTATGGTACCGGTCCCATGGTGATATCGGGACTGAACCATCAGTTTTCAAAGGGGAAAGCAACCGGACTGATCGGAGCCAACGGATCGGGTAAAACCACCTTTCTGCGACTGGTTTCGGTTACCGCATTCCCGACCGAAGGCAATATTACATTCAAAGGCAGATCCATTTATGATGCTCCTCATGAATTTCTGAAGCATATTGGTATTGTTACCGATGCCACCGACCTGCCGGTTTACCTGAGTGCATCTGAACTGCTTGAATGGACATTGCGCGCCAGAAAAAAGTGGGACGACAACTCATCACAAAAAAGTATAGATAACCTGTTCGCCAGATTGAAATTTGATGAGCGCAGACACAACCTGATCGGGACGTATTCCAGCGGAATGCTTCAAAAAACCATGCTCGCCTGCAGTCTGATTACGGAGCCGGAGATTATCCTTCTGGATGAACCGTTTCGTGCCCTTGACGAGGGAAGCAAAAAGGCCTCCATCGAAATACTGGAAGAGTTCAAGGAAAACGGCGGAACCATCCTGGTGTCCAGTCACCTGAGGAGAAGCCTGGCCCGGATCTGTGACGATTATATCAACTTTCCGGTAACAAGCGGATAAGGTGCTCTCATGACGGGGTCACCGGCTTGCGGAAAGTCCGGTTTAAATGAATTCCTTTTCTATCCGGGGTCAGCCGGTATCAGCCGGCTTCATCCAACCGGAAGAGGGTTTGGGCATTATTTGTTGTAATCCGGTCGATGTCGTCAAATCCGGCATTTTTGACCCCGGCCAGTTTCCGGGCAGTGTAACGCATATAAGATGGTTCGTTTCTCTTGCCCCGCTTCGGCACAGGTGCAAGATAGGGTGCGTCGGTTTCGAGCAGAAGTTTATCGAGCGGCAGATCAGCAACCACTCTGTCAACTCCCGCGTTTTTGAAGGTTATCACTCCGCCGATTCCGAGATAAAGTCCTGAATCAAGTGCCCGGCGCCCCTCTTCGGGTGTGCCGTTAAAACAGTGCCAGACCCCGTACAGTCTGCCGTCCTGTTCATCCTCGATAATATCAAGCATGTCGGCCGTACTGTTTCTGTTGTGGATTACTACCGGTTTATTAAGCGCCTTTGCAACACTGCAGTGCTGGCGGAAACTCCGCCTCTGAGCTGACACATGTTCGTCAGACCAGTAATAGTCGAGCCCGGTCTCTCCAACGGCAATGATATCCGGTGATGCGGCTAACTTGTGCAGCTTATCCTCAAATCCGTCCTGACCGGCCAGTTTGCCCGACAGGCTCTTCCCCACATCGCAGGGATGGATGCCCGCCATTTTCCGGAATTCAATACGCGGATGGGAAAGTTCATCCATCCGGGCCAGAGAATCAAAATCTATGGCCGGCATGAGAATGGATTTGACTCCGCTTTCGGAAGCACGGTCCAGTACATCCTTCAGGTCGTCCCGGAATTGCGGCAGATAGATGTGGGAGTGTGTATCGATCATAATACTGCAGGTTTCGGAATTCTGAATGTGACTCTGAAATCCAAACAACGATTTCAATGCTGCCTATGATAATCAAAACTCATAAGCTCTGCCGGTTCGTTTTTTTGAAATATCAATAACAGGGATGATTTTTTTATATGTTTAAAATTTTCGATTCATAATGTCAGGTGAACCGAAGGTCACGAAGTGAAATACCAAAACAGTCTTAATCATATGTCTGTGTGTCAGAACTCAAGATCTGTCATGGGTATTACATGTAAGCGAACAGCTTTTGAGTCCTCGTGCAAATATGCCTGTTTGAGCTATGTTATGAAAAAAAAACGTAATGGGGATAAAAAGAACAAAAGGGCTGTTACTTTTTTTTGATATGTGACAAAACGGATTGTAAGTTTTTGCAGTGTTGGTTATCCAATTACTAAAATGATGTCATTCGTTTTTGTTTTTGGATTGCAAACAACTTATATTCAAACATATTTTACACATATACCTAACGGAGTCTCGTTACCATGGCTGATAATGAAAGATTAAAGGCGCTTGACCTGGCAGTTGGCCAGATTGAAAAACAACACGGCAAGGGTACCATTATGCGTTTGGGTGATCAGCCGGTTGTCAACATTCCATCAATCTCCACCGGATCCCTGTCAGTGGATCACGTCCTTGGGGTAGGCGGTATTCCACGTGGCAGAGTAACCGAAATATACGGTCCTGAATCCAGTGGAAAAACCACACTCGCCCTGCATGTAATTGCCGAAGCACAGCGTAAAGGCGGGCATGCTGCCATGATTGATGCCGAACATGCATTTGACCCGAAATACGGCAAAGCCCTGGGAATAAAAATAGACGAACTCCTGATATCTCAACCTGACAATGGTGAGCAGGCTTTGGAAATTGCAGAAACGCTCATCCGGTCTGCTGCCCTGGATGTTGTTGTCATTGATTCCGTGGCGGCTCTGGTCCCGAGAGCTGAACTTGACGGTGAAATGGGTGATTCACAGGTCGGGTTGCAGGCAAGACTCATGTCGCAGGCCTTGCGTAAACTCACCGGCGTGGTCAACAGAACACACACGGCAGTTATTTTCATCAATCAGCTGCGTGAAAAGATAGGAGTCATGTTCGGAAACCCGGAAACTACTACGGGTGGAAAAGCGCTGAAATTCTACTCTTCCGTGCGTATTGATATCCGGAGAATCGGAGCCATCAAAAGAGGCGAGGACGTTATAGGTAACAGGACCAAAGTGAAAGTGGTCAAAAACAAGGTTGCCCCTCCTTTCAAAACCTGTGAATTCAATATTATGTACGGCCAGGGCATATCGCGGATTGCAGAATTGCTGGATCTTGCCGTGCAGTTTGACATTGTACAAAAGAGAGGAAGCTGGTACCGGTATGACGGAGAGCCTATCGGGCAGGGTACCGACTCAGCCATTCAGTTTCTCCGGGAAGATGAGGCACTCTGCGATAAAATTGAGCAGATCGTTCGCCATAAACTGATGCCGGAGCAGTACCCCGACAATGGTGAGGACCCAAATAAGCCAAAAGAAAGTAAAGAAACCTCGTCTTCTGACAAGTCTGCTGCTAAATCCGGCTCTTCGGCGTCTGGTAAGTAATCAGTTATATCAGGCTCTATGCATCTGTTACGACATCTGAGTATAAACCTCTACATCAGATTACTTTTTATTGATACCGATTGATCCATGGAAAACATACCGGATATCCTGCCGGGACGCTGTACAAACATTACGAGGCAAAAAAACAACAGTGACAGAGTCTCAGTGTTTGTAAATGGTGAATATCTGGATGGGTTTTATCAGGATGTGCTGCATGATTTCTCAATTCAGTCGGAGAGCTTGATCACCCCCGACCTGTATCTCAGGCTCCGGGAAAAAGACCGCTTCTACAAGCTCAGGCATCAAATATTCCGCTGGCTCGCTGTCAGAGACCACAGCACCGGAGAAATTCGGAATAAAAGCATGGCCAGAGGTTACACAGGTTCTGAGGCGGACGAGGCAATTTCTTATTTTGTCAGCATGTCTTATCTGGACGATTGCACATTCACAGAAAAGTTTGCAAGAGAAAAAGCAGAGTCCGGCAAGTGGGGCCCGGCAAAAATCAGGGCAGCTTTGTCCAAAAAAGGAGTAAAAAAACAGTATATTGATGCGTCGCTGCGAGGATTGTTCAGCAATGAACAATCAAGCAAAACACTTTTGAAAGCAGCATCAGGCATTCGAACGAAGTTGATGCGCACTGATGACAAACTGAAAAGAAAAAAGAAGCTGGTGGATTTTTTGATACGCAGAGGATTTCCGCCTGACATCGTATTTGAAAAATCCGATGATATTTTAAGACAGTTGGAAAATGAAGAAACTTAATGCCGAAACCTTTATTCGACTGATTATCGGCCTGGCAGCTGTTCTGCTTTTTCTGCTTATCCTCTACAGGTTTTTCACTCTTGTTCTGTATGCACTGATTGCTCTTGTTATAACCTACATTCTTGATCCTTTTGTAAACAGAATGCAGGCAGTGGGTATGAACCGGACCCTGGCCATAAGTATTGTTATTTCATCGCTGATACTTTTGCTGGTTTGGTTTTCCAGCACCATTCTGCCGGCCATCGCCAACCAGCTCATCATATTGAGCCAGCAGCTGAATATCGATGCCGTTATTGCTGTCACTGCTCAAATTGAAGAGCAGATTCTTGAACACCTGCCGTTTCTTCAGGAAGGCATATTAATTGACAATGTGCCCAATGCTGTTGATGCACTTTTCCAAACAGAAGACTTTGCTGCTACTCTCAACAACATACTTGGTATCTTCGCTGATATTTTCTGGGCCTTTCTGGTTGTTCCTTTTGCCACCTTCTTCATACTGAAAGATGGTGCGCGGCTTCGAAGAAACATTCTCCAGCTGGTGCCGAACAAATATTTTGAGACTGTACTTACCGGAATAGAGAAAATTGAAAAACGGCTGGTAACATACTTCAAAAGTGTCGGTTTGCAAAGCATCATTATTGCCACTACCGCCACAATTACGCTGAGTTTTGTTGGATTGAACAACGCTCTTTCTGTCGGAATAGCTGCCGGTGTTGCTAACATTATCCCTTACTTCGGTCCGATCATTGGTTATGTTCTTTCCATAATTGTTTCGATACTAGAGACCGGTGATTTCTCACTCGTTATTTTTGTCATAATTGCCATTGCTATCACCCAGGTCATAGATAATATTATCGTACAACCTCTTCTTTTTTCCAGGTCTGCCAATCTGCATCCTCTTGTTGTTCTTTTTGTTGTGATGACAGGTGCAGAACTGGCCGGAATATTCGGCATGCTGATAGCTGTTCCGCTCACTGCCGTAATTGTAATCACAGCTAAACAGATCAGCTGGAGTCTTGAAAATTATCACGTTTTCAGACTCACTAATAATTAACCGTATTTCTACATGACATTGCACCCACTGCCCGATAACGGTACCATCGGAGTGATGGCGCCCTCATCCCCGGTTGAAGAAGACAAGCTGGAGAATGGTATTCGCTATCTTGAAAATCTGGGCTACAAAGTACATGCAACTGATAGCTGCTATAGCCGGGACAATTACCTTGCCGGAAGTGCATCGCGACGCGCTTCCGAACTTATGGACCTGATACAGGATAAAACCGTTAATGCGATTTTCTTTGCGCGCGGAGGCTTTGGAAGTGCGGCAATGCTGCCACTGCTTGATTATGATGCTATTCGCAATGCAAGAAAACTGATGGTCGGTTACAGCGATATTACAGCCCTTCAATGGGGAATTTATGCAAAAACCGGTCTCCCCTCACTTTCCACCGGAATGCCCGCTACCGATTTTAATTCTGTTCCGGTTAATCCCGTATTTGAAGATTCATTCTGGACATTCATAAAAACCGGCAAAATTGATTACAGCCTGCAGGTGCCGTCAAACCGGAAAAATGGTACCATCTCGGGCATATCCCTTCCTGCCACATTATCCGTCGCAACAAAACTGGCAGGGTCACCCTATTTCCCGGACCTGAAGCAATCCATACCAATCCTTGAAGATGTTGGTGAGTCAAGACATAAAGTAGAAGGTTATCTCTGGCAGGCAAGACTGGCCGGCTGGTTTGACCGTGCTTCTGCCGTCATACTCGGCGATTTTGCAGAACCCGAACAGGAAACATTTCCTGACAACCCCTCACTTGACAAAGTGTTTGACCGTACTTTTGAAGGTTTGAATATCCCGGTCATACGGCATGTTCCCTACGGCCACATTGACAACAAAATTCCGTTTCCACTGGGTGTTGAATTATCGCTATCTTTTGGCTCAGATGTAAAAATATCCAGCCAAGAATCCCTGTTTGATATTTGAGTACAAAAAAAATAACTGTTTTCGCGTCCGGGTCGGGCACCAACTTCAAAAAAATACACCAGGCTGCACTGGACAACCGGATTCCTGCCTCTGTAACCTGCCTTATCTGCAACAATCCTGAAGCCGGTGCCCTTTCATACGCAAAAAAACAAGGCATACGCACCTGCCTCATATCACATACAGATTTCGATTCTGAACAGACATTTGCTGCAAGACTGAATGAGGTTCTCAGATCGGAAAAGCCCGACCTGATTGCTCTGGCCGGATATCTCAAAAAGATTCCTGATTCTGTAATCGAACAGTATCACGGTAAAATCATCAATATCCATCCTTCCCTGCTTCCGAAATATGGAGGTAAAGGCTGGTATGGCATGAAAGTGCATCAGGCAGTAATCGAAAACAACGAACCGGTTTCCGGTTGTACAGTTCATTATGTTACAACCGAATATGATGAAGGCCCAATCATTGCGCAGAAACAAATTACCGTCAGTCCTGATGATACTCCGGAGACTCTGGCGAATAAAATTCAAAAACTGGAGCATCAGCTGTATCCTGAGGTGATCAAAGATCTACTTTCCGGTAATTCATCAAAATAACCATCAATCATATTTCAGCGACAGTTTAACCTTTAAATATTTCGTTTATGGATACCTTTCTTAATCAGCTGGCCGACATCAAAGTTAAAAGGGCATTAATATCGGTTTTCGATAAGAGTGGAATTGCAGAGTTTGCCCGTACACTTCATGAGCTGGGCATTGAGATCATATCCACGGGGGGAACCGCAGAAATTTTGAGGGAGAACGGCCTGAAAATAACGGACGTATCAGAGGTTACAAATTTTCCTGAGTGTCTTGACGGCAGGGTTAAAACGCTTCATCCCCATATCCACGGAGGTCTACTGGCGCGTCCCGGAAAAAAAGATCACGCCGATACCCTGGCGGATCTAGGGATAGAGCCATTTGAGCTGGTTGTGGTAAATCTTTATCCGTTTCAGGATGCCATAACACAAAAACCCGACGATACGGGGCACGCGGTCGAAAATATTGACATCGGCGGTCCGGCCATGATCAGAGCTGCAGCAAAAAATTTCGAAAATGCATGTGTGGTCACCAACCCCCGCAATTATCCATCTGTTACAGCGGAGTTGAAATCAAAGAACGGAAGCATAGGAGCAGCGCAGCGAATCCGGCTTGCCTCAGAGGCTTTCCGGCTCACATCACACTATGATCTCCATATCACCGAGAAGCTGGCAAAAACAGCAAATGCACATTTCAGCGAACCGGGCGATGAAAAGATATCCAGGGTGCCCGGACATCTGACTATCAGCGCACCATCCCATCAAACACTTCGTTATGGGGAAAATCCGCATCAGTCTGCGGGAGTTTTCGGCAATCCCGGTGAATTCATTGAATGTTTTCATGGTAAAAAGCTGAGCTACAACAACTACCTTGATATTGACTCGGCGCTTCAGCTCGGTGCCGATTTTCATCCTGACGAGATATCCCCTGAGGAATCTTTATGTGCGATTTTCAAACATAACATACCCTGCGGCGTTGCTCTTGCCGGCAGTTCCGCGGAGGCCTGGGAGCAGGCATTCGCAACCGATACGGTATCCCCTTTCGGTGGTGTCATTCTGTTCAACAGGAAAGTTGATCCGGATACAGCCAAAGCTGTGGACCGGATATTCAGCGAAATTATTATTGCTCCCGATTTTGATGAAGACGCCCTTGAGCTGCTGACAGAAAAATCCAACCGCAGACTTGTACGGATAAAAAAATGGCCGGACGGCAGTCGTCCGCATATCCGGACCATTACAGGAGGTTACCTTTGGCAGGAAGCCGACTTCGGGTTCGGCACGGAAACCAGAGAAACTGTCACTCAGCTGGAACCTGACTCAAACCAGCAAAAATCGCTTGAATTCGCATGGAAGGTAGTCAAACACGTCAAATCCAATGCGATCGTATATGCATCCGGACAAAGAACCATCGGCATTGGGACCGGACAGCCCAACCGTATAGATGCGTCCCGGCTTGCAGTGCAGAAAGCGCGTGAATTCGGCCATTCTCTCAACAAATCCGTTCTTGCTTCTGATGCTTTTTTCCCGTTTGCTGACGGAGTTGAGGTAGCTGCAGAATCAGGATCCAGGGCAATAATACAGCCTGGCGGCAGCATACGTGATGACGAAGTCATACAGAAGGCAGATGATCTGGGCATAAGCATGATCTTTACCGGTTTGCGACACTTCAGGCACTAAAACAAAAATTTGCGAATTTGCCTAAATAGTTCGCAAAATGCCATTGATTGTCGTAAATTTGGAGATTACCGATTATCTTAACCAACCTGATAATATTATTACATATGCCGCAGTCTGAAGCAACCAGTAAACAAGCCGAAACAACCCGCAATAATTCCAAAGGCGGGCTGTTTGACTGGCTTTATACCGATATCGCCATTGACCTCGGGACAGCCAATACACTGATACACTCCAGAAACCACGGAATAGTGCTGAACGAACCTTCTATCGTTGCACTTAACACTGAGAATCAGGCGGTTGCTATCGGACATGAAGCACGTTTGATGCACGAAAAAACGCACCAGAAGATCAGAACCGTAAGACCGCTCAGAGATGGTGTTATCGCTGACTTCGAGGTTGCCGAGCACATGATTCGCGGCATGATCAAAAAGGTGAAGGTCAGATGGTACTCTTCAACCCGGAAAATGGTCGTATGTGTACCCAGCGGCATTACAGAAGTGGAAAAGCGTGCTGTTCGCGACAGTGCTGAACATGCCGGGGCAAAAGAGGTCTACCTTGTTGATGAACCCATGGCGGCAGCCATCGGCATCGGCCTTGACGTTCATGAGCCGGTCGGCAACATGATCGTGGATATCGGAGGCGGTACGACAGAAATTGCAGTAATTGCACTGTCCGGAATAGTTTATTCACAGTCGGTACGGCTTGGCGGAGATGAGCTCAACGAAGACATCATAAACTACTTCCGCAGGAACCACAATCTTCTGATAGGTGAAAGAACTGCGGAGCAGGTCAAACACATACTCGGCTCGGCAACCCCGCTTGATGAAGAGCTCGAGCTTTCTGTAAAAGGAAGGGATCTCGTAAACGGCGTACCCAGAACACGCATTGTAACTTCGAAAGACATACGTGAAGCCATATCCGAATCCGTTAATACTATTGTAGAATCTGTGACAAAATCCCTGGAGCAAACTCCGCCGGAACTGTCAGCCGATATTCTGGACCGCGGAATTTTTCTCACAGGCGGTGGAGCTTTGCTGAAAAACCTGGACAAATTGATTACGGAAACAACTGATCTGCCGGTTCATATTGCCGAAGATCCGTTAACGGCTGTTGTTCGGGGCACCGGGAAGGTTCTTGAGGACCTGGAATATTACAGAGCGATTTTAACCTGATTTATTTCCAATTGAATGCGATTTTCGCTGCGAAAGACGGAAGATGTCAAGGATCATATTATTACGCTGGTCTTTGTTCTTATCGCTTTTTTCATGATGGTTTTCCGTCATGACGGAGGACTGCAGTCTGTCCGCAAAGCCTCTGTGCTTGCCATCAGCTACCTTGAGCAGCCCCTTTCGCAGGTGCGAATATACCGCACAGCATTGCAAACAAACGAACAGCTTGGCAAGCAAAACATCATTTTACAGGATGAAATAGCCCGTCTGCGATCCGTAAAAGAGGAAAACCGTGCACTGCGCGATCTTCTTGAACTCCGTGACACCCTGCAGCATGACCTGATTCCGGCAAAAATTGTTGCCAAAAATCTTACCGGAATCAATAACTCCTTTACCATTGACAGAGGGGAACGGGACGGAGTTGAAACGGGCATGGCTCTGATCAATGCCCAGGGTCTGATCGGACAGGTCATACTTACCACCCCGGGCCACGCCCAGATCATGCCGTTTCACAATGCGATGTTTCGTGTGAGCTCACACATTCAGGGCAGCCGGGCTTACGGTATTGTATCCTGGAGTGGTGAAGGCTCCGATGAACTGGTAATGAACTACGTCCCTCAGACTATCCGGGTTTCTGAAGGTGCTGTTGTTGAAACTTCGGGTTTCAGTAATCAGTTTCCTCCGCACATTCCCATCGGCGAAGTAATCCGTACAGAGCCTGAGGAAGGCAGAGATACCCAGCAAATCTATATCAAACCCTTTGTCTCCCTGCATCAAACTGCTGAAGCTTTCGTAGTAAGATACATCCCTGAACCGGAAGTGGACGAGCTTCTGCTGCAATACGAAGGATTGTTCCAATGAAATCTAATCTGTTAAAATTCGGACTCATTGGACTTGCAGCTGTTCTGTTACAGGTTTTAATCTTCTCCCATCTAAGCTACGGTGCAGTCGAGCCCGACTTTGTTCTAATAATTCTGATTTGGGTAATAGCCACGCAGGAGCGCACTACAGCCATCCTGTTTGCTGCTTTCACAGGCTTTCTGACAGACTTTTTCCTGGATTTCTGGGGGCTTCATCTGCTCTCGAAAACACTGACCACCATGTTCGTCTACAACTTCATCCCACGGATTGAAGAGACAAAATTATTCCTTTCACAGGTATTTCTGCTCTTGCTTGTAATATCATTAGTTCATAATCTGTTATTCCTTATAGCCGCTTTCTTCACTCAGATTTACCAGGCAGAAGCGGTTTTTTTCGAGGTTTTATTCGGAAGCAGTCTGCTGACGGCCGTAATTGGTACTATTATCCATCTCTTGCGTGATAACTGAATAATCATCATGCTTCTTAACAAGAAACAGTCACACACAGCCGTATCCATACGGGTATTGCAGGTGACTATCATAACCATACTTCTCATTTTTGCGGGAAGATTGTTCCAGCTGCAAATCATCGAGCATGACAAATATGGACCTCTGAGTCTGGCGAACAGTCTGCGTCAGGAAGCTGTAAGCCCTGCCAGAGGACTTGTTTACGACAGAACCGGACGTTTGTTGATTGACAATCAGCCCATATATACCATCACGGTTACACCTGCCAATTTTGACAGAGATGCCATTCCCTTGCTGGCTGAATATCTTGAGGTGCCTCCTGCAGTGGTTGAAGACAGAATCAATACTGCCAGAAGTTACTCATGGCATCGCCCGTCAAGGATATTTACCGATGTCAGTTTCCACTCCTTTACACAAATACAGGAGAACTTGTGGAAGCTGCCCGGAATCGGCCACCACGTTGAATCCAAGCGTCACTATCCTACCGATGTTAAAGCTTCTCATATCTTTGGCTATCTTAGTGAAGTGACACAGCAGGAGTACCGGAGCTCAAACCGGTATCATCTTGGTGATAAAGCCGGAAGGAGCGGACTTGAATTTGTCTACGAACATGAGCTGCGCGGAAATCTGGGTACAAGATATATCCAGGTAAATGCACTTGGACAGGCCCTTGGTCCCTATGAAGAAGAAACCATGAGTCAGAGCCCCATCAAAGGAGCCGATATTTTCACCCATATCGATTCCGAACTGCAACTGCTTGCTGAAGATCTGATGGAGGGCAAAATCGGCGGACTGGTTGTCATGGATCCAAACAGCGGAGCCATACATGCACTTGCAAGTTCACCATCTTTTGATGTTGAGCGTCTTTCCGGAAGAATTGATATGGATTACTGGATCTCACTTCAGTCCGACACCACGCGTCCGCTCTTCAACAGAGCCATTTCCACGATGCAACCACCAGGATCCACCGTGAAACCTCTCATGGGACTGATAGGCCTGGATTTTGGTGTAGTTGACAAGGATACAGAGATTAACTGCCGGGGAGGATACACTCATGGCAGGCACTACAAGTGCCTCAAAGAGCACGGAAGACAGAATCTTGTACAGGCTATCCAGAATTCATGCAACACCTATTTCTTTTCTCTGATGCACCAGACCATGCGTGAGAAGGGCCTGAATGAATGGCACAATCATACCAGATCTTTCGGCTTAGGTGATGTCACACATATTGACCTGCCAAACGAACGCCGTGGAATTCTGCCTGACAGCGCCTATTATAACACCTATTTCGGCGGGCCCAGAGAATGGGGAATCGGGGATCTTCTGAGTGTGGGTGTGGGACAGGGTACCTTTTCAAGTTCTCCGCTGCAAATGGCTCTGATGACCTCTCGAATTGCCAATGGCGGTTACAGTGTCCGGCCTCATATTGTTGATCGTATTTCCTATCCGGACGGGTCGGCATCTGTAGTTGAGCCGGATAATGAAAAAATTGACTGGGTAAAGGATGAGGACCTCCAGGTTGTTCAGGAAGGAATGCGCCTTGCCGTAAAAAACGGCTCAGGACGATTTTATGCTGATATTGCCGATGTGGAAGTTGCCGGAAAAACGGGAACTGCTCAAAACCCGCACGGAAAAAATCATGGCTGGTTTGTTGCCTATGCTCCTTATGACAACCCTGAAATTGCCATTGCCGTGCTGGTCGAAAATGCCGGATTCGGCTCCATTTCAGCGGCACCTATTGCCGGCCTGCTCATGGAAAAGTATTTTCACGGACAGATCAGACGCCCGTGGGTTTATGACTATGTGAAAACATTCACCCCGCGTAAAGCTGAAGAGCAAGAGGACGTACTGTAATGGCCTGGTACAAAGAATTTGACTGGTTGCTTGTCTTTTGCTGGATATTTCTTTTCACAGCCGGGCTTATTGCTATTTACAGTGCCACACTGGGTCCTGTGTCGCAATTCCTCCCTGATTATATACAGAACAATTTTCTCAACCAGATTATCTGGATAGGTGTATCCATTTTGATTCTGGTTATGATTCAGTTTGCTGACCCGCGGACGTTCCAGCAGATATCCTATATTCTTTATATAGTATGTATTCTGCTGGCTATTGCGACGGTCATATGGGGTACGGAAGCCGGCGGCGCCCGCCGGTGGCTGGTTATCGGCAGCATGCGTTTTCAGATAAGTGAGATGCTGAAGCTTGCAACCATACTGGCGGTATCGAACTATCTCACCAGCAGACGTGATATTTCAGCCGAGCATATTGGATCTGCCTTTGTCGCTGTCGTGATGATGCTTATTCCCAGTGTCATTATCATATTTCAGAATGACACCGGAACTGCGCTCGTTTTACTTGCAATTATACCGGTAATGCTCTTCTGGTCCGGTCTGCCTCACGGTATTTCTCTTTTCCTGATATCACCGGCTATCATTGCCTACTTCTCTGTAATTAACTGGATGCTTGGTGTTGTCGCCACACTGATTCTTTCCACAGCCATATTCTTTATACAAAAACGCTTGTGGCTTACCACCTCAGCTATTGTTACGGGTTCGCTTGTCGTAGCAGGTGTTCAGGTTGCGCTGTATCAAATCCTCAGACCTCATCAACAGGCTCGTATTGAAGCCTTTATCAATCCTGCCCTGGATCCGCAGGGAGCCGGATGGAATGTAATGCAGGCCAAAACCGCTATCGGTTCCGGCGGGCTCTGGGGAAAAGGCTTTCTTGAGGGGACACAGACCCAATTACGCTTTCTGCCGGAACAGTGGACGGATTTCATTTTCCCCGTTATTGCCGAGGAGTTCGGATTTGTCGGGGCCGGACTTGTCTTGCTGATATTTTCAGTACTTTTGCTGCGGCTGCTGAATATTGCGGGTGAGCACAAGCACCCGTTTGCTCAGCTTGTAGTGGTCGGAATTACAGCAACATTTTTTGTTCATCTGGTAATCAACCTGGGGAGTGCAATGGGATTATTCCCTGTCATTGGACTCCCCCTGCCGTTCATCAGTTACGGAGGCTCTGCATTTCTGTCATATTCTGTAATGCTGGCTATCTCTCTCAATTTTTACATGAACCGAAGACAATTCAGTATTCTTTCGTAGGAAATTGTTCAGCCATTCCCGCATTCATCACGGTCTTTTGGTGTAAGCCTTATCTGTTTTCAGACGAAACGATCTTCTGTGATACGGCGTATAGCCAAATTTTCCAAGGGCATCGTAATGAACTGCGGTTGGATATCCGACGTTCTTGTCCCACCCAAATTCCGGATATTCCCGGTGATATGTTTTCATGATGTTGTCCCGATAAACTTTGGCCAGTATGGAAGCAGCTGCAATGCTGGCACTCAGCCGGTCTCCGGAAACCAGTGTCATGGAGGGTATCATCAGTGTCTCAAGTCCTTTATTTCCATCCACCAGAAGATAGTCAGGCACGGGGTTGGTTTTCTCAACACATCTTACCATTGCCTGCAGCGATGCTTTGAGAATGTTCAGCTTATCGATTTCAGTGTTTTCGCACCAGGCAATAGTCCAGCACAGGGCTTTCTTTTTAATTGTGCCGGCCAGCTTCTCCCTGCTTGATGATTTTAACAGTTTGCTGTCAGTGACACCTTCTACCGGTTTTTCAGGATCAAGGATTACACCGGATGCCACCACTGGTCCTGCCAGGCATCCTCTTCCAACTTCATCCAGTCCCATGATTCTTGAGAACCCCTCTTCGGAAAGCTGTTTTTCGAAGATCAGATTATCAGATTCAGAAATCTGATGGGATGCCGTCACCTTTTCCTGATTTATTTAGTGCATGCAGGGCAAGGCACCGGTCATCGGGGCCCTGCTCTGTCGGTATTTCCGGGATTACATCAAATCGAGGCGCTGCATAACCTCGTCAGTGATATCATAATCTCTTTGTGCTTCATCTGATGCATAGAGAATGATAAAGTCACCGTTGTTGGTCATAGTATTCAGCACAAAGGTAAATCCTCGCTCATCAGCCACTGATTCGATGGCGTCCTGAATTTTGTCGAGCAACGGTTCAAGCAGTTCAAACTGACGCTCCTGTACTTCCTGCTGGAAGTTTTGCTGAAACTCCTGAAGTTCGAGATTGAGTTCCGCGAGTCGCTCTTCCTCCTGACGCTTGGCTTCGTCGGAAATAACTGCCATTTTTTGCTGATACTCTTCCACTTCCTGCCGGAAAGTAGCTTCTTTCTCTGCAAATTCCTGTCGCTTTCTTTCGACAAAATTCTGGAGTCGCCGCTCAATTGCTGCCATTTCAGGCATGCTTCTCATGATATGCTGCGGATCAACATAACCGATACGCAATTCATTTTGCTGTGCGTGGGCTTTTTCCATTGGGGAAAGAAGACCCGCAATAAAGATAAATCCGAATATAATCCAAGCTTTTTTCATTGTCTGAGATTCCTGCATTGTGGTTAATTTGTCATACGTGATAATACCTTATCTGTCAGATCAAGGTCTTCTTTTCCGTCTTCCGAGATATAGAGCAAGAGCATTTCACCCTGACCTGTTTCCTGATTGAGTACATAGTCAAGATTCATGTCTTGTGCTATGGATTCAATAATGTTGTTCATTTCCCGCAAAACCGGGCCAAGAAGCTCATCCTGACGTTGTTCCAGCTCTTGCTGAACTCTCATCTGAAACTGCTCCAGTTCCTGATCCTGCTGCTGAAGTTCCTGCTGTCGCTGCTCAGTCTCTTCTTCAGACAACTCCGGAGCTTCCTGCTGAAAACGGGCGAGATTGTTTTGAAATTCGATGGACTTTTCTTCAAATTCTGCTTCCCTGCTGTCCAGAAAACGATTCAGTTGCCGCTCAATCGCCTCCTTTTCGGGGAGATTGTCCAATACTGCCTGGGGGTTCATATATCCTACCCTCGGCTGGGCAATTGCAGATACTGACAGAGCCAGAATAAGTATTGTTATTGATGCCAGTTGCCTCATGATATTATGTTAGTTACGAAGTAGTTAAAAGTTTGGTAAGATAATACTTTTGCCGGTGCTATACCAAAACATCATTATCTAATACGGATAACGTCAACCGATAATTGTGCAGTTATACATTTTTAAAGAGAATCTTCATCATCAACGAATATACCCATCTCTTCGAGCACATCCCTGCTGATATCCCACCGGTCTCTTGAAAATAAAAACAGATAGTCACCAGCTCTGTCAAATACATGATCATACCCATCCCGCTCGGCAACTTTTACGACAGCTTCAAGAATCCGTTGCTGCAAAGGTTCGAGCAACTCTTCCTGCTGCCTGAAATAATCTCCTTCCGGACCAAAACGACGTTCAATGTACTGTTCCCTGTCCCTTACTTTATTGTCGATCTCCTGCTGCCGCTGCCGCCTGACGTCGGGAGTAAAAAGAATTTCACGCGCTTCAAACTCCTGTCTGAGCCGCTCAATTTCAACCTGCATCTCATCAATTTCTTCTTTCCAGTTTTCGGCGATGGTCTCCAGGCGTTGTTTTATACCTTCATATTCCGGTATCTCTTCCATTACGAAATCGGAGTCAATGTAGGCGATCTTCTGCTGGGCGTGGGAAGGAACAGCTGTAATAAACATCAGCCCTGCTGTCAGTAAAACGGAAGTTAAGATCAGTCTCATCATCAGAATGGTGCGCCAATGTTGAAAAGAAACTGCCATTCGCCGGCATCGACACCAGGTGCTTCCAGTCCGTCAAAACGGTAACCGTAACTCAGGTCAATAAGTCCGAGAATCGGCATAAATATGCGGGCACCAAAGCCGGCCGCCCGTTTCACGTCAAACGGATCAAATTGCTTGTATCCAAGATAGGCGTTACCAGCTTCGGCAAATAAATAGGGAATCAACTGCACCTGCTCGCTGCTTATCAACGGATACCGAAGTTCTGTAAAGTACTTACCGTAAACGGTACCACCTACCTCTTCACCATCCTGGTAGGGTGAAATAGATCCGTCAAATCCCCCGGGATATCCTCTCATATCAATGTTATCCCGCGTGAATACCTGCTGTTGCTGCAACTCGGTACCACCCAGATAGTAACGCTGGAACTGACTCCGGTTTGACGAACTGAACCAGCTCATGTAACCGTATTCTGCACCGAAAGAAGACACCAGATTTCCTACAATCGGGATGTGATACTGGTAATCAAGCTCGGTCTTGAAATACTGGGAAAATCCGGGGATGGGTGGTGCTACTTCAGCACGAATGGAAAACTTCGACCCTGAATTCGGAGAAATCGGGTTGTCCAGTGAGTTTCTCTGGAGTTCCTGTTCGACCGAAATGATACTGGCCTGTCCGCCAAGCAAACTCTGATAGCCTTCAACATCGAAATACTGGTATCTCAACCGGGTGATATGTCTGAAATAATCATCCGGGAAGGTCAGTCTTCTTCCATAAGAAATCGATCCGGAGAACATTTCCTGGCGGGTACTTCCGGTCCTGAAAAAACCGCCGCCTGATCCGGAGAACAGACTATAGGACATGTTGACGCCAAATGAGTTGGGTCGCCCAAGGAACCAGGGTTCCTGAAAGGCAAAGCTGAAATTCTGATAACCCTGACCGGTCACCTGTACACCCAGGGACAATCGCTGACCGTCTCCGCTTGGCAACGGACGCCATGCTTCGGAATTAAACAGATTCTGAGCGGAAAAGTTGTTGAAATTGACTTTTGCTGCAAGGATCAGGCCGAACTGCCGTCCGCCATAACCGCCTGAAAACTCAAAATTATCGGTACTTTGCGATTCATCGAGCATGTAGGTGATATCGACTTTCTTCTCCTCATAATCTACATCGAGATCGGGCTGAATGGCTTCGGGATTGAAGTATCCAAGCTGGGCAAGCTCCCTGATGGAGCGCATGATAGCAGATCTGCTGTAACGCGAACCCGGCATGTTGCGCAATGTCCGGCGAACGACGTCGTCATGTGTTTTGGTGTTACCGGAAAACTCTACCATTCGCACCGTTGCGATGTCATCCTCGACGATAAACATTCTGGCATCGATGGAATCTCCCTCAACCCGTTCAAGATCGGGCTGAACCTGAAAGAACAGATAACCGATGTTGTTGTACATACTGGTAACATCGGTTTCGTGGCGATTCATTGTCAGGTTTTCCTGAAACTTCTTTTCATTGAATACATCACCGGTCTGCATGTCCAGAGCCTCGGTAAGGGCTTCATCTTCATACACGGTATTTCCTTCCCACTCAATATTTCTGAGATGGTATTGCGGGCCTTCTTCAATATTCAGGTAAACACCTATGGCCTCCCGGCCGCGGCTGCGTTCAAATACATAGACCGAATCCTCTCGTACACGTGCATCAAGAAATCCGTTTTCGCGGTAAAAACCGAGAAGCTCTTCCTGACCTTCTTCAAACTCCTGTTCGCTGAATGTCTGGCGTGTAAAAATTCGCCACCACCTGTCTCGTTTGACATCTCCGAGGTTTCTGCGCAGCCGCCGATCAGAAAACGATTCATTACCATCAAACTTGATCTCACGGATCTGTATTCTGTCACCGCGATCCACATCAAACTCCAGGGAAACCCGGTTCCGTACGGTATCTACCTCAGACACATGAATATCAACTTTGGTGTTTCTGTAACCGCGCTCGTTGTAGTAACGGTGTATGGTGTTTTTGGCCTGGGATTTTCTTGACTCGGTAACGGCAAAACCGGTGGCAAGATTGATTTTATCCTGCAAGTCGCGCCTGTGGGAACGCCGTACACCTTCGATGGTATAACTTTCCAGCCTGGGTTGTTCCGTCACCTCAATTTCAAGCACTATACCCTCACGTTCCACCTCTTCTTTGTAGATTTTAACATCAGAGAAGAGTCCTGTATTATGAAGGCGTTTTATGGCCTCCGGGATCTCTTCGCCGGGGATACGGATATTTGTACCAACATTCAGGTTTGATGTGGAAATAATAAAGGCTTCGCTGTAAAACCTGCTGCCTGAAGCATTAATTTCCAGTATTTCATACATTCGGGGTTGGTCTTCAAGCGGATTGACAGGCCGAAAGCCTGATTCTTCAGCATCAGGGGACTGAGCATTGAGCTGTGTGGCCGTCAGAAAAGCCAATCCCAGAAGGGCCGGAATTGCGACAGATAATATGTTTCTCAAAATTTTAAACACGATTTTAAAACGGGGGTAATTCAAATTTTATTTCCGGGTTTATTCCGGTTTATACTAAAAAGTTTAAAGGTCAGATCGTCGACTCTTCGAGTTCGGGCGTTACCGGAATTTTCCCGAATCTCCGTTCCCGTTGCTGGAATGAATCAATGGCTTTGTACAGTTCATCCCTGCGGAAGTCAGGCCAGAAGGTATCGGTAACATACAGTTCGGAGTAGGCCGCCTGCCAAAGCAGAAAATTACTCAGACGCAATTCACCGCTTGTTCTCACAATAAGATCGGGGTCTGGCATGCGGGATGTTGCCAGATGCCGTGAGATGGCATCCTGGGTAATATCTTCCGGTCCCAAATCTCCGTTTTTGACTTTTTGCGCGATGCTGTTCATTGCCTGATTCAGATCCCACCGCCCGGAGTAGCTCAAGGCAAGGCAAAGTTCCATTCTCTGGTTGCCGGATGTAAGCTCCTTTGCGTATTCGAGCTCCTGCCTGCAGGTTGGAGGCAGGCGGTCAAGTTCCCCGATAGTGGAAAGCCGGATATCGTTTTCATCCAGTTTACGGGTTTCACTTCTGAGGGACTGGACGAGCAGTTTCATCAGGGCACTGATTTCACCTTTCGGGCGTCCCCAGTTTTCGGTGGAAAAGGCATACAGGGTCAGATGCTTGACCCCGATTTCTGCACATGCCTCTGTTATATCGCGCACGGAATCCACTCCGGCTTTGTGGCCCATTATCCTAACACTTCCCCGGTTCCTTGCCCATCTGCCGTTTCCGTCCATGATAACGGCAATATGCCGGGGAATTTTCCCGCTTTTCTGAAGCTGCAGCTGTTTCTGCTGGTCTTCGGTTCGGGAGTTATCGGTTGAAATACCTTCTTCTTTCAAAAATGTATTCAGTTAAGTTTACCGTTTTTCAATGTCATCCAGAATTCACAATGAGTCGATTTCACCGTAAAGAGAAATCATCTCCAGTACTGTCATTGCCGCTTCTCCACCTTTGTTTCCTGCTTTTGTGCCGGCCCTTTCGATTGCCTGCTCAATGGTGTCGGTAGTCAGAACACCGAAACCCACAGGAATCTGATACTTCAGCATCACATCCGAAATTCCCCTGCTGGCCGTTCCGGCAACAAAATCAAAATGCGGTGTCGATCCGCGGATAACAACACCCAGACAGATCAGAGCATTGTATTTGCCGGTTTCGGCCAATTTTGACGTAATTAAGGGAATTTCAAACGATCCCGGACAATATACGGCATCTATGTGTGTTTCATCAACCCCGTGCCGCTTCAAAGTATCTACCGCTCCTTCCAGCAGCCGTTCGGTGATAAAACTGTTCCATCGGGATACGATGATTCCGATTTTGGCATCTGTAACGTTAAACGTCCCTTCAATCTTGTTCACTTGCATAATGTTTCTGAATAAGTTTTGGAATTTTTCTGTGGTTCAGCTGCCCTTGTCTTCAATAATGGTGAATCGGGTTCCAGTTTGGTGTGAATCGTACCAAAATGGTGAAAATCCTGCACACTTCCATGAAAATCTGATCCTCCGGTAATTAACAGATCGAAATTTTCACAGTAATCGGTAAAACGGCGCTGATGCCAGGAGTTATGCGATGAATGAAAACACTCAATGCCGTCCAGTCCATACTCCCTGAACTTTTTTATATCTATGAAAGTGTAGTTGTCAGCGGGATGGGCGAGTATTGCATAGCCTCCTGCCTGATGGACCAGATCTATGGCTTCGGAAATATCCGGATAGTCAATTTGATGATAGGCACTTGAGCTGTTCCCAAGGTACCGGAAAAACACTTCCTGAATGTCGGCTGCAAATCCCTTTTTAATCATCACCCGGGCGATGTGCGGACGTCCGATTGATGCATTTCCCGCTTCCCCGAGGACTTCATCATAAGAAATATCAAAACCAAGCTTGTTGAGGTTATGGATGATACTTTGCGCCCGTTCAATTCTTTTGTCTTTCTGCCCCCGGAAAAGTCCGGTCATGACACCGGCATCCTCAAATGAATACGCCAGAAGATGACACTCCCTGTTCTGATAAATGGTGCTTACTTCGGCAGCATTGACAACCTGCAGGGGGGTTCCCTCCGAAGCCAGCTTTGCCTCGGCCACCCCGTCAATGGTGTCATGGTCCGTGATCGCAATTACATCAAGGTCCGTTGTCAGTGCATGTGCAACAACCTGCGCTGGTGATAGTTTACCGTCGGATGCCGTGGTATGAATGTGAAGATCTGCTTTAAGCAAAATAATAACAGGTGTCAGGGTTCAAGGATGGACAACCAGGCCGCATTGTCTTCAAGTATTTCGATACTCTTCAACACTGCCTTATCCGATTCCAGCTGTTTTTTCATGCGTCCGCCGGCTCCATCGAAACGTGAAATAAGTTCAAGCATCAGTTCTTTCCTGATGTATTCGGAATACCGTTCTTTTTGTTTCTGTTTTTCAAGGTCTATGAGCTCCTGCATGGCTTTAATACGGTCCTCCGACTCCTGCTTGAGCGATTCGTCCAGTGTTTCCGTAAATTCATTGAACTTCCGCTCCGTACGAGTCGCATACTCAAAATCCTGATTCTCAAGGTAAGCCAAAAACGCATCATAAGCTTCCGCTGAATCGATTTCATCGCCCTTGATATCTTTATCTGATGTATACTCATTGGCAAAGAAGAAATAGTGGCTGTTTTGAAGCAGCGCGATTTCGAGCATGCTTTGCTGCCGTTTTTCAGCTTTGATATCGGGCTCAATGCCGATTCCTTCATAGACCGTTCTGCCACCCCTGGTCTTGAATTCGGTCCGAAGCGAGTCGGGGACTTCATCCATTTCCGCAGCTTCTTCTTCTGAAAGGTAGGGTGTCGACTGTATGGACCGGCCGCTCGGCACATAATATTTTGAGGTGGTCATTTTCAGCGACATATTATAGGAAAGCGGCTGGACTATCTGTACCAGACCTTTTCCAAAGCTGCGCTCGCCGATGACCACAGCTCTGTCAAGATCCTGCAGCGCTCCGCTAACAATCTCGGAGGCACTGGCGCTTCCACCGTTTTGAAGCACAACCAGCGGCTTATCGGGGAAAACCGGCTGTTCTCTTGTTTTGTACTCCTGGTTTGCCCGGGAGAGCCGCCCTTCTGTCCAGACAACCCGCTCGCCGGCAGGAACAAACTTGTCAATGATTTTTACAGCCTCGTCAAGCAAGCCGCCGGGGTTATTCCGCACATCCAGGACCAGCCCGTCAAGGGAACCCTCTTCCTGCATATCCAGAATGGCCTCTCTGACTTCTTCGGCAGCATTTTGGGCAAAACGCCTGAGCAGGATGTATCCTATTCGAGAATCAGAATCCAGAGTTGTGAAATAACTCACATTTTTAACCTCGATTGTCTCACGGGTCAGCTCGAAGTCGATGGGCTCATCAATTCCGTATCGCCTGATGGTCATATTTACCGTGGAACCGGGGTCCCCCCTCAGAAGACTCTGCAGGTCATCGGTGCTCAGGCCCTGTACATCGGTATCATTTACATTCAGAATAACATCACCGGCCCGAATTCCTTTGCGCTCAGCTGAGTATCCTTCAATGGGAGCAATAACAACCAGCTCGCCGCCACGGGCTCCTACCTCCAGCCCGACACCGGCATACTGCCCGGTAGTCACAATATCCATCTGTCTGCTGCCTGACTCATCAATTAAAACAGTGTAGGGATCCAGCTCCTTGAGCATGGAGTGAATCCCCCGCCTGATAAGCTTTTCAGGATCAACTTCATGGATGTAGTTACTTGACAGCTGTTCGTAAACTTCACTGAAGATGGTAAAGTTTTTATGGATCTGAAAATAGGGATCAGACCGGTGAACAAAGCCTGCACCGACAAGCAGCAACAAAAGGAGTGTTATCAGGAGATACCTGGGATAGGAAAAAATGTTGGTTTTCATGGGTGACAGAAGGCCGGTTTCAGAAAAATGTCAATTCGGAATTCGTAACGTCTGTCCGGAGTAAATTCGTGTTGAAGAGAGATTGTTCAGATTTTGAATTTCCTGCACAGTCGTATTGAAGCTTCTTGCAATATTCGAGAGGTTGTCATTGGGCCGGACAGTGTAGGTCCGGTATTCCCCGTCAGAACCGTCGGCTACCTGGGTTGCGGCATCTGAGGCAGAAAAGCTGTCACGCTCCGCCCGGCTCATGTCATTCAGCTTCGCATATTGCTGCTGCAGGTTGGACGGGACATATATGGTCAGTCTTTGGCCGGGCCGTATTAAATTGCTGATGTTGTTCCATGAACGAATACGCCACGCCTGGGTATCAAACCATTCCGCTATGTGTCCGACGGTATCTCCGGATTTCACAACATAGGTAACAGCTTCTGAATTGGCAGGCCTGTTGGACGCAGAGGCCTGCTGACTGGCGGCTGAACTGGCAGCAGTTCTTGCCGTTTGCGCCCGGGACGGTTCTTCGGACCGTATGGCAACATCACTTCCTCCGGGCACGGGAATGACAATATCCTGTCCGGGATGAATCACGCTGGACAACCCTTCATTTGCCTGATACAATGCACGAACGGTGGTGCCGTACCTGTTTGCAATGACCCCAAGTGTTTCACCCCTTTTGACCGTATGAATTGCCAGATCATTCATACGCTTATCTTCCGGGATCTCCTTATAGGCTTCCATGAACCGTTCTTTGCTTCCTTTCGGAATCTTCAGAGGATACGGTTCATCGCCGGGAGGTGTAGCCCATCGCAGCAGCTCCGGATTCATGTTTCTTAGTTCCTGAGTGGAGATGCCGGCACATTCTGCCAGCAGTCCAAGATCAACTGAGCCATTTACTTCAGCAACATCGTATTCATAGGGGTCTGCATCATAGGCGGATTCAAAACCGAAATCCTCGGGATTCATTGCGATAAGGGTGGCGGCGATGAATCCGGGCACATAACCTCTTGTTTCACGCGGCAGGTAGGGATATATCTCCCAGTAATTCCGGACGCCGCCTGCGCGCCGGACAGAGCTGAGCATTCGCCGCGTGCTTACATTATAATTTGCCAGCGCAAGATGCCAGTCGCCGTCCCAGTACTGATGAAGGTCGCGCAGGTGCCTGGCAGCAGCGCGGGTTGCCTTGACCGGATCACGTCTTTCGTCAATCCACCAGTTGACTTCAAGTCCGTATACCGAGCCTGTTGCATAGATAAACTGCCACATTCCCACAGCTCTGGCATGTGACCGTGCTGTTGGAACCAACCCGCTTTCGATCATAGCAAGGTGAACCAGTTCTTCAGGCACCCCTTCTTCACGAAATATCTCCCTCATCATCGGGAAATACCTGGCCGACCGCTCCAGCCACCGCTCCATGATTTCGGGCCTGCGCACAGTCAGATAGGCGATGTGGTTATTAACCTGTTCATTGCGGATCAGAGGCACCTGAGTCTTTCCCATTTCAAGATTTTCAGGCAAAATAAACGCATGTGTATCAAACCAGTCTTCCTCTTCCATCCGCATCAGGTCTTCATGCACTTCAAAAATCTCACCTTCAACATTGATTATGGATTCGGATATCCCGTAAAACTCCTGATACTCGGTCATGACGGTGCGGTACAACTCGGCGAACTGGCGGCTGTCCCGTACTTCGGGATGATCATCCATCAGATTCTGCAGTCCCATCAAACCGTCTGTGATATACTCTTCGGCGGCTGCCGGGTCATCATTAATCTGAGCCTCCATTGATAGCAAATGAACGCGGTAAATATGGGCGAGCCGCTGAAGCACCTCTTTGGACAAGGAAGGCGGACTTGACTCTGCTGTTTCCTGTTCCTGCTCACGAAAATAGTCAGACCTGTCAAATTCGGGGAATTGCAGCAGCCTTGACCTGTTTACCTGAAGCACCCTGGGCTCTACTTTCCGGTATTCAATTCCCTCTTGCCAGTCCTCAATTTTGATTAATTGTTCATTCTGTTCAATACGGTCCTGAGCTGCTGCCTGCACAGCAAATGGTACGAGCAAACAGAATATCAGTAGTTGTTTCAGGTTCATTTTTCAGGCCTGTTCCCTTGGGAATGGGGTGATATGATGCGGGCTACAGATGTATAAAGTTGCAGTCCTGTTCAAACTATAAAAGTACGGCTAAAGACTGAAAAACGAAAGAAATACTGCCGGCTATCCTAACTCGGTCCATCGCTGCGCAATCGGCAGTCTGCGGCCTGAGCCAAAAGCTTTTGAACTCACCCGGATACCCGGTGCAGCCTGTCTGCGCTTGTATTCGTTGCCATCCACCTTTCGGATGACATCCCGCACGGTTTCTTCATGGTAACCTTTTTGTACTATGTGTTCTGCCGGCATCTGATCTTCAATATAGGCCTTGAGGATGCCGTCCAGAATATCATACGGAGGGAGCGAGTCGGTGTCTTTCTGATCGGGCCGCAGCTCCGCACTGGGAGGTTTGGATATTGTGTTTTCCGGAATGATCTCACGGCCGAAAAACTGGTCGTTCAGCCAGCGGGAAATCGCATAAACTTCGGTTTTATAGATATCAGAAAGGATGGAAAGACCACCTGCCATGTCACCGTAAAGGGTACAGTACCCTACAGCAAGTTCAGATTTGTTACCGGTATTGAGCAGCATGTTTCCTAATTTGTTTGATATTCCCATCAGCAGCGCCCCGCGCGCCCGGCTCTGGAGGTTCTCTTCTGCAACTCCGAATTCGCTGTCGCCGAAAACGGGTTGAAGTGTGCTGATAAACGCCTGATATATATCGGCAATTGGCAATTCGTAGAAGGGTATCCCGAGGTTGGAAGCGAGTACTTCAGAGTCTGTCACACTGCCTGATGATGAAAACTCCGAGGGCATGGTCACGCCCATCACATTTTCTTTTCCCAGAGCCCGGGTTGCAATGACGGCAGCCAGGGCAGAATCAATGCCACCACTCAGTCCCATTACCACCCGGTCCGGCATTCCGCTTTTGACGACATAGTCTTTGAGACCAAGCACAAGCGCATGAAACAATCGCTCTTCCGTGCCGGGAATCGGTGCAACGGAGGAGCCGGTATAACTGATATCAGGTGACCCTGACCAAGTGAAATCACCATGGTCTTCCTCAAATGTCGCCAGTCTGGTTATCAAATTGCCTTCAGCACTGAATACAGAACTGATGCCGTCAAAAACAATTTCGGTATTTGCTCCAACCTGATTCGCATAAATGACCGGAATGTTCAGCCTGCGGGCATGCCGTGCCAGCATATCTTCCCGCATCTCGGGTTTTCTTTTGGTGAAGGGGGATGCGGCGATGTTAATGAGCACCTGTGCCCCTTTCTCCCTTAGTTCGACAGCAGGGTCACATTTGTAAGTATGATAGTTATACTCATTCTGATTGTTCCAGATATCTTCACAAATAGTGATACCCCATTTAAAACCGGCCCATTCGGTGACGTGGATATTGTTTCCGGGTTCAAAATACCGGAACTCATCAAACACATCATAGGTCGGAAGCAGGGTTTTGTGAACGCGGCCGGCAGTTTCTCCCTGATGTGCAAGTATGGCTGTGTTGTATATTGGCCTCCCGTGTCCGGATTCATTCGGGGTAACAGTTCCAAAAAGCAGGCCTGTGCTTCCGGTACTTTCGATGATCCGGTCATTCTGGGAAAATACGGCATTCAGAAATGATCTTCTTTCGAGCAGATCCATCGGCGGATACCCGCAAACAACAAGCTCCGGCAGAACAAGAAGGTCCACACTGTCAGCTTCGGCTTTTTCAAGAGCTCTGAGTACAGCGTCTGCATTGCTTTTGATGTCACCGACCACAACATTTATCTGCTGAATCCGGATATTCATGAAATAAAGAAAAATTATGTATTATGGGTTAGCAGAAGGTAAAAAAAGAACAAAAACTCATCTGCAATCATTTATTAAGATGTAAAAGATACTTCCGTGCCTGCAGTGGTCAAAATTCATGAGGAAAAAAGTAGCTGACGAAATCACCATAAGCCGGGACGGCTTTCTGTTCATAAAGGAAGTCAGAAAACTCAACAACCTTGTCTTCAGGGAGAAGCGCCTGATCAACCGGCTGGATCATGACCCGCTGATTTTTTTGACTGCCCACTGCCAGGGAGAGCTGGCCGGTTTCAAAATCGGATATGCTCAAAGCCCCAGGATTTTTTATTCGGCTAAAGGGGCTACCTCGCCCTTGTACCGCAGACAGGGAGTGGCCACGAAACTGCTTTTTGAAATGATGCGTGAAGCTGCGGCTATGGGTTTCACGGAACTTCATTACGACACGTTCCCGGCAATATATCCGGGGATGGTTGTTTTGGGACTCAGGCACGGATATAAATTCAAAAAAATGCATTGGAATCCGGAATACAATGACTTCCAGCTGCGGCTGGGCCGGGCATTAAGATAAAACTGTCAAATGAACCCGGGCAATTCTTTTTGTCTTTCAGGATCGGACAGGTCTTCAGCAAATCCGTTTCGAAGGTATTCGGGAAATATGTCACTGCGGCCGAGCCGGTCAAAGGGGATAAAGTCAGCACCCCTGATAATCTGCTGCTCTTTGCTGTACTCCGGATCTACGCCTGCAACCGGTTCACCGGCTTTGTAATGGCAAAAAAAGTAAAACTCAACAGCATGGATGCCGGTTGCATGAACTTCTTGCAGATACCAAAGAGGTCCGGCTTCCACAGTAACACCTGTCTCTTCTTTTATTTCCCGGACAAGTGCGCCGTGCAATGTTTCTCCAAAGCCAAGACCGCCGCCCGGCGGCATCCAGATCAGTTCATTCGTTACCGGCGAGTGCAGGTTTACCATCAGCAGGGCCTGATCCCTGACCACAAGACCATTTACTCTGACCCGCACCCTATTCCGAATATCATCATCCACCGGCATTTCAGGAATTGTGAGAATTCATTACCGCAGTAAATTCGTCCAGTTGACCGTTGGAGCGTGCGTATTCAACAGATGCTTTCAGGAAATCCACAAACAGCGGGTGCGGTTGTTTGACCGTGCTTTTCAGTTCCGGATGAAACTGAACTCCCACAAACCACGGATGATCTTTTACCTCAACAATCTCAACGAGGTCTTTATCCGGATTGACTCCTGTCACAATCAGACCGTTGGCCTCAAGCTCTTCGCGGTATCTGTTATTAATTTCATAACGATGTCTGTGCCGTTCGCTGATGACCGGCTTCCCGTAGGCGCTGCCGGAAAAGGAGTCCTGTTTCAATGAACAGTCATAGGCACCCAGACGCATGGTCCCCCCTTTTTCATCGATGCTTTTCTGTTCAAGCATCAGATCCACAATGGGATAGGGGGTTTCCGGGTCGAATTCGGTACTGTTGGCCTGATCCCATCCACACACATTGCGTGCATATTCGATCACGGCACACTGCATTCCCAGGCAGATACCCATGAAGGGTATCCGGTTTTCACGTGCATATGTTACAGCAACAAGCTTTCCATCAATACCGCGGGCACCGAAACCCGGAGCCACCAGTATGCCCGACACTCCTTCCAGCAGGGTGTTTACATTTCCGGAATCCAGATAGTCGGAGGATATCCACTGGATATCAATTTCGCAGTTGTTTACCGCTCCGGAGTGCTTGAATGCTTCGACAATGGAGAGATAAGCATCCTGATGATCGACATATTTCCCCACAAGGGCAATCCGTATGGTATAATCCGGTTTACTGACTGCCTGGACGAACCGGTTCCATTCGGTCAGTTCAGGGTCGGAACTGTCCAGGTGCAGCTTTTTGATGACGCGATGGTCCAATCCTTCATCCTTCATCAGAAGCGGGACCTCATATATGGAGCGGGCGTCCAGCGATGCGATCACATCTTCATTATCAACATTGCAAAACTGGGCAATTTTTCTGCGTATGGAGGCATCAATAGGTACTTCGGCACGACAAACAAGGATGTCGGGCTGCAATCCCAGTTCGTAAATGGTTTTTACCGAGTGCTGGGTCGGTTTGGTTTTGAGCTCGCCTGCCGCTTTCAGGTACGGGACAAGCGTAAGATGGATGGAGAGCGTGTTTTCTTTACCGACATCGTACCTGAGCTGCCTCATTGCTTCGATATAGGGCAGCCCCTCGATATCACCTACCGTTCCACCGATCTCTACGATTATAATGTCAAAATTTCCGGAATCACCGATTGACTTGACCCGCGATTTTATCTCATCGGTGATATGCGGAATGACCTGAACGGTCTGACCCAGATAAGCGCCCTGTCGTTCTTTGGTAATAACATCGTAGTAGATTCTTCCGGTAGTGACATTGTTGTCCTGGGACGTCGGCACACCCAGGAATCGTTCATAATGACCCAGGTCCAGATCGGTTTCTGCTCCGTCATCGGTAACATAGACCTCACCGTGTTCATACGGGTTCATCGTGCCCGGATCCACATTGATGTAGGGATCAAGTTTTTGAATGGTTACACGAAAACCCCGGGCAACGAGAAGCAGTCCGAGGGATGAACAAATGATTCCCTTACCGAGGGACGACGTAACTCCCCCTGTTACAAATATATATTTCGGCTCCATCTGACAAATGCAGGCTAAGTGAAAGGTTGCAGAAAAATAGCAGGTTTCACATGCGGTATCAAATGGTATTTTGCAATTTCCAAAAATGCACCGACGGCTGCATCAGCGGCTGTTCAGGTACTCGATGGCCTGCTGCAACTGCCGTTTCTGGTAATTGACTGATACCAGGTTGAGTACAAATACGGTTATCAATACCCAGAAAACCCATGAGGACAGTTCGGTCATGTCGCTGAAAAACCAGTATGAAAAAAAAATCAGTGCCAGGATGTTTATGCCGGTGATAAACAGAAACCGGCGTTTCCGGTGTTCCAGTATGCGAACCTGGTCAGCTAAAGGTTTTCCGTCACGATCTTTGCCAACATGATAATCAAGCACCGTGTTGATTCGGGTCAGCTCCTCATCCGTATAATTCATGATCACAAATATCCGGTAAATGCCATTCCGGCAAGCAGTTTAAAAAATTAATTCTGATTGCGAATCACACGGATGATAGCCTTTTTTACGAGATTATCCATGCTTTTTCTGTCCCGCACCGTTTCATAAAACACCCAGAGTCCCACCATGGCACTCATACTTCCCAGCAGGCTGAGCACGGATGATATCCAGAAAGTGAAAACCTGCTCGGTCATGGAGACAAAAATGGCAAAAAAGCCGGTAATCATCATAAGGACGGAGGCGCCGATATGCAGCGGGTTAACACCTTTCAGACTTCGGACGGGCTGCTCTGTTCCGTCTGTTAACGAAACATCCCGGACCTTTCTGCGCTGGAATATATCTTCTGTTTTTTTGCTTCTTTTAATCATGGGGCTCTGTAACGGTATCGTTATCTTGATTAATCGTGCATCAGTTCTGGTTCCCGGAATCGATCATTTAAAAGCAGCAATAACTTACATTAGCAACTATCTTAATAACTATCAAGCAAATTAAAACGATCCATGAATTCCGAGCAATTTGTATACGGACGGAATGCAGTTCATGAACTGCTTGAACACCGGCCCGGCAACATATCGAAAATTTACATACGCAATAATGCCCAGGGACGTGCAATCCAGGATCTTGTGAATATGGCCTCCACGTCTCGTGTGCCGGTTCAGCGCGTTCCCGGGAAAAAACTGGCCGATATGGTCGGATCTGTTAATGATCAGGGTGTGGTTGCTTCTGTCAGTGAAGCTGCTTACATCGAGCTGGAAGACTGGCTTGAGCAATCGGACATCAGCCTGAATCCCGTAATACTTGCCCTTGATGAAATCGAGGATCCGCACAACTTTGGCGCCGTGGTCCGGACGGCCCTGGCCTGCGGAATAGATGCGGTAATGGTGCCCAAGCACCGGCAGGCCCCCATGTCGGGAGGCGTTTTAAAAGCTTCCGCCGGGGCTATTCTGCGCATGCCGGTAATCCGGGTTGTCAATCTGAATCAGGCACTGATAACGTTGAAAAAAGCCGGGTTCTGGATACTTGGTACCGATATGGAGAGCGGAGATCCGTACTGGCATCAGGATTACAACATCCCGATGGTCGTGGTGCTCGGCAGTGAAGAGAAAGGGATACGAAAAAAGACAAAAGAGCATTGCGATATGTTTGTGCACATACCCATGCTCAATGATGTGGAATCGCTTAATGCCTCGGTAAGCAGCGCCCTTATCAGTTACGAAATATTACGACAAAGGCAGGCGAAACCAGAATGAGGGTGTTGCTCCGGATTCCTGGTCCACGCCATGATCGGCACCCAAAAACCGGAGAGCCGTATTTACGAATAAAAGGGCATAACCGCCCGGTTTCAGAATGCCTTGTTCGGGCACCATGTTATTGCTGATGGTTTGCTCACCTGAGAATGCCTCAATGAGATTGGAGCGGAATGCCGTTTCCGGGGGAAAGAAAAGAAACAGCAGCTTGCCGTTATCATCACTGACCCTGATATCTATCGTTTTTTTGTTGCCGGCAATGCTTAAGAACAAAGTGACCAGGTTATCCAGAACAAGCGTTATCAGCTCCTCATCTCTTTTGACGGTATTTACATCACTTTCATACTCTAAATTGACATTCAGAGACTTTCCTCTGATAAATATCTCATTTCCGGATATGGTCTGCTCCAGCAGTTTCTTCACATGCACCCTGTCTTCCGATGCTTCATAAATACCATCTTCAATCTGATAGGCAAAGCCCCAGCTCTGAATGGTATTGATAAGCTTTGAGGACGACAGGTGGATGTTCCTGCAATAATGCTTGAGATGATCCAGATCGTCTGCTGCATCCTTGTGCTCCGACTGAAGGTTTTCGATATCATCGATAAGCAGCTCGGAATACATCATGGCATTACCGACCGGTGACTTCATGTCATGACAGATCTTGGCAACAAACTCAGGGGGTAAACGCTTCATAATAGATAACAACAGCAAATAATTATAACAGGACCGGCTTCTCCTGAACTGACATGTCAATAAGAGGAGAAAGAACCGGCCGCATTGTTACACAAAAAAATCAGGATTCGTTGGCCACAAGTTCGCTTTCAGCAAAAAAGTAGGCAGCTTCGATTTTTCCGTTTTCAACGGAATCGGATCCATGAACAATATTTTCACCTACACTGTCTGCAAACTCTTTTCTGACCGTCCCTTCAGCAGCTTCGGCAGGATTCGTGGCTCCGATCAGAGCACGGAAGTCTTCAATGGCGTTTTCTTTTTCGAGTACGACGGGAACACACGGGCCGCTGCTCATAAAATCCGTCAGTTCATCGAAAAAAGGCCGCTCTTTGTGCACAGCATAAAAACCACCCGCCGTCTGCTTGGTGAGCCGGGTCATCTTCATTGCCTTGACAGTGAAGCCGGCGTCCTGAATTCTGCGCAACACTTCACCAATGAGTCCCTTGCGTACACAATCGGGTTTGAGGATTGCCAATGTTCTTTGTCTGGCCATAATAAGTAGTGTTTTAATTGGTATTTCTTTTTTTCCGGAAGGATGTTTTCCAGTTGATTTCAGAGAAAGCTTAAGATAAAAAAGTGCCGGATCAACACAATTGCGTGTTTTTTTCCGGCACATGTTAAGATAACCTTTGCAGGCACCAGTCAGCAGCTGCTATTTATCTGTGAGACTGGCAATACCCGGAAGTTCAATGCCTTCCAGATACTCGAGACTTGCTCCGCCACCAGTCGAAACGTGGGAAACTTTGTCCTCAAGACCTGCCTTTTTAATGGCAGATGCGGAGTCACCGCCTCCTATAATCGTGATTGCTCCGTTTTCAGTAGCTGTGCTCATAGCTCCTGCAACGGCAAAGGTACCCTTGGCGAATGCATCCATTTCGAAAACGCCCATCGGACCATTCCAGATTACGGTTTTGGCATCCTTGATTTCATCGCCAAAAAGCTCAGCAGACTTCGGACCGATATCCATCGCCATCCAGCCATCCTCGATGCCGTCCTGAGCTACCGTTTTGGTCTCGGTGTCTTCCTTGAACTCGCGTCCGACAATAGAGTCTACAGGCAGCATAATGTTAACATTATTGGATTTGGCTTTTTCGAGCAGTGTACCTGCAAGCTCAACCTTGTCCTCCTCAAGCAGCGAATTGCCAATCGGCAGGCCCTGAGCCTTGTAGAATGTATAGGTCATTCCGCCGCCGATGATAATGGTATTCACTTTTGTGATCAGGTTTTCAATCACTCCGATTTTGTCCGAAACCTTGGCTCCGCCCAGTACGGCAACAAACGGTCTCTTCGGATTTTCAACGCTGTTCTGAAGATATTCAATCTCCTTTTGCAGCAGGTATCCGGCGGCAGCCGGCTGCAGATGCTCCGTTATACCGGCTACAGAACTGTGCGCACGATGGCTGCTTCCAAAGGCGTCGTTGACAAAAATGTCTCCATGTTCTGCCAGCTGCTTGGAGAATCCGGGGTCATTCTTGGTTTCTTCCGGATGGAACCGGACATTTTCCAGCACAACGATTTCACCGGCTTTCGCGGCTTCAACCGCTTTTCGGGCCTGATCACCGATGCAGTCTTCACCGAAATGCACATTGCAGGAGACCAGCGACTGCAAGTGACCGGCCACCGGCTTGAGGCTGAATTCGGGTTTGCGTTCACCCTTCGGGCGTCCGAGATGACTCAGCAGAACAAGCTTGCCGCCTGCTTCAATTACATGATTTATGCTGGGCAGAGCCTGTCTGATCCGGTTGTCGTCACCGATCACGCCATCTTTAATCGGTACGTTGAAATCAACGCGCATAACGACCGTCTTTCCTTTCAAGTCCAGGTCTTTAAGAGATAATTTTGTCATTGTGAATGATTCCTTTTGATTTAACCGTTATTTTACTTCACCTTGATAATATACTATGATGATGTATTCTTTATGAAAAACCCGCTGAGGTATATTACAAATCACTCAAAAATAAAAGAATTACACATCATTATTAAATCATGAATCAATCATGAACACCATATATCTGGATAATGCCGCCACTTCTCCGCTTGATGAACATGTCGCCGGTACGATGGAGCCGTTTCTGAAATCAGATTACGGGAACGCATCGTCCATTCATCACATGGGGCGCAAATCAAGTGTAGCCGTTGAAACATGGCGTGAAAAAATTGCAAAAATTATCGGTGCCCGGTCTTCAGAGATCATATTTACAAGCGGCGGTACCGAAAGCAACAACTCGGCCATTTTCGGATTGCTTGAGAACCGCACCGGCAAACAGATTGTCACAGCCCGAACCGAACACAATGCGGTGTTATACCCGGCAGAACATGCCCGGAAAATGGGCTATGAAATTATTTTTGCCGACATTGATGAGACCGGGAAAGTTACACCGGAAGCACTTCGGAAAGTCATCAGCAAAGACACGGCTCTTGTCAGCCTGATGCATGTTAATAATGAAACCGGGGTCATTAACCCTGTCCCCGAACTGGCATCCATCTGCAAAGAACACGATGTGCCGATGCATTGCGATGCCGTTCAGGCGGTTGGTAAAATCCCGGTCAATGTCGACGAGCTTGGCGTGGATCTGCTTTCGATGAGTGCGCATAAATTCCATGGCCCCAAAGGTGCCGGTGCACTCTACGTGCGGGGCGGCGCTCCATGGTCAGCCTGGATGCACGGCGGTTCACAGGAACGCGGGCGCCGTGGAGGGACACTCAATGTGCCCGGAGTTGCAGGTATGGGAAAAGCTCTTGAAGTTGCCGCTGACGGAATGAGTGATCACATATCACATATCAGGGATCTGCACCAACGCCTTTATTCCGGACTTTCAGAAAAATTTGGTGATCTTGTCCGTTTCAACGGTGACCCTGAAAACGGAATACCGCACATCCTGAGTGTAACGGTAACCGATTCGGGCTACAAACCGCTTGACGGCGAAATGCTGCTGCTAAACCTGGACATTGAAGGTATCTGCTGTTCCAATGGATCTGCATGCACTTCGGGAACCATCAAACCCTCCCACGTGATGCTTGCTCTTGGAATGAGCGAAGAGCTGGCAAAATCAACCCTGCGCTTCAGTCTTGGTAAGTACAATACACCGGAAGAAATGGACCGGACGGTTGAAGCGCTTTTTGAAATAGTAACCAGACACTCCGACTCCGTGCCCAGTTTGTGAACTGTGATCTCAGAGGGAGATCACAGGTTATCTGCGTCAGGCTGATTTTTTACTCTTCTTGAACCGGTCCCTGCAGTCCTGAATGATATTTTCAGCAACTTCCAGGCCATACCATCCGTCGGTCCCTGTTTTTTTGTCTTCAAGATCCTTGTAGACCTGAAAGAAATGCTCGATTTCATGAAGCATGTGGGGAGGAGCTTCACTCAGTGAATTAATGTGGTTCCAGAGCGGGTCCTTGACCGGGACACAGAGTATTTTTTCATCCGGGCCCTTTTCATCCCACATTTTAAACATGCCGATTGGTTTGGCCT
This sequence comes from Natronogracilivirga saccharolytica, assembly GCF_017921895.1. Classification (NCBI taxonomy): domain Bacteria; kingdom Pseudomonadati; phylum Balneolota; class Balneolia; order Balneolales; family Cyclonatronaceae; genus Natronogracilivirga; species Natronogracilivirga saccharolytica. The sequence goes on from NZ_JAFIDN010000001.1 coordinate 177,810, forward strand.
CGATCATGCAGCCGGGAAATGTAGGCTCTGTCACAAGCACAAGAGCATCCAGGGCATCACCGTCCAGAGCCAGGGTATCCGGTATAAAACCGTAATCACTTGGATAGTGGACAGATGAGAAAAGCATCCGGTCAAAACTGATCAGCCCTGTTTTCTTGTCATATTCATACTTGTTACGGCTTCCTTTGGGAATTTCGATCATCACCGTGATGACGCTGTTGTTTACTGTCATAGATACGAACCTGCGTGATTTTTAAATATTCAGGAATGGGTTAAAGCTGTTTATATGTTATTGGTTTTATACAGCACTCACCGAAGATATATTGTGCTGCATTGCTGAAATCAGCTGTGCTGAATATGCGTCACGTTTTAAAGCCGGTTTTATGAAACTGGACCGGTCTCCGACGGCTACTGTCAACTGATACCATACCAGCTACAATGCTGCTGTAACTACAAAAAATCGAAACAGAACGTTCACGCTGAATGCCTGAAAAAAGGTATATTACCATATTCTCTTTTAGCGTTATTTAAAACCGGACTCCCAAATAATACCACCGACTTATTATGGCTAACCCCGCCAGTGACGACCTCATTAATGAAGTCAAGCAGATTTTCCGGACGTATCTGAAGGAAAACAAGCACCGCCAGACACCGGAACGGTTCATGGTTCTGGAAGAGATCTATCGTGCTGACGGACATTTTGATGCGGACGATATGTATTTCCGGATGAAAAACATCGGTTACCGAGTATCGCGTGCAACAGTCTATAACACGCTTGACCTGCTGCTGGAATGCGGCCTGGTACAGCGTCACCAGTTCGGTAAAAATCAGTCTATCTATGAGCGTGCCTATGCCTACCGGCAGCATGATCACATGATATGCAAAAAGTGCGGAAAGGTGATCGAGTTTTGTGATCCGCGCCTTCAGGAGATAAAAATCATGCTTGAGAAAATACATGATTTCGACATAGACGGGCATTCCCTCCATTTTTACGGCACGTGTCTTGATCCGGAAACGTGTGCCGAAAACACGGAGAGCACGGAAAAAAGTCCCCGGAACAGAGAGAGTGCAGCATCACCTGCCGAAACCGGAAAAACAGCCGCTGCGAAATCAGGTAATTGAGGTCTGGCTGATGAACTTTCGGGTTGCCCACCGGCTTCCCCACAGCCCCATCATCAGAGAAAGCACCGCCATTGCCCCGGTGAGGTAATACCATTCACCGAATGGCCATGCCAGGACACCAAACTGCGGCACGTAATACGGAATGATATACTGAAACAAAGCCCAGTGCAGACCAATCGCAATGACTGCAGCAATGGCACCCTGAATAAATCCTTCCAGTAGAAACGGCCTCCGGATAAATCCGTTTGTAGCACCAACCAGCTTCATGGTCCGGATGATGTTCCGTTTGGAGTAGATAGTGAGTCTGATGGTGTTGAATACCAAAATTATGGCGGTCAGCAAGATAAAAATTCCGATACCCGTTCCGGTCATGGCCATAAGCTCGAGCCGGTCTTCAAGAGTTTCAAGCAGCTGCTGATTGAACACTACCTCGTCCACTCCCTGGAATTGCTCAATTTCATCAACCATTGAACGGATATCAGAAGCAGAGGCATCCGGAGCCAGCTGCAGCTTGAAAGAGGCCGGCAGAAACTTCAAATCGGCAAGTGATTCGCCTTCGGTGCCAAACTCTTCACGAAAAATCTCTTCTGCCTGATCTTTGCTTATGTATTCTGCATTTTCAACAACGGAATAGGCAAGCAGGTCGGTTTCAATCCGACCGGTCCTGTCCTCGTCGACATCCATAAGAAAAACTTCCACCTCGACAGACTGCTTGAGAGCCTGAACGACCTGAAACGCATTATATCCGAACCGGGCCATCAGTCCGACAAGCAATACTGCCACAACCAGTGCCGTGACCGATGTAAAACTGGCAAGCTTTGTTCGTTTAAATCCTGAAAAGCCCTCTTTGACAACGTATGAAAAACTCATGTGCGGATTACATCACCTGTTACAATTAATTTCGCAAAACCCATCGGATACCGAATCGAAAACGCGTGGAAGGCATAGGGTGGTATGCCGTCTCAAAATAGCCCGGAAGCAGCCAATTATCCAGCGCATTTTCCAGCCGGAACAAAAAAATCACCGACCTTACCCTGGCTGTCAAATCCAGATCCAGCCGGGCAAATTCTGGCAGTGCCTGGGCTTCTGTTGCCTCCGCTGCCGGATGCCAGGAGTTGGGATCCCAGTAATCCATCGACGGATAGTACTGAGCTGATCTGTAGATGTTGGGAGAGGCCTGGAGGTAAAATCCGCCTTTGATATAGGAAGCACTGTCGAGTACATAATTTTTATAATAAAACGATGCCCTTCCCCATATCCGGTGCCCGCTGCGGTCCAGCAGCTGATTTACCAGCCGGTCGTCATCCGAAATATAGTTCTGATATGTTCCTGACAGTGAAAACTCAATCCGGTCACCATTGAATGATATCCAGGTGGTTGCCCCTGCAGAGGCGTAGGAACCGGCCTGGGTGAATACACTGTCCTGATCCACAAGAATGGGTCGCTCGAATCGCGAGGCATGCAGCTCGACACCGGCATCCCACCTGCCGTTGCCTTGATGAAGGCCGGCGACAGCGCGCTCGACGACTTCATTGCCGATATCCTCGTCACCTCTTACAGGGTCACGGTTCCAGTAGAGATGTCCTGCCTGAGGCATGTGCTCGCCTCTTGAATAGGAAGCTCTTGCTGAGAGATTTCCGGAGAGCCGGATTGTAACCTGCGAGCCAATTTCATAATCCGTATGCCCGTCTGTCCGCCATCCGGCACGCCCCCATGTATGCAGCCGGGATTGCCGCGGCAATGGCAGGCCGGCCATAACCATACCCTCCGAAAAGATCCAGGAGTCGATGTCCATAGTCTGAAAACGGTCCCGGTCTATTACCGTCCACTCAGACCGCACGTCTCCCTGCAGTTCGAACGGCCCTGCGTGCTCAATATGCCGGGCAGTCAGGCCTGTGGTATGGTTGCGGATGTAAGAACTGTCTGCACTGTCGTAATGAAAGCGGCGGTAGCGGTCGTGATATAGTGATATCCGCGATGTGGCTTTTTCACCCGGATCGCCGCGCCGGTAGGCCGTTGCTTTGAAAAGGGAATTTCGCATGGATGACTCGGCCGTGGTTTCATTCGGGAAGACCTCAAACCGGTCGAACGGAAAGGTGAACATATCCACAATATCGTAACCGTGAGGCTCTCCCATCTGCAGGCCGCTGTAGATAAAACCACCCTCCACCAGCCATGAGTCGTTTATAAAATGATAAAGAATCACCTCAGCGTTTCTCCCGCCCATCGTGCTGTTCCGGTAGCCCTCACTTTCATTTTTGCCCCAGTAAGCAATGGAAATATTGGTGGATGGTGTGATATTCTGGGTCAGGTACCCTTCTGTGCTGCGGTATTCATAAGCAGTTTGTTCGTAATTAATCAATGTCAGGGGCTGCGATACGTGATAGCGCCTGGTGCTGGTCTCGGTACGATGGTAAGTCGGAGCGTTGAACTCATTGACCGTGGCCAGCCTGCTGTAGTGGGACAGCCTTTTCCGGTTGGCCGATCCGAAAACGCGTTCATTCAGGGGGATGCCGTCGCGGTAGACCCGCTGATGACGTGACTCGTGGCCACGGATCAGAAAGCCGTCATTGCGGCCGAGCCCTCCCAGCTGATAAGAGATGACGCCGTGCTGCCTGCTCAGCCACTCCCCCTGGTCAGACCACATTTCCCAGCGGCTGAGACTGTCGTTGCTTACCCGGACAAATGCACCGGGAGCTTCCATTTCAAGCGGCTGGACAGGTTCATAATAGACATGGCGGTCCCGTTCCCTTCGATCCTCTCTCACATCAGCCTCATCCGGAATTCCTTCTGGATCCATGGGCTCTTCGCGATCCACATCAGCGGGAACACCATCCCGATCCGGAGGATCCGCGGGCTCTTCGGGCGCCTCGGGCTCATCGGGCTCCTGCGGGATGGTATCACCGGGTGCCGTCCAGAAAAATGCGTTTTCAGCATACTGTCCGGATTCTGACACCGGCAGCATAAACGACAAAAGTGATATGACAAAAACAGCTATCATGGACGGACCACTTCAGGTTGATACGGATAACCCGGCAGGCCCCGGATATTCCTTCTCAGAAGATCCATGGCAGCAGCAAAACTGCGCTCCTTGTTCACCAGTCTTTCTGTCGTAAAATGAAAGCGGCAGGCAAAGTGCTCAACATCTCCGGCCCAGAATCCGATCCAGATGGTTCCTACCGGTTTGTCCCTTGTTCCACCTCCGGGACCCGCCACACCGGTTGTACTGATGGCATAGTCGGTACGCATGAGCTTGCCGGCACATTTGGCCATTTCAAGTGCAACCGGTGCACTCACCGCGCCATGTTCTTCGATGGCATCCGAACTGACTCCGAGAGTGTTTATCTTCACTTCGTTGTCATATGCAATAACGCTGCCCCTGAAGCACCGGCTGCTGCCGGGCACATCGGTTAAGGAACTGGCTAAAAACCCGCCGCTGCAGCTCTCTGCAAACGAGAGTGTCTTGCCTGAGTCTGCCAGCAGTGTAACCAGATTGCGGCCGAGGGTTTCATGATAGTCATCTGAAAAAATAAAAAGCGAAGCCTTCTGCTGAATCCATTCACAAAAATCTGAAAAGGCAGCCTGGCTGCTTCCGTTTATTTCCGTTATGCGAATATCCACACCGGACGGATGGGGTAAAAAAGCAATATCAACCGTATCAGGGATAACTTTTTCAAGCCCTCCCAGGACCCGTTCGCTAAGGTCACTTTCGCCGATCCCGGTAGTCCGGTAGTACTTCTGGCTGATTCTGCGTTCTTTTTTCTCCCATCGCTGCTCCAGCAGCGGTATCAGACGTTTTTCCGTTATGTGCTTCAACTCATAAGGCACGCCTGGCATTGCCGCCAGTATACGGTCATCCTTTTCCATGAGCAATCCGGGAGCAGTGCCCAGATCATTAAACATAATACGGGCTCTGGATGGTATATCTGCCTGTTGGCGGTTCACCTCACTGACCGGTCGCCCCCTTTTTCTGAAGTACTCTGTTACATGCGCAAGCACGTTTTCATCCCTAACAGGCTGATCCTCAAAAAAATGCAGCAAAGCTGATTTTGTAACATCATCCCTCGTCGGCCCCAGGCCGCCGGTTACAATCACCAGATCATGATTGTCCCACAGATAATTTACTGCACTCAGGATAGACTCCATATCGTCTGAAACCGTGAGTACGGTTTCACAGGGAATGCCGATGCCACGCAGGATCTGACCCAGCCAGGAAGCGTTTGTGTTGATGACATCGCCGTTGAGCAGTTCATTACCGATAGTTACGATACCGGCTGAATGATTAGCCATAGAAATTTTGGTGCTGAAGCAAGCCTGTTATTGTGACGGCCTGAAATAGTGTGGTTCGTTCGTTTAGCAGATCCGGGGTGTATAGCGGAAAATGTATAACTATCCGCGAAAGACCGGAATCTGACGTAATCTAAAATAGGATTTCTCCCGTTTCAAACGAACGGCAAATTCAGAATACATATTGATCCATGGGTAACTTTTCACAATACTGATAACCTTGCCGGATGAATCATAAATATTCTGTTTCAGTGTGTTGCAACTTTTTTATCTTTGACGTTGTGAAACGAGTACCGAATATATTAAGTGCCCTGCGTATCATTCTCGCTCCCCTTTTCGTGCTGATGTATCTTCAGGACGCATTTTTTTGGGCGGCGCTCGGGCTTATTGTCTTCATCATAGCCGCGCTGACCGATTATCTGGATGGCTATTACGCCCGCAGATATGAGGTCACTTCAAATACAGGGGTTTTTCTCGATCCGCTTGCAGACAAATTTCTGACGTTTGCCGGCTTTATCTGCATTCCGTTTCTTGATTCCGGCCAGTTCCCGTGGTGGGTTATCGGGGTAATTGTATTCAGGGATATTGTCATAACGGCTTTGCGGATCTGGTCAGATTACATCGGATTTCCGATGCAGACAAGGTATTCGGCGAAAGTTAAAACGCTGGTTCAAATGGTATTTCTGTATGTAGTACTGCTGGCCGGTGCCATATCAAAAGCAGGAGGAATGCCCGGTGATGCCGCCACGGCATTATTTGAAACGGGGATATTGGGTTGGTTTTTCTATCTTGTAATGATTGTTACCGTCTATACCGGTATTGAATACCTTTATATTAACAGGAGATTATTTAAAAGTGAACCCAAAAACGTCTAACTGGGCTGTTTTAGCGGGAAGTGTTTTCTATATCGGCTTTTTGCCGAAAATTCCCGGAACATGGGGAAGCCTTGCTGCCTTGCCGCTGATTTATCTCACCTCGCAATTCATACACCCCCTTTTCGGTCCGCTCCTGATTGTCGTGCTCTTCGCTGCGGTAACACTTATTGCAGCCAACGGAATTGAAAAAGAGCTCGGCCCCGATCCCGCCGAATGTGTATCTGATGAATTTGCCGGTCAGGCCATGGTATTTCTCTTCATCCCGGTCTATACGAGTTGGGAATACAATGTTCTGGTTTTTGCCGCTGGTTTTTTCCTGTTCCGTTTTTTTGACGTCCTCAAACCGCTCGGCATCGGAGCCATTCAAAACACCGAAGGCGGCTGGGGTGTTCTGCTTGACGATATCGTAGCCGGGATGTATGCACAAATTTGTCTGTTATTTATTATATTTGTTGTTCTATAAAAAATTCTGTTCAAGGTTGCTGAATATCGAGAGGGGATCAGCATAGCCCGGTAATAACAGAATCGAACAGCAGAACCGATTTGCGCTATGATTTCAGACAAAAAATTTGCCCGGGAACTGGCCGGAGAACTCCTCGACATAAACGCTGTCTTGCTCAGGCCGGATAACCCCTTCGTCTGGTCTTCCGGGTGGAACTCCCCCATTTACTGTGATAACCGACTGACCATTCTTTATCCGGAACTGAGAAAGAAAATTGCCGGCAAATTATCGGAAATCATTACCGATAACTATTCACACATTGATGTCGTTACCGGAACCGCAACCGCCGGAATTCCCCACACGGCCTGGGTAGCCGACCGGCTGAACAAACCGATGGCTTACGTCAGGGCAAAAGCCAAGTCCTACGGAATGGGTAATCAGATTGAAGGCGGGGTTCGCAAAGGCGAATCTACCGTTGTCATTGAAGATCTCATCTCCACCGGTACCTCTGCCCTCTCAGTTGTTGAAACCCTGGAATTTGTCGGTGCCAAAGTAGACGCACTGCTTGCCATATTTACGTATGGCTTCGACGTTTCCAACGAAAAAATCAAGGAACATAACATACCGATGCATACACTTACCGATTATGCAACACTGGTTGATGTTGCCCTTGAGAAAGATAAAATACGCCACAGCGATGTTGCGTTTTTGAATGACTGGCGAAAAAGGCCCGATACCTGGCCGGGCTCCGAATAGTGAACGTAAGAGCCGGTGCACTTTTTCCGGGGCAGGATCAGACGTAATCCTTCATAATTACAGAGCCGGATCTGCGTAGTAAAAGTGCGGCAAAGTCATTATTTTACAGGCTTGTACGATGTTACTGGCCGGCATTTTTCTGAAATGCAATCACAATCACACGTTTACCGTATCACCCGAAACAAGGTACCCCGTTTTGCGAGATCGTAACTTTTTTATAGAAACCTACGGCTGTCAGATGAATTTTGCCGATTCTGAAATCGTCAACTCCATCATGGTTGACCGCGGCATGAAACCGACTGACACGCCCGATGATGCGTCTGTTGTATTTATAAACACCTGCTCTATCCGCGACAATGCCGAGCAAAAAGTCTGGAACAGGCTCAATCATTTCCGGTCCCTGAAAAAGAAACGAAACGGAGACATGGTTATAGGGGTACTTGGCTGTATGGCCGAGCGGCTGCGCGAAAAGTTTCTGGAGAAGGAAAAGCTTGTCGATATTGTTGTTGGTCCGGATGCCTACAGGGACATTCCCAAACTGCTTGCCGAAGTTGAAGACGGACGAAAAGCTGTAAACGTCATCCTCTCGCAGGAAGAAACCTATGCCGATATAACGCCGGTCCGCACAACGGGCAACGGAGTTTCCGCATTTGTTTCGGTCATGCGCGGCTGCGACAACATGTGTTCATTTTGTGTCGTACCGTTCACCCGCGGACGCGAACGGAGCCGCCCTGTTGAAAGCGTCATTGACGAGTTTCAGCAGCTCAGCGATGCAGGATACAAGGAAGTCACACTTCTCGGCCAGAATGTAAATTCCTACAACCATAACGGACGGGATTTTGCAGAGCTGATGTACCGCTGCAGTCTCATTAATCCCGAGATGAGAATCCGGTTTTCGACTTCACATCCCAAAGATTTCCCTGATGAGTTTCTTCATGTGATGCGTGAGCGGCACAACGTCTGCAACTATATCCATATTCCGGTGCAGTCGGGAAATAATACCGTGCTTGAGCGGATGAAGCGTCCGTACACACGGGAAGCGTACCTGGAGCTGATCGACAAAATGAGATCCATGATCCCGGGCGTTTCACTTTCTACCGACATCATTGCCGGTTTCTGCGGCGAAACGGAAGAACAGCATGAAGAAACACTGGATATCATAGAGAGGGTGCGTTACGACATGGCCTACATGTTCGCCTACTCCGAGCGGGAGCGTACTCTGGCACACCGGAAATACGAAGACGACGTACCTGAAGAGGTTAAAAAACGGCGTCTGTCAGAGATCATCTCACTGCAGCACGGTATTGCCGCAGAGTTAAATCAGCAGGAAATAGGCCGGCGCCATATTGTTCTGGCTGAAGGTACCAGCAAAAGATCGGAAGATCAGCTCTCGGGCAGGACAGATACGAATAAAATGGTTATTTTTGACAAAGGCGTGTGCAAAGCCGGAGATTATGTTGAAGTGGAAATTTTTGATGCCACCTCGGCAACACTCAAGGGAAAGGCACTCAGCAAAGTTTTATTATCCGATACCTCGCCCTTTCCGGCGGTGGCACTCTGAATAAAGTCCTGCTTTCCGGGGATTACATGCAAACATGCCGGTCATCGTGGCACAGCTGTTCCACGGACATTTGATATCATTAAAATTGCCGTAATAATTATTACATTTATAGTGTGGATCGAAAAGAGCTTCAGAAAAAATACGGAATCATAGGAGAGTCTCCTGCACTTAAGCAGGCCCTCGACAAGGTGCTGCAGGTAGCACCTACAGAGATAACTGTACTATTGTATGGAGAAACAGGTGTCGGCAAGGATGTCATTGCCAGAGTCATTCATGATCTGAGCCCCAGAAATCAAAAAAATCTGGTTATCGTCAACTGTGGTGCCATACCCGAAGGTATTATCGAAAGTGAACTGTTCGGACACGAAAAAGGTGCTTATACCGGAGCCCATGAATCCAGAATGGGCTACTTCGAACAGGCTGACGGCGGCACCATCTTTCTCGATGAAATTGTAGACACGCCCAAAAATGTGCAGGTAAAGCTGCTTCGCATTCTGGAGTCCGGGGAGTTCTTCCGGGTCGGTTCCAGTAAACCCCGGAAGGTGAATACACGGGTCATAGCCGCTTCCAACAAGGACATGTGGAAGAGTGTGGAGGCAGGTGATTTTCGCCAGGACCTTTTTTATCGCCTGAATACCATTACCATCAGCATCCCGCCTTTACGGGAACGCGGCAACGACATTCTGCTCATTTTCCGTGATTTTGTTTCCCATTTTGCCAAAAAGTACGACTCTGTTTTCCGGGGGATGTCCGATGAGGCACGGCAGCTGCTGCTTTCCTACCGCTGGCCGGGCAACATCCGGGAACTCAGAAATGTGGCTGAGCAGCTGGTTGTTCTTGAAAAATCCCAGTTTGTCAATGAGGATGTCCTTAAAAAGTATCTGAAAGGCAGACAAAGTCTTGGTTCGGCGGATAATCTTCCCATGCTCTTTGACCACGATGAGCAGCATCAGCATCAAACCGCTTCCGCAACGGAGAGCCGCGAGCTGCAGCTGATCTACCGTGCTCTGCTCGACATGAAAAACGAGATGGGCGATATGAAACGGATGATTGCCACCCTTTTTTATCATACTTTCAGGGAAGGTGGTCTTCCGAAACACCTTCCGGCGCATACCGGCACCCGGGGTGAAGAAAATCCACAGAACCCCCAAAAACCTGCTTCTGCCAAGGATATCAATGATTTAATGGTCGGGGTTGCTCCCTATTCGGATGCCGAAATTGATGATGTCGATGACTTGCCGGAGCAAAATCACAATAAAGGTCCTTACGATGAATATGGACCAGCGGATCATGACATAAACAGAGAGGGCGAGAATCATGCTTCCGGAACAGAAAACCTGCAGGAACTGACCGATGACCAGCGGCATGCAGCAGCATTGTTTGGCAAAGAGGATCTTCCCTCACTGGAAGACGTTGAGAAATTTCTTATCAAAAGAGCACTCGAAAAATACAGCGGAAACCGCCGGAAAGCGGCCAGAATACTGGGCATGAGTGAACGTACGTTATACCGGAAAATAGACCAATATGAACTGCTTTAATACTTCCAGGGGTATGTCATTCACCGGCAGGGTAATGATCCTTGTTCTGCTCGCAGGAGGATTGCTTTCGGGATGTATTCGTTACAGTTTTACCGGGGTAACCATTCCGTCCGATGTCCGTACGATATACATTCCTTTTTTCTCAGACCGCTCCGGCAGTGGTATTGGTGATCTGAGTGACCAGCTGAACGATGCCATGATTGACCGGTTTATCAATCAAAGCCGTCTGCAGCTTACCGATTCACCTGAAAATGCAGATGTCATTATTGAGGGTACCATTACATCCTATTCAAACAGACCATTCAGCGTCGCCGGTGATCAGCGTGCAGATTTGAACCGGGTGCAGATCGGGGTTCAGGCAACGTATAAATATGTTGGCAGTGATGAGCCCGAATGGCAAAAGAATTTTACCGGCAATTATGAATATGACCCCAGTGAAGACCCCGTAGACGGGGAAATTGAGGCCATATTTGAAGCCATGCTGCGGCTGGCCGACAGCATGTTCAACGATGCCATGGGTGAATGGTAATATCAGCATCTTTGTTTTGATCCATGCTGTTTCTATATTCAGGGTATTAACCTAAGATACTATCATGCAAGGACTACCTTTTGAAATTCCCCAGAGCCTGAGCTCTTACATTACACAGTTTGAAATAGACCCGGAAAAAGGTATTTCCAATCTCGAAAATCATTTAAAAAAGCGGGGTATGGATGCCGTCGGTTATTTTCTGCTCTCATGGCTTCACCATCTCAATGGCCAAAATAACCAGGCCATTCATTATGCGCTCAAGGCTAAATGTTATGCTCCGGGCAGTCCTTTTTTTGAACATCTTCATTATTTTCTGACCCACCCGGATCATTTCAAGGCCTGGAAACCGTTTTCTCCCGATTCGGATACAACCGATGCTCCTGAACCCGGGGATACTTCCCCACAGACGCTTCAGCTTGACCGGCTTATCGAACAGCTTAACAAGGCAGAGAACAAGAAGATCACTCTGCAGCCGGAACCGGACGATAAGCGGGAAGAGGCAGAGCAGCCTGATCTTGGTGAAAACTCAATAAAAGTGGGTGATATCGCTTCAGAAACACTTGCCAGGATATATGAAAAGCAAAACAAATACGATGAAGCTCTGAGAACCTTTGAAAAGCTGGTTCAAACAAGGCCGCACCGGTCCGAATACTATCGCAAGGAAATGGAACGCATCAGAAATCTTATGGAATGAGTGTTGCAGGCAAGGGAAGCTGCAGGCATTTGCTCTTGTGTATCAACACTTCCGGGCATCTGAAAATCTGCTTAATCCGGTTACGAAATCACCCCGTATTCCGGCAGCTTAATCACAGCCCCTTGACAAACGGATTTGTCTTCTTTTCGTAACCAATAGTTGTGTTGGGACCATGTCCGGGCCATACTACAGTATCATCAGGAAGGGTGTACAGCTTTTTTTTGATACTCTCCTCGAGCAGCTCATAATCACCGCCAAACAGATCCGTTCGTCCGATACTTCCGGCAAAAAGAGCGTCACCGGCAATAACCCATCCGCCATTCTTATGGTAAAAAGACAGATGACCCGGAGAATGGCCGGGCGTGTGTCTGGAGTCATACTCGAATGAACCAATCTGCAGTGTCCATGATGCATCAATAAAAACCGGATCGACCTCCAGTGGCTCGGCGTTCATGCCAAACATCATGGCCTGCCGGGGATATTGTTCAATAAAGATGTAGCTGTCCTTGTGCATGTAAAGCGGTACTTCAAACAGCTGCATGGCCCGCTGCAGTCCCATAATGTGATCGACATGAGCATGTGTGATTACCAGCGCTTCCACATCGAGCTTCACGGATTCAAGATACTGCAACAGTCTGTCCCATTCTTCTGCATTGTGAAACCCGGGATCAAACAGATGCGCCTTTTTGTTATCATGTACGAGATAGGCATTTTCCTGAAACGGATTCAGGCCTTCAAATTTCTGGAGTTTCAGATTCATATAAGCTTAATTCAATTCTACGGTTACCTGGCCCGGCCAGTTGCCGTTAAAATAACGGATTTTTTCACGGATGTGTACAATTACATTTTTACCGACCGGGGCCGGCTCTTATTTACTGGCATCCAACCGTGACGAGCAAAAATCCCGGCCGTCATCCACAGAACCGCTTCAGCACAATGTCAGCGGAATACAGTGTGTATGGCCTGTTGACCGCCAGGCCGGAGGTACCTGGATCGCTGCCAACGAAACAGGTGCTGCCTTTGCACTCATGAACGACTACCAGAGCCGCCAACACGCATCCGGTTCAGATACATCCAGCCGCGGGGTTATCATACCGGAAATAGCCGACTGTTCCTCACCTGACCAGGTTGCGGAACGATTTGCAGATTCGGACCCCCTCAAGCACCTCTCTTTTCAGCCGTTCCGGCTGCTGATGGCAGATTCACGGAACGGAGTAACCATGTGGCATTTTGACGGGCAGGCACTGCAGAGAAGCCATCAGGGGTACGGTGCAGGCATATGGGTTTCGGCAGGCAAAGAGGAGTCAAAGATACGCAACGGCCGCAGGCAATTATTTGAAGATTTCCTGGGGCGCAGCTACAAAAACAATCTGGGAAGAATTATGGATTTGCACACCACACAAAACGGGCTGAAGCAACCTGATGATATAAACGAGGGCAACCCTGACCTTTTTGGATTCAGTATGGAGCTGGAACATGTGCGCACCGTTTCATCTACCATTGTGGAATTTGTGCCGGATAATGTTGCAGGAAAACGGAAATCAGGCAGTTTGAAAATGCACTTTATGCCGGGCCGTCCTGATCCGCAAAAAAAATGGCAGACCCGTGTGCTTGATTAGCACACAAATCTGCCGGAAAATGGATGGCACCTGTAGCCAGATGTCCGTAAACAGCAGAGTTACTGCCGGATATAATTATTTCTTGGCGGCTTTCTTGCCAAAACGACGATTAAACTGTTCTACACGTCCGGCGGCACTCATCATTTTCTGACTGCCGATGTAGAACGGATGGTTTTTAGAGTCCACTTCCGCTTTGTAAACACCATCTTTGGTTTTCATGGTGCTCCGGGTAACCACCTCACTGCCATCGCTGAGAATGACCTTTACTTCCTTGTATTCAGGATGAATGCCTTTTTTCATGTGCTTATAATTTTTAATTCTGACAGAATGATATCATTTTTTTTCAGAAGGATAAAGATATGACTATTACTATCGTTTTTCAACTACCAAAACGTATGATTTACAGGTAATGCACGGGCTTTCAACCAGCTCTCCTGCCACTCCTCTTCCGGATCTGAATCGGAAGTTATGGCACCGCCTACAGAATAGTACAATCTCCTTTCTTTAATAATGGCCGTCCGGATGACAACGTTGAAGTCAAAATCATCATTTGGGGCAAAATAACCAACGGCACCGGAATAAAGCCCCCGGCGATAAGTTTCCAGTTCATCAATTATTTCCATTGTACGAATTTTCGGTGCCCCGGTCATTGATCCCATAGGAAAGCAGGCCCGGATAATATCCACTGATGCCATACCGGTGCTGACTTCGGCCGAAACAGTGGAAACCAGTTGATGAACCGTCGCAAAACTCTGTACTTCAAGCAGAGAATCGGTTTTTACAGTACCGGTTTTCGCCAGCTTGCCAAGATCATTTCTCACAAGGTCGACAATCATAACATTTTCTGCCTTGTTTTTCTCCTTGTTAAGAATGTCGCTGATAATTTCCCTGTCTTCTTCAGGGGTGCCTCCTCTCGGCGATGTCCCCTTGATTGGCTGGGAGACAACACGATTTCCCTTTCGCATCAGAAAACGTTCCGGCGAAGCACAGCAGACATCCACCCCATTGTATGTAATCCATGCAGCAAACGGCACCGGTCCGTGCCCTCTCATATTATCAAATAACTCAAGAGAACCGGATTCAAACGGACTCTCGAGCTGATGAGTAAAATTCACCTCATACGTATCCCCCCTGGCGATATAATCCTTGATCTGCCGGATCTTGGCGCGATAGTCCTGCCAGCCTTCTCCCGATTTCAGGGTGCCGGATGGCAGCTTTTTGTCGATGGATGCTATTTCCTGTGAATACAATCCATTAGTATTTTGGGAATTGAACTCTGCCACGCCCGCAGGTACGGTATTACACGGGCCTTTTAATACTCTGACGGAGAGTTGCCTGCGATCGACCTCCAGCAGCGACGAAGGGATAAAAAAACAGAGATCGGGCAATCTGATGCGATCCTCGTTAGCAGAGGAAAGCGTTTCGATCCTGTTTTTCAGGTCGTAGGAAAACCATCCGAACATCCAGTCCTTATGCTCCCTGCGATAGGCTTTCAGGGCTTCCCAGGGATCGGTTTCTTCCCGTTTGATCCAGGATTCAGGTCTGTCCGTCGCGGCACCCAGACCTGCATTCCGGGCATCGTACTCAAAAACACCTTCCGGGTCACCGTAATCTTGCCGGTACCACAACACCGACTCGGGATTACTGGCTATGTATCCGTGCGATGAGGCCGGATGCCCGTCAAGCTGGGAATCCAGAAATACAACCGGTCCCTCCTCTTTCTTCTTCCGAAGGTAGCTCCGAATCCATGCATCGAATTCTTGAACCGTCCGGAACACCAGATTCCTTTTTACAGTTGCAGATGAATCAGCCAACATATTGCAGATTATCGTTGATGTGTGAAGCAAATCGATTCTGAATCCGGTCAAAAAAGCTGTACTGAAGCGGAAACTCCTTGTTATCTATGCGTCCTGCCAACCCAATTCCACGGACAGAGTTGCATATCCACACAGCATCAGCTGTTTTCAGAAAGTCGGCGGAATACGCACCCTGATTAGTGTTGATATCCATTTCATCCAGCACTTCGATGATGGTATTCCGGGCAATTCCTGGAAACAAATCACAGGAAACCGACGGAGTAAATACAAAATCGTCTTTGATCCAGAAAATGTTTGCGATGGTTGTCTCGCTTACCCACCCCGTAGTGGTCATCATCAGTGCATCATCAGCATTGTGCGACTGGGCCTGTCGTGCAGCGAGAATGTAATTTATCCCGTTGGACCATTTTACATCTGCAGGAAGGGCAGCGTGTGGTATGCGCGGGACAGTACTTGTAATCAGATTGACTCCGGCGGGTTTTTCGCCGGTGGTAGTGGTGATTATCCGGGATCCGGAGACATGGATTTTTGCCGTTCTGTTACCCGGCCGGTACCCTGCTGTGATATCATCAGCCCATACCTGGACGCGGATACGCACATGCTGTCCGAGAGCATCGTTGGCTTTTAAAAAACCGGTGAGCATGCCCAGAAAAGAATCGGTATCAGCCAGATATCCGGATGGTTCGAGTCCCAGATGCTCCAACCCCTTCCGGAGCCTGGTCAGGTGATCTTCCGGACGGAAAAAACCACCGGCATAATATCGCATAGTATCAAAACAGCCCTCTCCGTAACGGGCCAGTCTGATTTCGGGACTGAGCGAAGCCTGTTCTGCCGGTAGGAATGCATCGTTGAACAGGACAACAGGCAGTTTCTCTGAGGCGGTATTCCAGCTCATGGCGGTTATTTTTTAATCTATCTTTTGTGATATGGCCGACGTTTTCATGTGTTTAAAATTTTTGATTAAGTGGACACATGCAATTCCATGACCGGTTTTAATCATGCGCCTGTGTGTCCTGACGCCCGTTCGGTCATGTTCATTTCATCTGTTTATAATTTATGATTCTGACGTCACATGTAGTACCCATGCTGGCTATAATCATGCTCCTGTGTGGGGGTAAGCCGCCATGGGTATTTCAACCGACGGCAGGTTCCGGCCGCATAAGTAACGCGATTAACCCTCTTCTTGTTCGCGTTGATGCTGCAGTTCCTGCCGCGTGGACACTTCATGCCAAATCGGGACTGTCTGTGAGCCTGACTGAACCTTTTTCACTTTTCCACCGGAGTCAAACACAACTGCCGTGGGAACGCCCGGGACCCTCAGGTCCTGATATGCCGGGGTGCCGTTGACCAGCCGGTAGCTGTTCTTATTCTCACGGTCATGAGCTTTGGCAAATTCCTCGGCATCCTTTACAAAGGCAGAAATCACTTCTATATGCGGATGGCGGTCGTGCCAGTTGTAAAGATCATACAGTTCTTCCAGAGAGCGATCGGACCACGTCGCCCAGAACAACAGAACGGTCGTCTGATCAGGATTAACGTAAAGCGTATCTCCCTGCTGATCCATAAAAACCAGTTCGGACAGAGATTTGTTATCCAGACGATCGAGAAAACGCTGTTCTTGTCTTTGAGAGTAGCGAAGGCTGGCAAAAATTATAGCCAAAATGCAAATAACCGCTACGATGACCATGAAATGATTGAAATACTTCGGATCAATTCGCATCCAGACAAGATACAAAGTACTGGCGCCGAAAACCATCCAAATACCCCTCAAATCCGCTTGCATGCGGTGTAACTTCGCAAACTTTCCGGGCAGAATGCGGGACAGCTGATCTTTTCCGCTGTGCAGCTGAAATTATGGTGTGATTATCATGCCGCTGACCGGCGGGACATCCACATTGAACTTATTCTGTCTGCTGATAATCCGCTTGCCGCTGACCCGGTCGAAAACTCTTCTGGGCAGATCCGTTACGTCTCCGGAGGAAAAATCAAATGAATAGGTTTCAGAGCCGCGGTTTATTACAACGATCGCAAAATCATCATCGGTGTAGCGTTTGAATGCCAGAACACGGGCATCGTCATCGGCTTTTATGAGGCGGAACCGGCCTGTCCTGAGTGCATCCCTTTTACCGCGGATGCCGGCAAGCTTGGCGTACCAGCTGTACATGTCGTGATCAAATGCCACGGAATCACGCGGACGCTGCCTGGAGTAGGGATGGTTGATTTCGTCATCGTATTCCATATCGGGCCAGACCATGGGTTTGCGGTCATCGGGGTCGTCAGCGCCCCACATGCCGGCTTCGGTGCCATAGTAAATCATGGGAGCACCGGTGTAGGCAAACTGGAAGAGCGCAACGAGCCGGTGCCGTTTTTTTTCTTCATCGTCGGGGGCTCTGACTTCGTAGGTGTTGTAAATATCCCTGATTTTGCTTTGCTCTTCATCATCCATCCCGCCCTTGTAGGCATACTCATCATTGACGATCATCGAGGCCAGGCGTTCGGTGTCATGGCCGTCAAGGATATTCTGCATGGCCATATTAGTGCGTTCATCAAAGTCATTTCTCAGGTCGGCCAGGCGATCAGCAAACTCTGATGCCGTCATACTCTGCTGAATCAGAAATGCGTGTGTGGCATAAGCCCACCGGTAGTTCATCACCACGCCAAAAAGATCGTCAGCGATGAAATCCCGGGCTTCATCACCCCAGATCTCAGCGATGGTCAACGCCTCCGGATTCAGATCATAAACCAGCTCATGCCACTCTTCCCAGAACTCCTTGCCGAGTTCTGTGGCCATATCAAGCCGCCATCCGTCAATGCCGCTGCCGGCATCCCCATCGGGCGCCATCCACCTTTTTGTGACGTCAAATATGTGCTGTTTTACTTCCGGATGGAGATTTTCGCCGTCTTCGGCAAACTCGGGGAGCCCCATATACCCCCACCAACCCTCGTAATCAAAGCCATCTTCATACTCATCACCGAAATCAGTGATTTTAAACCAGTCGAGAAACTCCGAATCCCTGCCGTGTTCCCTTATATCGCGAAAAGCCCAGAAGTCCCGTCCGACATGATTCCAGACACCGTCAATGATCACACGAATGTCCCGTTTGCGGGCTTCATCAAGCAGCTCAAGAAATAGCTTGTCTGCGGATGTCCATTGCCAGGTGTCGGGGTCGGAAGGATTTTCCTGTTCCATAATTTCAATATCGCCTTCGGGATCGGGTCCGAAATGACGGTCAATGTGATGGAAATGGCTGGCATCGTACTTGTGGAGAGAAACAGCATCAAAAACCGGATTCAGATAGATGGCGGTGACCCCCAGAGTGTCCAGATAATCCAGTTTGTCAATAACGCCCTGCAAATCGCCGCCGTAGCGTCGCGTAAAGACAAAATCGTAAAAATCAGTCCCCACTCGCTGCTCCCAGTCCGCCCGCTGATACCAATCGCCGGTCCAGGGAGAAATCTCCCACCCTTCCGGTGCTCCGAGATCCCAGGAATGCGGGTCTCCGATACGCTCCGGGACCGGATCGTTATCGGGATCAGCGTTGCGAAAACGCTCCGGAAAGATCTGATACCAAACGGCGTCTTTGGCCCATTCCGGTATATTGGCACCGGTTTGAGGACGTTCAACTGATCCACCGTCTGTTTCAGCGGAGGCCGCTCCGGTGCTTTTCAGGGTCAGCGTTGCCAATAATAAAAGCGGGAAGAAACAACTGGGAAAAAATCTGATAGTCCGGGTCATAATTAGATACAGTACTGATGCACAGTTAAATTGTGAAAAATAATTTGTGAAATAGAGGTATCACCTAAAATAAGGAAGAAAATCGGGATTTTTTCTTCCGATGACAAAAAGCTGCATGGAAAAAGAATACCTCAAAACCAAGGTATTCAATAAACTATGATGACCACACTTATCCATGCGCCGGCTGTTTTATGTTGAAATATGGCGTAATATTGTATTTATTAGATGTCAAACGTATGCAGTCAGCCATAAAACTTCTTATGCCAGTATAACATAAGTTTCGTTATGCCAATATTAGATAAGTCCAGCCGTCAATTTCCCAAGATTAAGATATTGTTCAAGAAAGAGATCCTGATATTGCTCGGCCTGCTGATGGTATTACTGTTCATTCGCGGAGGTATTGAAATTAGTGACATGTTTATTGTTGAGCAGGCCAGGCAGTTCGATCAATGGGCGCTGACCATTGTCCGCAGCCCCGAAAATCCCGAACTTCTGCGCGGACCGCACTGGGTGGATGAAGCTGTCCGCGACATGACCGCTATGGGAGGGCCAACCGTACTTACCCTTACCATAATATTTGTCGTCGGATATCTGCTTCTGAAACAGAATTACCGGTCCGCCACTTTGGTCTTTATTGCAACCGCCGGCGGATTGCTGATAAGTCTGCTGCTGAAAGATTTCTTTCTGCGGGACCGTCCTGACATAGTCCCTGCCCTGATGGTCGAGACATCGCCAAGTTTTCCGAGCGGACACTCCATGCTTTCTGCGGTGGTGTACCTGACACTGGGTTCGCTTCTGACACGGCTGGAGACCACGTCACGCATCAGGATTTACACTATCAGCATACCGATATTCATTACCATACTGGTGGGTTTCACCCGTGTACTGCTGGGGGTTCACTATCCGACGGATGTGCTGTTCGGCTGGACGGTCGGTTTTTTCTGGGCTTCGCTTTGCTGGTTCGTGATGATTGTGCTTCAGGAACAGGATATCGTGGAAAGTGTCCCGGAAGAGGGTGAAGAAGGAATCTACCATTCTGACTGACAAAACCCTATACATATCTCAACACGAAAAAAAGTCAACAAGTAACACCAGATTATTACATGTGACATTAGAAATCAAAAATTTAAACAGATGAAATGTCCATGACCGGGCCGGCGCCCGGACACACAACCGTATGATTAAACAAGGTCATGGCATTTCACTTCGTGACCTTCGGTTCATCTGACTGTATAAATCCAAAATTTTGAGCACATGAAATGATCATGACCGGGCCGGTGCCCGGGCACACAGGATCATGATTAAACACGGTCATGGAATTACATCTGACCATATGAATCAAAAATTTTAAGCACATGAAAAAGGTCTCCGTAAAAGAATCATTTGATGCCTTCAAGCCAGAAAGCTGCGTATTTGTCATTTCTGTAGATCAGAAGCAAAAGCCCAACGGGATGGTTGCCGGGTGGAATATGAAAAGTTCCATTGAACCGCCGCTTTATGCCGTATCACTGTCCAAAAGCGGAAACACCCACAAGTTGATCCAGCAGAGCGGAGAGTTTGTTGTTGCCGTTCCCAACAAAGAGCTTGAAAAGGCCGTACGGTACTTCGGTTCGGTATCGGGTAAGTCTGTCGACAAGTTTGCAGAATCTGGCCTGGAAACGGTAAAGTCCGAGTATGTGAAACCGCCGCTTCTAAAAAAGGCCACCATCAATTTGGAGTGTCAGCTCTTCAGGGAAGTCGATTCCGGTGACCACATCATCTTCATAGGAAAAATCCTGGCTGCCTATGTCAGAAAGGGAAAAAAAGTACTGCTGAATATGGAGTCTGTGGGTGGCGAAAGAGTCTTCAGGGAATTCTGATTCCGGAACCCTGCTGCTCTACTACGGCTCTTTCAAAAAAACAGCTGCGGATTTCGCCGGTATGGTTATCTCCAGAGCCTGATCGCCAAAGTCCCATGCCATGGGCTGCAAACCAAGCACCTCCTGCCATTGCTGAGGATTTTCCACCGGTAAACTGATATCGGCAGAACCTGTTTCATGGTTATTAAAAACAACAATAGCCCGTTGGCTTCCTTCAAATTCCTGCTCATTTGCTTGCCCGGGGTTTTCGCCGGCATTACGCTCATAAACCAGCAGATTGCGGTCATCATCGGTTTTCAGCACTTCCAGCCGGCCTCTTGAAAAAACCGGATTATCCCGGCGCAGCCGGATGAGATGCTGATAATAGTTCCAAAGCTCCATATCCGCCTGCACTTCGTCACGCGTACGTTCCCGGTCGAACGGATGCGTTGTCTCGTCTTCAAATGCCAGATCGGGCCAGATTAACGGCTTGCGGCAGTCAGGATCATCGGCGCCCCACATACCAAGCTCATCCCCCATCCATACATGAGGCGCACCTTTCCACGTAAACTGCTGTGCCAGAATCAGCCGCACATCGCGCCACGTACGGTCATCCGGACGATGGAGTTTGTAATCGGGGTTTTCGCGCGGGTTTACCTCGTACTTGTTCAGCCCCTGGTTAAAGATGGATGTGGAGAAGCGTGGTGTGTCATGGCTGGCGGTCAGGTTCATCTGTGCCCTCACAACCTCATCACGCAAACCGTTTTGAATGGAATCCAGATGGTGTACATATTCGGAGGGATCCGTCAGTTCCGGCTCGGCTCCTCCAAGCCATTGCCTTGTCGGGCGGTACCACCGGTAATTCATGGCGGCATCAAAAATGTCACCCTGAAGCCATTCGGTGGGATCCATCAGCTTATCCGGCCAGTCAGCCCACCAAAGTTCTCCTACCAGAAAAGCTTCGGGATTGATATTGCGCACAAACTTGCGATAATCCCTCCAGAAATCGACCGGGATGAGCTCTGCGACATCCAGCCGGAATCCATCGACGCCCCGGTCCACATCCCCGTCCGGTGCGAGCCAGCGGCGGGTAACGGCAAAAATGTGGCGCTTGAGCCCGGGATGAAAATCTCCGGGAATCAGGTCACCGTGCTCGAAATCCTCAACTGAATCATAGCGCCGGAACTGGGGCAATTCCGGAACCCCCGCCCATCCGGGATATTCGAATTCATTTTCTTCGGTTTCCGGATCATCGAACCGGTCAATCTGATACCAGTCGGCATAAGGAGAATCCTCCTGATGTTCCAGAATGTGCTGCCATGCCCAGAACGTGATGCCGGTGTGATTCCATGAATAATCCATTATGACCCGGATTCCTCTTTTTTGTGCTTCCTCAATGACTTTCAGAAACATTTTGTCCGCTTCCGTCCAGACCCAGGTATCGGGATCAGCGGGATCCTCTCCGGCTATGAGTTCGCGGTCACCCTCGGGATCCGGACCGAAATTGACATCCACATGACGATAATTCCGCGCATCGTATTTGTGCAGCGACGGGGCATCGTTAACCGGATTGAAATAAATTGCCGTGATTCCCAGATCTTCGAGGTAATCCAGCTGATCCAGGACACCCAGCAGATCACCGCCGTACCGGCGCAGGTGCACCCATTCATAGAAATCCATATCCACGTCGGAAACCCAGTCATCCTCAGAGTACCAGTCCTGTCCCCAGGGTGTTGGCTGCCAGGTCTCGGGATGATCATGGGGCCAGGAACCTTCGATGGACCGGAGGGTCGGCTGATTCCCGGAGTCACCGTCACGGAATCGTTCTACGAAAATCTGATACCAAACCGCGTCCTGAGCCCACTCCGGAACGGCAGTGAGATCTTCATCAGGAACATATTCGGGAACGGCATAAGGATCATCTTCACCACAGCCGGTAACGGTTAACAGTACAATGAGCGGAAGGATGAGAGTAACGAAGCTCAGACGATAATATCCTGATGTCACGGCAGGTTGATCTTTCATGCTGAATACCTTTTTAGAAAGCAATTTTTAATAATTTTTCAGTGCGTAATATAGCACTTCATCCGGGTATATGGCAGCAAAAAATGCCTGAGTGGCTGCCCATAGCCCCGGTCATATACCTTTTTTGTCCCATACCTGCAAATACTGCCAGCAAAAAAAGCCCTGACTGAGATGCTTTCAGCCAGAGCGTGAAGGTTATTCAATCAGCATCATCTGCCGCGTCATTTCGGTTTCGGCAGTCCGGAGCCGGTATATATAGACTCCGCTGGAAAGTCCGGAGGCATCGAAACGGGTTTCGTGCACACCTGCATCCATCTGTCCGTCCACCAGTGTGGTTACCCGTCTGCCGAGCACGTCGAACACCTCAAGGGTAACTTCTGAGGATGCCGGAAGCTCAAAACGGATTGTCGTCTGGGAATTGAACGGATTGGGATAATTTTGTGCCAGGCTGGTACGCTCGGGCACATCCTGTCCGACCTCTTCTTCGTCATCGGCACTGGTCAGGATATTCTGAGGAGGCGTTTCCTGCTCCTCTGTTGTGTAGATCCGGAACTCGCCGGCTTCAAGCGTAATCGGCTGATTTCGTTCTCCTTCATCCACCTCCACCTGACTTCCCTCAAAGAAATTATACCAGGTACCCGACTGCGGAAATGCGGGGTCAACCTCCAGCGGTTCTACATCAAAGTTGCCGATGATCACGGCATCCATGTCCGGATGCTCCAGCACAATGCGCCGGTCAAACTGTCCGTGTCCGGTGCGCATATTCACTTCCGTATCGGTGTCATGGAAGGTGGGATTGTCATGGCGGAGTCTGAGAAGCGCCTGCCAGACCTGATAGAGCGATTTTCGCTGTGAGTCGTCATAGTATTCCCATCGCACGGGCTTTGCGTCAGTCCGGCCGGGAGTGCCTTCCGGACATTCCCCGAGCGTGCCGTCGCCGGGGCGCAGGCAGTCGGTGCCATCCGGGCCGTATCCGTATCCAAGCTCGCCGAACTGCCACATCATTTTCGGACCGGGAACAGTAAAGAAGAACGCCCCGACCAGCTTTTGGCGGTTGAGCGCTACCGGCAGCTCCGTGATATCATAGTCATCGTTGGAGCGGCCATAAGCCAGATTGCGGTACATCAGCCACTGTTCATCGTGGCTCTCCATGTAATGAATATGATTGGGCTGCTCCCATCCCTGATTGGGATACCACACACCGGATATATCGGATGAGAAATCGTCGGAGTCAACCCATCCCATGGCAGACTGGCTGTAAGCCCTGTTCAAATTGCCCCACAGCAACATGCCGGAGCGGCCTTCATCCGTTCCGTACTCTGCAAGTTCCTGCTCTTCCTCTGCCGCGGCAAAGTGCTCAAGAATGATGTAGGCATCTTCGTCCACATCCCACATTTCATCGGCCATCCGGGTGAGATTTTCGATGCGGCGTTCATTGTAGCCGTCGAGCAGATTACCCTGATCGACATTGGACGCAAATCCCTTGGTCAGGTCAAAACGGTAGCCGTCAACCCGGAACCGCTCAATCCAGTGTCTGTTTGCCCGGTCCATCCAGTATTTGATGTAATCGTGGTCGTGATTTAGATGGTTGAAAACGTTATATGCGTGTCCCGGACCGATGAACGGATTGTCTTCCGGATCGTTGCCGTAAAGACCGATCAGAGGAGACTGGTCGGTAGCGTGATTGTAGACCACATCGAGGATAACGGCCATGTCCCGTTTGTGGGCTTCATCAATGACCCGCTTCAACTCGTGCGCAGGTCCGTAGGCTTTGTCCACGGCAAGGTGAAAATTGGGATTGTAGCCCCAACTGTCATTTCCGTCAAAGTTCGAAACGGGCATCAGTTCGATGGCGTTAACGCCAAGATTCTTGAGATAGTCAAGCGTATCGGCGAGATTGGCATAGGTGCCGTCATCCAGAAAGTCCCGGATTACCAGCTCGTATATTACCAGTTCTGACGGATCGGGACGCTCGTAATCTTCTGCCTGCCAGTCATAGGCTTCCCTTCCGGGCTGCATAACGGAGACCATGCCTTCTGTCTGATCTTCGGGATAGGGAATAAGATCGGGGTATACATCATCCGGAATCCAGACATCATTCCAGGGATCCAGAACTTTTTCGGAGTAAAGGTCACCGATGCGGCGGTCGCCTTCAACAAAGTACTGAAAACGATACTCCTCTCCCGGCTCTAAACCGTCGATTTCAATCCACCACCGGACATTGTCTTCGTCTTCGGTATCGCGGTACATAAAGTAGTCCGGATCAACCTCCCAGTCGGTGAAATCACCGATGACATAAACAAAATCTACAAAGGGTGCATACAGGGAAAGTGTGACAGACTGATCGGAAGTGTATGTGATACCATCCTCAAGCCCGTCAGGCCGCGCCTGTTCGATAACTTCGGGGTTGACGATGAGAAACATCTCATCTTCGGCTGTATTGCCGTCCTGATCTTCGGCTACCGCTTCGAGTTCAATTCGCCCCGTACCGGCGACCGTCAGATCATGTGTCAGAGTTTCATCATCGCCCTCAACTGCTTCCAGGTCACCATCCACATACAGCCTGATCTCGTCAAGGTCGGTATCCCTGGCCTGTGCGACAATCTCAACGCTGACTGTTTCATCCTCCTTTGCAAAGTAGGGTTCCAGCAAGGTTCCGGCAGGGCTTTCGAAGCGCACCGAAACCGGTTCATCAAGAATATCGATAAACAGGTCATCGGTTTGGGTTCCGCCGTCGGAGCTGCGGAGCACCATCGCAATCTGGTAGATGGTTTCTCCCGCTTCAACATTGTAAAAATCCGGAATGTTGTCAATTTCAAGACGCCACTGATCCGGGCCGATCTCATCAAGCTGCGGCTGGGCATCATTGTCGCCCCACTCTCCGATGACGTATTCCCAGCCTCCGCTGTCAATGTCATCTTCACTGGTGATAAGTCCCGTATGGGCATATATCTCACCGGTGTATCCTTCCAGGGGGGTTCCTTCAGCGTTGAAGGTAATCGTTACCGGCTCATCCACACTGGGAAAGGATGGATCTACAGTCAGTACCCCGGCCCTGGCGGAATGCATTGCAACCAACAGGAAGAGGAAAGACAGTATCGTCGTTCGTAGTTTCATATCTTGGATATATTTGGCAGGATGGTTAATTGAATCCGGATGGATTCACGTGTTTAAAGTACCTGGTCTCCGGAGCCTCGTGTTTTACCGGATCAATATCTGCTTGTGAGTTTATTTAGTCCGGGCGGAATCCCGGGTCATCAGGATGCATCAGCCTGATTCTTCTGAAATTCCGGCAAAGTCCGGCGAGCTTGCTCTCAGAACGAGGTCCGGCGTGAAGATGGTATGGGTTGGTTCGGTGTCGGTCTTCTCCAGTTGCCGTACCATTTTTTCGATTGCAAGTGATCCCATGTCATACATTGGCTGGCGCATGGTGGAGAGCCCCACATATTCGGAAAACTCCAGATCATCAAATCCGATGATCGGAATACGCATATTGTTGTCTTTCATAGCCTTGATGGCGCCGAGCGCCTGGATGTCCGAGGCACAAAAGCAGGCTTCGGGGGGCGTATCGCTTCTGATCAGGTTCGTCATGGCCTGATACCCGTTGCTTTCGGTAAATCCGTCGCGTTCCATGTCCTCACCGGTGACAATCATTTCGGGATCAACCATGATGCCGGAATCCTGCATGGCGTGGCGATATCCGAGAACGCGGTCAATGACCGGCTTAGAGTCCGGTTTGGCACAGATCATACCGACGGAGCGATAACCCTGCTGCAGAAGATGCGAGGTGGCAATATATGCTCCCTCGATGCTGTCAACACTGATGGTGCTGAAACCCGGGTAATATTCATCCAGGAGGACTACAGGTACGTCGTATTTTTCCAGCTTCTCCCAGGATGAGTCATCGAGATGAACCGAAATGGCCATGTAGCCTTCACCCCAGCCACGTTTGATGATGTGATCGGCCTGATCCAGAAGATCCTCGGCAACTTTCACATTGAAAATCTGCAGGTCATAATCGTACTCGGCTATTTTGTCCTGCATTCCGGCCAGTACTTCCATGAAGAAGTAGTTGGAAATTACCGGAACAATGACCGTAATGATTTTGGATTTTTTCCGTGCCAGGCTTTGTGCCAGTGCGCGGGGGTGATAACCGAGTTGATTCGCAACATCGAGCACCCTTTTCCGGGTTGCTGCTGTGACGTGTCCGCTGTCATTAAAGACACGGGACACGGTGGCAATGCTCACCTCTGCCTGTTTCGCTATGTCATAAATGGTGATACTCAAAACGTGCAGGACGTTAAAAAAAACATCCGCTCCGGAAGGCCTGTTCCGAAGCGGATGAATTTATTATCCGTTTCAGTTCATTATGAGTTCATAGCTGAAGGGAGCCTCTCCAAGGTTGAGGATGACGGTGTAGTTTCCGGCTTCCTCAACAGGAATATTTTCACCGCCTTCATCAAGGGTACCGTCACCGGTATTGTCACCATAGTCGAGATCATCCCATGTCTGGTTGGCGCGGAACTTCATTTCGCCTTCGACCAGGTCAACATCGACGGCCCAGACCTTTTCCTCCATGTCATATTCCAACATGGTATCACCATCCCAGTCGCCTGGTGTGGCGTCACCGACAATGCCCCACTCGGTGTCAAGAACGGAGTAGGTTTCATCGTTCAGATCTACCTCCATGAGGTAATATCCGGCGTCGGCAGGGATGTTTGCACCGTCTTCATCCAGTGTTCCGTCACCTTCATCATCACCCCAGTTGAGGTCCCAGGAGCGCTCGTAGGTGAATTTGTACTCACTGTCGTCCTCCGCGATATAGACATATCCGGTATAGACGTCATCATCGTCGAAGGAGAACAGCGGCGGAGCATCTTCCGGGCTCCACTCGTTACCATATCCGCTGACATCCTGATATCCGCCCGGAACGTAAATTTCGGGGAGTTCAATTTCCACCAGGTAGGGACGTATCATCAGCGAAACCGGTTCTGACACTTCCTCATCGACTTCAGCGCCATCCACTTTGGCAATGACCCTGATCTGCACTTCGGCATCCTGGGTATCGTCGAAGCCCATGGCTATCAGTTCACTGTTGACCTCGCCTACGGTGAAGGATATTTCGGTTTCAGCGGTGGAGCCAAGTTCGTTGTAATTTTCGAAATTGTCACCTGTTTCACTTATCTGAACCTCATACTCAACGGCAGCATCATAGCCGTAATCGGCAGCGGTCCATTCCAGTGTAAACAGAATCTCGTCGGCCTCATCTTCGAGCAGCTGAAAACTCTGACCTTCCATGTCGGAGGTTATGGAAGGGGCATCCGGTGATGAACTCATCACCGGTCCCGAGTCTCTGTCACAAGACGAAAAGGCGAAAATCAAGCCTATTGAAACAGTTAGAATAGATAGTAGTCTCATTGTTCTGAAATTTGGTGTGATAATCAAATTAGTATCCGGGATTCTGGGTCAGATTCGGATTGGAGTTGATATCCGAAGAAGGAATCGGATAGAGCTTGAGATGCTCTGAGGTCGATGTTCCTTCCTGGGTATCACCTTTCCATGCCCAGACATAGTCGGCAGAAGTGTAGTAACCGTACCTGATGAGGTCGGTTCTGCGCTGGGCCTCCCAGTAAAGTTCACGTGCCCGCTCATCGAGAATGAAATCAAGATCGAGCTCGTCTGATGTGATGTGACCGGTCTCGTCACCGTAGGCACGCTCGCGGATGTCATTGACCAGATTCAGAGCCATGTTCATGTCACCACCGGCTCCGCCTCTCAGTGTAGCTTCGGCATACATGAGATAGACATCGGCAAGGCGGAACATGGGGAAGTCGGTATCGACATAAGCCGATCGTGATCCGGGCTCCCCGGTGGAAGTGACATTGCGCCATTTTGTGACCGCATATCCCTCGTTGAAATCACCGAGGTTGTCCACATCACGGTTTTGCCCGTCGGTGTGGAACATGGCCCTGACATCATTGTCCTTGTCAAATTTGTCGACAAACTCGGGAGTAACCCGATGGCCTTCCCAGCCGCCGGAAATCCCGAAATCAGCAGCACTCATGCTTCCGCCGACTGCGGCATGAATGATAAAGTTCGTGCCTCCGAAGCTCTGGGTATTGTTGCCGTCAAACGGAATGGCAAAAATAACACCATCGGCCTCATCATTGTCGGCAAGGAAGAGCTGATCGTAGGTGGAATTCAGCTCATATCCGCCTTCGTCAATGATTCTCTGTGTATAGGTGACCGCCTCATCATAGCGCGGTTCATCAATATACACTTCGGCATTCAGGTAGAGCCTGGCCAGCAGCATCCACACGCCGGCCCGGTCGGCCCTGCCATACTGATTTTCCTGAGGAGCCGGCATGGCGTCCTCTATGTCCATCAGTTCGCTTTCAATATATGAGAAGATCTCCTCGCTTCCGACGGGCTCGGGTTCAAATGCGCCGATGGGATCATCTTCGGTCACAAAAGGGATATTCCCGCCAAACAGATCCAGTGCATGCCAGTAGCTGAACGCCCGAAGGAAACGGGCCTCGGCCATATACTGCTGAATCTGGGGATCATCTTCATCCCTTGCATTTCTGATGAACTCATTGGCAAGGGTGATCTGATAGAAAATGCGGCTGTACATCCCCATGACAAAGTCATTTCCAGGACTCCAGGACTGGGTGTTGAATCCTGGCAGTCCGGGATCGGGCCATGCCACCACCGCCTGGTCCGTCGGGAGCTCCTGGGTTACCCAGAGCTGGCGGATATAGCTGGAGAAGCCTTCATCGATACCGTCGATATCGGGGCTTCCAGCCGGTCCTTCCTGTCCTGTCACCGCAAGTCCGGCATATAGTTTTGCCAATACCTTGCGGAAATTTTCAGGATCTTCATAGATCATATCCGAAGTCACTTCGCTGTCATCTATAGGCGAGGTGGACAGATCGTCGGTGCAGGATGTCCATACGGGCACCACTGCTACGATCATTGCAATTAGTAATATTCGATAATTTCGTGTCAGCATAATTTCTGTTATTAATGGGTTCCTTTAGAAATCGATATTCACGCTCATGATCCAGGTTCTGGGTCTTGGGTAGACCTGGTTGTCGATACCTCCGAATACTTCCGGATCCAGTCCGCTGTAATTGGTAATCACAAATGCATTATTTACGGTACCGGATACCCGCATGGACGGGACGACATCAAAAAGGTTTTCGAATGTGTATCCGACAGTGATGTTATCCATGCGAAGGAACGAAGCGTCCTCAACGTAATGATCGGAGTGGAAACGCGGGTCTACAAAATTGGTTTCCGTTATGGAAGCCGGGGAATTCCGGAGATACTGGTTGTAAAGCATCATGCTATAGAAGCCGTATTCGGAATCCACGTTGTTATATACATAGTTGCCGACCTGCGCGCGTGCGGAAAAGGAAAAGTCCCAATTTTGATACTGGAATCGGGAAGAGAGGCCGAATGTCACATCCGGATCGGGACTTCCGAGGCGATACTTGTCATCCTCAGTGATTCTCCCGTCACCGGTGCGGTCGACATAGGCTCCCTCAACAGGATTGCCTTCCTCGTCATACACCTGTTCATAGACATAAAATGCACTTCTCGGATTACCGACGGAGTGGATCTGAATGGTGTTTCCGGTTCCGCCTGCAATATCTCCTGTTTCTACACCGATGTAGTCAGGGTCATCTACGGTAGTCAGACGTGTAATCTCATTGACATTGTGGGATACGTTGAAACTGACCTCCCAGTAGGCATCCCTGGTGGCAACCGGTACACCGGTGAAGTCCAACTCGATTCCCTGAACTTCAAGGTCACCCACATTGGAGATGATCCTGTTGGTGAAGTTGGTTCCCGCGGCAACCGGCACAACATTCAGCAGATCTTCAGTTTCTCTGTGATAGGCTTCAATGGTACCGCGAAGCCGGTTGTCATAGAACCCATAATCCAGCGCAATGTTGTAGGTTTTGGTCTCTTCCCACTTAAGATCCAGATTATAGCCTTCCGGCCGGTACGTGCGGATGAAGTCATCACCGAAGCGGTATTGTGCCGATGTTTCACCAAAGGTATAGCGGGCAAGATAGGGGTAGTTACCCTGCAGAATTTCCTGCTGACCCGTCACACCGTACCCTATTCTCAGGCGGAGTTGGGAGAGTCTTCCGAAGTCTTCCATGAAAGGCTCACGATGCATATTCCAGGCAAACGCCATGGACGGGAAGTAACCCCAGCGATTATCTTCAGCGAATCGGGAGGAGCCGTCTGCCCGCATCGTGGCTGTAAGCGAATAACGGTTCATGAGTGAATAATTGGCTCTTCCAAAGAAAGATACCAGGTAATTCTCGGTCTTGTAATCCGTATCTGAGTGAACCACAACCGTATCTTCGATATTGTAGTTGGTAGTAAAGGTTTCTCCTTCCTCATAGTTGTGTTCCCATGAATAACCGGCAGTAGCATCGAAGTTACTGCGAAGATCCGGCAGTTCCGTTTCATAGTTCAGGTAGAAGTCCAGAAGCTGGTTTTCTCTTCTTTGATCATACTCTGTCCTGCTGCCGGAAAACTCATCGCCTTCGAAGTCAAATGCGGCGTTGTCAGTTACGAAGTTCCGGCCGTCAGAAACATCAGAGTAATCATACCCGAGATTCAGCGTTGCCGTAAGATCCTGCAGAAATGGCATATTGTAATCAAGCTGGAGATTACCTACCGAGCGATATACCGTTGACTCATCCCGTGTCTGTTCCAGAAGGGCGACAGGGTTTGCCGGTGCAATGTCAATAGGCTGTCCATCAGCATCGGTCCATGCAAAATAGCCACCAAACGGGGAGTCCTCATCCATGACAGGTTGCGTTGGGTCAAAAGCAATCGCTGTGTTGACCGCCTCGGTATTAGCAAATCGATTTTCAACTCTGGAACCTCTCAGGTTCAGATCTACCTGAAGATTATCATCAAGAAATCTCGGAGTGAGCCTGAGTGATCCGGCAAGACGATCATTGCTTGATGTGTTCAAAATGCCTTCATCTCCGGTAAAACCGATGGAAGTATGAAAGGGGACTTCACGATAAGCTCCGGACAGGCTGATATTATGCTCGTGACTGAGTACGTTGCTGTAAATCTGATCCTGCCAGTCGGTTTCATGGTCACCAAGCCTGTCTGTTCCTCTTTCACCGAACCGGTCATCAATGACCTGCCGGAATTGATCCGGCTCCAGAACGTCCAGGGTTTCACGCTGGGTCTGGTAGCTGAGTTTGCTCTCATAGTTAAGCTGCAGGGGCTGACCGGCCTGGCCTTGCTTGGTTGTAATAACGATAACGCCGTTGGAAGCACGGGAACCATATATAGCCGTTGCAGAGGCGTCTTTCAAGACGGTGATGTCCTCAATATCATTCGGATTGATTGAGTTCAATGGATCTCGCATCCCTGATATGCCGCCTGGCGCTATGGGAACTCCGTCAATTACAAAGAGCGGATCATTGCTTGCGGAAAGTGACGAACCGCCGCGGATACGTATTGCGGGACCGCTGCCCGGAGCACCGTCGCTTGATGTAACATCCACACCGGGGATTCTGCCCTGGAACAGTTCGCCTGGTGATGTTGAGCCGGGATTAAACTGATCAGCAGTCACCCTGCCGATCGATCCGGTATTGTCTTCCACCTGCCGGGTTCCGTAGCCAATGAACACGACCTCGTCACCGACAATGGACTCGTCCATCATTTCAACGGTAATTGTACTCCGGCCTTCAATGGGTACTTCCAAAGACTGATACCCGATATATGAAAAAGTAAGAGTATCGTCCGGGGCTGTTTCCAAGCGGAAGTTTCCGTCTGAATCGGAAGTGGTTCCGATGGTAGTTCCTTCTACGAGAATATTAACTCCTACGAGTTCTTCCTCGGTATTGGCATCAATTACCTGCCCCTCTACGGTATGATCCCGGGCTTGTGCAAAAGCATTTCCGGAGAGGATCGGCGACAGGAAAAAAGCCGCCAGCAGGTAAGACATTAGTTGATATTTCTTTTTTAGCATAGAAATCATTTGTTTTCGTGTTATTCAAAAAGACGTGTCTTCAGGTTGTCATGAAATGATTCTGGATTGATAGATTCTTTGTAGCAAGAGTCTTATGATTTTGATATTTGAAAGTTTTTTTTGTTTTAATTGAGTGTTTATCTGATTATGCCTCACCGGCTTGTGCCGGAATTTGATTAAAAAACAACTGTAAGCGCTTACATTCACCATCGTATAAATTACGCTCACATGTAATATTTATTTAAATCTAATGATTACACCACAAAAAAACGCTTTTTTAAAAGAACTTTTACATTTTATAACAAAATGAAAGCGCTTACTCCTGCTATATAACACAAGCATTGGAAAAGCAGAGAGGGGTGGGATGAATTTTACAAAAGGTGCAAAAACGGATGGGAGGGGTGGTGGTTTTTTTACAAATTTTAATTGTATCAGGCATAAACTATGACTGTTCAAACTCTCCATGCGATGAGGTTTTGTTATTTGAGTTGATAAACAAAAAAAGCGCCTGCTCGCAGTTCATTACGTACAGACGCCTAAAGTGCATAATAGATAGTTTGAAAATTATTCGGAAATTTACGTAACCAGTCTCATGAAAGTGCCATAAATAAATCGATTTAAATATTTCTGCGTATCTAAAGTCAGGTTCATATGGTCATAGGATACTATTTGATCAGCATCATTTTTCGTGTGAAACGGTGTCCACCGGCATCCATCTTAATGAGATACGTGCCGCTTCCAAGCTGTGAGGCATCAAAAACAACCGTGTACGACCCTGCTTCGCGAAACTCGTTAACCAGTGTGGATACGCGTTGTCCGATAATATTATAGACATGCAGCTTCACTTGTACGGCTTCCGGCAATTCGAAGGCTATATTGGTCGCCGGGTTGAACGGATTGGGATAATTTTGATCCAGTGTGAATCTCTCCGGCAGATCCGACGGATCCTGATCGATGGCGGCCGAGGTTGGAGTCAGTCCGGCAGGCGGGGTTTCTACCGGCTCACTGGTGAATATTCGAAACACTCCGGGAGGAAGAGACATACTGTAGGAATCCCCAACCATATCAGAAGAAACTTCAATTTCATCACCACTGAAGTAATCATACCAGGTGCCCTCATGTGTGAAGCGGGGAAATACATCCCGTTCAATCACTCCGAAGTTTCCGGTTATTGAAACATCCATGGTTTCATACTGCAGGGTAATTGTCTTGGACGCCGTATTCATGCCGTACATTGCCACATCAGTAGCTGTGTCATGGAATACCGGGTTTTCGTGGCGCAATTTCAGCAGCCACTGCCACGTCTGATACAGGGCGTTTCGGTCCGGATCATCATAGTAGTCCCAGCGGATGGGTTTTCGGGCTGTCCGGCCGGGGTCATCGGGTCGGCATTCTCCGTCAGTACCGTCTCCCGGTTTCAGACATTCATCCGGACCACCGCCGTACCCAAGCTCTCCGAACTGCCAGATCATTTTGGGACCCGGAATGGTCAGGAAAAATGCCCCGGCCAGCTTCTGCCGGTCAAGTGCTGTTTCCAGTTCGGTAATGTCATAACCATCCATACTGTTCCCATAATTCAGGTTTTTGAACATCAGCCACTGTTCGTCGTGGCTCTCCATATAACCGATCAGGTTGGGTACATCCCATCCCCTGTTTTTATGATACACTCCGGAAAAGTTGGACCGGCTGCCGCCATGCCAGCCCATGGAAGCCTCGCTGTAATTATAGTTGTGATTACCCCACAGCATCATGCCGGGCATCCCGTCATCAAGCCGGTATTCTGCCAGCTCCTTCTCTTCGGCGTTATCAGCAAAGTGCTCAAGGATAATGTAAGCTTCGGGATCAAAGCTCCAGAGTTCATCAGCCATCCGTTTCAGATTTACTATACGCTCCGGATTAGGTCCCTGCAGCAGGGCCCCGTCCTGAACGTTTGTCGCAAATCCTTTGGTCAGGTCAAACCGGTAACCGTCTACATTGAACTCCTCCATCCAGTACCGGTTGGCCCGGTCCATCCAGTACTTGATGAACGGATGATCATGGTTCAGGTGATTGAATACGTTGAAAGCATGTCCGGGCCCTATGAGCGGATTTCTCTCACGGGATTCACCATACAGCCTGATCAGCGGAGATTGCCCGGTAGCATGATTGTAGACCACATCGAGTATGACCGCCATGTCACGCTTGTGAGCTTCATCAACCAGACGCCGGAACTCATCGGCTGGTCCATACGCCTTGTCCAGGGCCAGGTGAAAATTCGGGTTGTAGCCCCAGCTGTCGTTTCCGTCGAAGTTGCTGACCGGCATCAGCTCTATCGCATTAACCCCGAGACGCTTGAGATAGTCCAGGGTGTCAGCAAGCGATCTGTAGGTGCCATCCTCCAGGAAATCGCGGATAACGAGCTCGTAGATAACCAGTTCGGACTGATCGGGACGCTGGTAGTCAACGGACTGCCAGTCATAAGGCTCCTGTCCAGTCTGCATTACACTGACCATGTGGTTTGTTTTACCGTGGGGATACTCCTTCAGGTTCGGGTAGACACTTCCGGAAATGTACTGGTCATTCCATGGGGACAGGACTTTATGTGAAAACGGATCGCCCATCCGGATTTCCCCGTCAATGAGGTATTGAAAACCGTATTCGACGCCGGGCTCAAGTCCGTCAACAGTGATCCAGTACAGCACGCTGTCGGACCGGGCTGTTTCCCTTGCCATGAAATAATCGGATTCAGGTTCCCAGTCATTGAAATCTCCGATCAGGTAGACAAATTCTTTTTCCGGAGCCCAGAGCACAAAAGTAGCTCTGTCATCCTGGTCATGGTAATTGATCCCGAGCTCCATTCCATCCGGAACCGGTGCTTCGGTGACCGGCGGGCTTACGGTGGTGTGAAAACTGTTTTCGGCTTTGTTGCCCTGTGAATCTTCGGCTACTGCGGTAATAAGAGCGCGGCCGGTTGCATCGATGTCAATATCATATGCCAGAAAAGCGGAATCACTCACTGCCACCACGTCATCGTTTAACAGGAGTTCTATGGATATGATCTCATATTCCAGCGAGTTGGCACTCATCTCGACCTCAAGCAGCTCATCATCACTCAGAATCAAAGAGCCAAACTGGGGTAACGAAGGTTTGTCAAACCGGACGACCACAAGTTCTGAATATATATCCACAAACAGATCACCGGTCTGGGAATTGCCGTCTGAGCTCCGGAATACAAATGCGAGCTGGTAGATACTCTCTGTATCGGGGGCATCATAAAAGCTGTAAATATCTTCAATGTGCAGTTCCCACAAATCCTGTCCGATCATGTCCAGTTCCGGCTGGACATTATTCTGCCCCCAGTTGCCTATGACATATTGCCAGGCACCGGAGTTTTTGTCCTGCTCGGTAACAATGAGTCCTGTATGGGCATAAAGACTGCCGGAGTAGCCTTCCAGGTTTGTATCCGAAGCATCAAATGTGATCGTAACCGGCCGGTCTGCCGAAGGGAAGGATGGTTCAGTGGTAATTTGTGCCGTGACATTCTGCACAAATGAGAATGTCAGCAGCATAAAAATCAAGGTATAATGAAATTTGTTCATGGAAGCGGGAAAATTGTGTTATCAGAGTTTAGAGAGGCAAAGTTGCTGCTGGATTAGAAGAGCAACGGAAAATCAGGAAGTGACAGGTTTATCCTTAGTTTTCGTAATTCCGGCAAAATCCGGAGAGCTTGTACGGAGCACCAGGTCAGGTGAAAAAACGGTATGGGTAATATCGCTTTGCTTTTCTTCGAGGCGTTTTACCATTTTTTCGATGGCCAGAGCACCCATTTCATACATGGGCTGTCTCATGGTGGACAGTCCGACATATTCAGAAAACTCAAGGTCGTCAAAGCCAATGACGGGGATTTTCACATTATTGTCACGCATAGCCTTGATGGCACCAAGAGCCTGAATATCGGACGCACAAAAGCATGCCTGGGGAGGCTGTTTGTTTTGGATCAGTTTTGTCATTGCCTGATAGCCATTGTTTTCGGTAAAACCGTCACGCTCCATGTCGTCACCGGTCACGATCAACCCGGGGTCGACCAGAAGACCCGCATCTTCCATTGCCCGCCGGTAGCCCAGCCTGCGGTCGATTATCGGCTTGGAATCGGGCTTTGCGCAAATCATGCCTATGGAGGTGTACCCCTGTTCAATCAGATGGCTTGTAGCCGTATAGGCTCCTTCGATACTATCGACACTGATGGTATCAAAGCCGGGATAGTATTCGTCAATCAGTACAACAGGCACGTTGTATTTATCCAGCAGTTCCCACTCGGAATCAGCCAGGTGCACAGAAATGACGACGTACCCTTCTCCCCATCCCCGTTTCATGATATGATCGGCCTGGTTGAGCAGATCATCCGCGATTTTCACATTGAATATTTGCAGGTCATAGTCGTAGTCGGCAATTTTATCCTGCATTCCGGCGAGTACTTCCATAAAAAAGTAGTTGGAGATCACCGGTACAATAACGGTAATAATTTTCGTCTTTTTTCTGGCCAGACTTTGGGCGAGTGCCCGTGGATGATATCCGAGATTTTCAGCCACAGCAAGTACTTTTTCCCGCGTCTTCCTGGTGACACTGCTGCTGTTATTGAAGACCCGGGAAACGGTAGCGATGCTTACTTCTGCTTCTCTGGCAATATCATAAATCGTTGAGCTCAATAGTGTTGACCTAATATTACGTTTCTTGAGGGCAGGATTAAAGAGACACGCGGGACCACGTGATTGTGGCCCCGCATGTCAGAACAGATACAGAGCAATGCTATTTCACGAGCATCATTTGTCTCTGCTGTACAAAATCGCCTGCCTGCAGACGATAGATGTACATGCCGGATGCCAGCCTTGATGCATCAAACTGAACAGTATGTGTACCGGCATTTTTGTATGTATTGACAAGTGTCGCCACCCGCCGACCGAGTATATTGTACACTTCCAGCCGCACATCATGGCTTTCCGGAATGGTAAATTCAATATTTGTGGTCGGGTTGAACGGGTTGGGATAGTTCTGTCTCAGGTTATACGTAACCGGAGTGTCTATGCGGGCATCCTCTGAACTGGTAAGCAGTGCTCTGTAATCAGGAGCAGCTTCAACGGTCAGGCCTTCATCGTTGAAGTTTTCACCGCCATACCATGTCAGTACATCGAGATCAGGTTCAGCCGGCCAGTATGATACCAGAATACCATCAAAATCAACGACCTGTGTTGGCATGGCAAACTGATAGTAGCGTCGTCCGCTTCCGAAACCACCGCCATTCCAGGTAATTGTTCCTTCGCCAATATTGGGCTGTCCGTAACCGATGATGAACCCGAATGAGTTGACAGACGGGAGCTGGGCATCTACCGTGATTTCGTAGATTCCGTCGCCATCCACATCCTCAAGCAGGTAGTTTTCATTGCGCTCAATATTGGAAGCATCCTCAACAGATCCCGGCCCTGTGCCAAACCCTTGAGAGAAAGCAAAGATCTGCTCTTCAAAAGCGATGAAGACCGAATCCTCACCAGGAACAAACCTGTCTTCTGCATCAGGTATTTCGGTTGCACGGGTCATGTCGATACGGAAAGTGATCGGCCATGTTTCCGGCTCACCTTCAATAAACTCCTGAAGGATTACCGAGGCACCCGGAAGGTCATTGAAGTAATCATAGCCCGGATCATCCGGATAAGTGGTCTGCTCGGCATCTTCAGTCACGAAATATATACGATCAGAACCACCGGTCGTTCCCGGCTCTTCCCATCCGGCGCCTTCGGCATCAAGACCGGGGATGTAGTTCGGGCTTTCTGAATCTTCGCGGGATTCATCCCAGAGAATAAAGTACTTGTATGCGTAACGCTGTCCAACGGAGACGAGGTCACCGCCGGAATAGTCCCGGGTGATCTGGTAACGGTCGAGGGTCGGGTTGAAGGTCAGTTCATCACCTCCGGCCCAGCTGTTAAAGTTGCCGCGAAGTTCTACCCCGTCGATGGCATCATCAAAGATCCCCAGGTTGGAAAGTACGTTGACGTTGACGGCAAACTGAATGTCGGCTTCAATGAGCTCAACTTCATCCGGTGACGGTTTCTCACCGCTGAAAAAGCCGTACTGAAGTGTTGTGTCGGCAATTTCACCAAACCGCACTGGCCGGTCATCACCATCTTCCCAGCCGATGCCATCAATGTCGGTTACAAACTTGAAGTCAAATCCACCTTCTTGTTCAATTATATCCTCAGCGGCATAAAAAACACCGGAGTAGAAAATATTATCTGATCCTTCCATTCTGCTTTCCTTATTGAGAAAGAACAGGGTTTCATCCCAGTCAAGGGGCGGTTGTCCGCGGACACCAACTCTGTCTTCATCGGTATTGAACTGGCCTTGCTGCACCTGAGCGCCGATATTGACCCGGAAGTATATGCCAATGGAATCGGCTTTTTCTTCAAAGAGTTCAACCTGGTTGTAGAAGAGCAGATCACTGGCAATGATTCCAGTCTGGTCATCAGGAATGACAAACATACGGTCATCTCCGCCTTCCCATCCGCCGTTGGCAGTTGGTTCTTCGGGATCCAGAGAAAACCCGGTCCAGAATTTGAAGATTATGGTATCACCCGGAGCACCGCTGATGGTTGCCTGCCAATAGTCGCCCCCGATATTTTCAGCCAGAACCGGGCTGTCAGCACCCCAGGTCAGACCGGCAGGGGAATAATCACCGCGTACCTGTACGACATCTTCTGCACGAAGGGTGTCGGGCACGGTTGCTGCGTTGAAATTAAGCACAACAGTAACCGCCTCGAGTGCCGGAGTGATGTCAAATTTAGCTACGGCATTGTTGGTTCCAACCACATACAGCATCTGATTGTCTGCATCCAGCTCAATACTGCCGACGCCATTAAGATTTTCCTCGTCGCCAAGTTGTGCTGTGCGGCCGATTTTTGCGATATTTTCAGCATCGGTAACATCGTAAATGGCTACGTACTGTCCCTCAGGCTCGGTATCGGTCGGGAATAATGCAGCGATACTGCGATCACCGATCTGGGCGAAGGAAACTTCCATGGTTTGATAAGGAATAGCCGTTTCTGGCACCTCGAGAAGAACATCGCCGCTTTCCAGATCTACAAGTGTCAGCGGGGTGCCGTATCCGTTGATCCAGACCTGATCCTGTCCGTCAACCGAAGCAAAACCGCCGCGTGCGTATCCGGCCGGGATGTCCTCAATCAGACCATCGGTGTAGGTGTCGTCCTGCTTGTCGCGTGTCAGGGTAAAAATGGCATCATTGCCGGTGCCACTGGCCATGAGCACAACCTTGTCATCGTCTTCGTACATACCGAAAGAATCCCCCATACGCGTGCTGTTCGGATTCCCTTCGAAGGCCAGTGTCGGCTCGCTGTCCTCATCGGCCCATCGGTACAGGCGATAATTGGAACCGGGAACCGAAAGATTGGCGGCATAAATTACACCATCACTGGCTACCTTGATGAGATTGATGGGGAAGTCTCCACCGGAAACGCCTTCCATGTCCAATTCACCTGTAACCGAGCCGTCATCAGCATCAACGACATAAATTGCCGGTCCGCCGGTGCGGCTGACTACCAGCAGATTGCCTGTAACAGGGTTCAGACTTCCGCCCCTCATGGTGTTGTCAGCAGTCACCCAGTCTTCTTCTTCAAAGCCGATTTTCCACTCGGCATCGGAGAGTTCCACTTGTGCCTGGGCCGTATTCAGCGACCAGGAACAAAGCAGAGTCAGTGCCAGCAACGCTGCCAGCGACCTGAATGACCGTTTGATACTACGGTAAACAGTATTCATAGCTTCCTCTTTTTTATTTGTTGTTATTTTACGGTGTTATCCGTGTTTGTTGGTTTTGTCAAAATGCAACTGATGCAGAAATCCGGTTTGTCCCTCCCAAATGCTCATGCTGCTGGTAGGCATAGCCGAAATCCAGTGCCAGGTTATTGCCAAAGGAGTATTTCAGCCCCGCACCAAGTGCAAACTTGTACATTCTGTCTTCCTGAGGCAGACCAATTTCGGGAATCCCTCCCCGGAAAGTGATCAGTTCATTCAGGAATGCCAGTTCGGCAGCCACGCTGAGATTCTGGTAGTTGTCGCTGGGACTTTGCCCGGAAGCCATCAGGCTTACCCGCATGTTTTCGGTATCAAATGCGTGCCAAAGAAGACCGGCGCTGAGCCCGAGCGGCAGATCAAAGCGGTCCGTGTCGAGATTGGCCGGGATTTCACTGTTGTTACCGCTGGACGACCTGTCTACATCAGCAGGAATTAGCAGATCATCTCCCAGCATCCGGAATTTTTGTCCGAAATTGGTCACGCTCACACCAAATACGATATCATCAAACGGTGTGACATAGGTGGTCCCGATGTCAAAGGCTATGCCGCTTGCGGATGTATTCCATATGGTTTCATTGATGAACTTGACATTGGCACCAAGTGAGAAGTTGGGCAGAAGCTTGAGGGCATAGCTGACACCGGCGGCATAACTGTAGGCGCCGAACATCCTGCCAGTACCATCCGGACGGTCAAATGTTGTCTCCTCCATATCATCCATCGTCATGGCCGTAATATTCAGTCCGATCCCCGAGTTTCCGTTGATCGGCAGAACCACGCCCAGATATGAGTGCCGGATACTGGCAAACAGTTCTGCATGGTCCAGCATAACTTCGGGCCGGTCAAACCCGGTAAGTGCAGCCGGGTTCCAGCGCATGGCCGACGGGTCATTGACGGATGCGGCAACAGCGCCTCCCAGTGCTGCAGATCGTGCTCCTACCGGCATTTTAAGAAAGTTTCCGGCGGTGGTTCCGGTCTTGCTGACACTCTGAGCGGCAACGTCTGCCATCCCGACAACAAGGATTAAAAAGAGAGTTATAAAAATTCGTGCTTGCATGATTATTCTTGTTATGGATTACTTAATCACCGCGAATCTGCTGACATGTTCGCCGATACCTGGTACCTCTATGTGGTACACGTAGACCCCGTATGCCAGCTCAAGATTATCTTTGGTCAGCATATCCCATTTGTAGGTACCATTGAAGGTATTTGACTCAGTCAGCTCAATGGTTTGCACAAGCTCCCCGGACACCGTGAAGATCCTGATGGTACCGGGTACCGGAAGCCTGGTAAAATGCAGTTCCCGCACCTGATCGGGTCTTGCCATCGTGGGTGCCGGTTCATAAGGGTTGGTCGCTATGTAAGGATTGGGCACCACACGTATCCTTTCGAGGTCATCCCTGATTTTTTCATTATCAACCATGCCCACCTGGATGTCCGACATGCGAAACTCAAACACATCGAGAGAGGTGAACGGTTTTCTGGTGAAGACCTGCAGGGTATCACCGGCGCGCGGATTCCGGGAAATTGCGGTGCGGTTGGAACCCGTACCCTCTGTAGTGGGATTCATGAAGAGCGTCCAAGTCAGTTCGCGCTGAACGTCCCCAACCGGCTCGTAAATAAAGATCTGATCCCTGCGCATGTTCACAAAGGGGCCCTGCCTTACCGGGCCCGCACTGAATTCGCCGGGCTCGGTTTCGTTGGGATCATTGGCCGTTGCCGTGGGGTTGTTGTGAGCGTCATTCAGGGCAAACTCCACCTCAATCGGATTTCCGTCATCATCGGTGATGGAGGTATTGAAAATCCGGAAGTTGACATCTTTTTGAGGTAAATCAATTCCGGCATAGGTAGTATCAATGGACTGGTTCACACCCAGCTCATCGAATACCACCAGATAATCGGATGCTCTCGGAGTTCCCTCCAGGAAGAAAGCAAAGGGGTGGACTCCCTGCTCGTATTCCTCATTTTCCAGCCACCCGGATCTCTCCATATTGACGCTCAGCTCCAGTTCGGCATTATCAAGTGTCAGACGGAACCCTTCCCTGACGGGATTATCTTCCATATTGAAGTTTTGTGATTCCCTGATGAGGGAGTCTCCGGTGGAAATGTTGAGAAGAGAGAAGTTTTTGGTTCGAAGTGTATCGGGACGGTCATCACGGCCTGACGGAATCAGTGTGTCTTCGAAGACGACCCGGTAAAGGTCATCCACCCGTATTTCCCGGGGATCGATGACTTCCACAAAAACACGTCCGCTGGTGGTCCCCCGGACAGGAGTAGCTTCCGGGTTTTCCGGA
This sequence comes from Natronogracilivirga saccharolytica, assembly GCF_017921895.1. NCBI lineage: Bacteria > Pseudomonadati > Balneolota > Balneolia > Balneolales > Cyclonatronaceae > Natronogracilivirga > Natronogracilivirga saccharolytica. The sequence goes on from NZ_JAFIDN010000001.1 coordinate 220,794, forward strand.
TCGATGTAACCGGCCTTGGATGCCGCGGGTGTGACCACATTTACGTTGGGCCCGGTATCAACGCTGCCATCCGGATTGATGCTGATGAAAATCGGCGATTCGGACGGGGCAATGTCATTTTGCACATTACCAAAACTGTACGATGTTACCGCATAGTAATAGCGGCGGCCGTTTACCACATTTTCATCCACAAATTTTCTTTGCAGACCGGAGTTGGATCCGAGGTTGAATTTCACCCCGTTGATATCGACCGGATGCAGTCCGGACCATTCGTTTTCCAGGTCAAAAACGGCCAGCGGCTGACGGAAAATTCTGTTGCCGCGGGCATCTGTAATGTTAAGAATATCCTGAAAGCCGGGATCCGTGGAGCGGTAGACTTTGTACCCCTGGAAGTTTCGTGCATCGGCTTCGGTATTACCCGGCAGCCGGGACAAGTACCGGTCAAAATGTTCTTCCGCAATGTCATCCCAGTAGAGTGTTACCCGTCCGTCACCGGCGACTGCCGTTACATTCGGCGCTGGAGGAGCCGTTGCAAACTGGTAGTCGGCTTCGTAGGCATTGAACGCCTCATCCAGGTTGTCATTGACTTTGTCCCGGTCTCCGTCTGGTGCATCATAATCCGCTATGTTGGTTTGGGCGACGGTAATAGCTACAGAGAAGCGCTCGGTTTGTCCGCGCTGCAGAGGGAACAGAGATGAAGTCACCAGAATGTCGGTATCATCTCCGGGCTGGGCTTCATCACCCAGGTTACCCGGGAGCATCCGGTTTCTCCAGAATGCACCGTCGCGGGCAAAAGAAGGACCGTCACCCAGGGACCCTGCGAGCGGGAAGGTTACCGAGGAAATCCCGATCATATCGGATTCTGCCACACTGGTTTTGTCAATATTCGGTTCACCGGGAAACGGGGTACCGGCACCGGATGTCGGGAAGCCGTCACCCTCACCACGTGCACCACTGAATGGCACGCCGTCCAGCCCCACATCATCCTGCATGGCATCCCAGGCCTTGTTGTTGTCAAAATAGTCCTCCCGCGATTCGTCAATCATCGGAGCCGAAGTGTGATGATTTCGGAAATAGTTGTCGAAGGCGCCGGGCGAGCGGTAGCCGCCGTTGACATGTACAAGGTTGAGCGCTTCCTGATAATCGAGGATCAGATTGCGGAAATTCTCATCTTCTGCCATCCGCTCACGTATTTTCTGATTGGGCACGATCAAACCGCGCTGAAGTGTATCACCAACTTCGTACTGATCCCACATGTAGTTGATGTAGCGAACCGGACGGCGGAAAAAGTCGCGCTGAGCTCTGTCAAAGAACTGCTTCTCCAAATGCAGTTCCTCGGTCTCATCTATCAGTCCGTTCAGTGTATTGTCAAAAAGGTCGGAATTGGTAGCATCAGGGAACAGGTCATTTGTTCCCTGATCAGCATCTTCGGTCAAGTCGTAGCAGCCGCCGTTCAGGGTGAACTCTCTTCCCTGACTTGTAAATGTTCCGCCACCTTCCGGATATTCGGTAATGATCCGGCTGTGATCATCATCTATCAGAACAATGCGATCGCCGGGACAGATGCGGCGGGTACCGAAGTCATTCCTTTGAAATTCGGGAATAACTTCCATAAACAGCACATTCTCATTCTGAAAGAAACCACCATTGCTTTCGAGAAGCGGAGCCATCAGGTCGGGATTGTCCGGATTGTAATATCCGCTTCCGGGCAGATAGTTATCGCTGTCGCCATCGTTGTCGATACCGTCAATGGAATTGCCCGGTGTTTCCAGAAACTGGATTCCTGCCATTCCAACCCGCGTATCACCGAAATGGGACCGCCCTGTACGAGGCTCAAGATGCGTCAGATAGGAAATGGCTGAGCGCTCATCGAATTCGGGAAGATCGTTGCCGCCTCCTCCGACCAGGTCGGCAATCCAGAGCGTGAATGCCATCCGGTCATAGTCAAATGAACCGTCGTTCCGGATCTCGAAAATATTGAAATGGACATCATTGATCAGAGTCTGTGACCATGCCATGATTCGGGCATCTATAATCAGTCCGAGACCGCCGCGAGAGGGGTCGGTCAGATCAGGACGGAAAAGGTTGTCGGGGTTGGTCGGTTCGGAAAACCGGGTGTACTCGTTTCCGCTGGCCCGGTAGAAGAATTCCTGATCGGCGCTGAACTGATCTTTGCCGAAATAGCCATTCCAGGATCCGCTCCAGCCGGGATCGGTCTCATCATCCATCTTGTCCGGCCAGACACTCGGCCAGGTTTCCGGACGGTCGCTGCGAGCAAACTGCTCAGGAACGGCGGGGTTGTAGTACCCGGGAACCGGGTTCATATCCCAGCTGCTTCCGTCGGGGGATTCTCTTCCATTTGGTGTAAGTACGATGGGGAACTGCTCCGGTCCCGTTTCGGCCTGATTATTTACTTCTGCGCCTACAAAAAAGGCGACAAGTGCAATATAGACCCGGTTGGTATTTCTGGGGAATTCATAGGTTACCTCGTCAACGGCATCACCGTCAAGACGTCCGCCCCACCCGAAATTATGATAGGTAGCACGCAGATTATTCCCGTCCAGGATCATCTTGCGGCGGGCTTCGAACGACCCTCTTTCATCGCCGGGTTGGTGATCTGTGTCGCTGCCATTCTGGCCCGATGAAACATCCTGGACAATCAGCAGAAGCGCAAAAAGTAAAAGAGAACTTTTAAGCATGGTTCTTGAAAACAGATATGATTTCATAGATAACTGAGTAGAAATAAATTAGAAGGAGACTTCAATTCCGAACTGCACACGGCGGGGTTCGGTATAGAAAAACGGATTGTCGTAATACCCGGGATCAATCTGTGCCGGCTGGTTTTCCGGCAGCGGTTCATCAGCGGTACCTGAGTCAGCAAAGACAAAGTTTACATTACGGGTATCGAGCAGATTGTAGATATTCAGATTGGCGCGCAACGTCGCACCCCCGATTTCCATACCCCTGTAAAGATTGATGTCAAAAGTGAGCCCATCAGGCTTTCGCAGACTGTTCTGCTCAAAATAGGTCAGAGAAGTTATCCCGGTGCGCGTTGAATAAGTGGCATCGGCCGTATAGGGTTCACCGCTTTGATAGCGGCCGATCAGACTTGCGCCCCAGTTCTGGCTTGCAAAAAACATGGTTGCATTGAGCTGATGGCGGCGGTCCCAGTCCAGCGGCTGCAGCATCTGCGTCAGTGCGGTTCCCGTAGTATCTCCCCGGGAAACAGCAGCATTGAATTCGGCCTGCGGATCGGAATTGGTGCCTTCGGCAACCATAAAGGTATAATCAAACAGCATGTTGATTCTGCGGCCGAGCTGCTGCGTCAAAGTAGCTGTAACACCTTTTACATTGGCGTAGTCGCGGTTCACCCAGGTTCCGTACCGGATGCCGGGATTGGAAGTGAGTTCGGTTGGTCCGGATGAAATCCAGTCACGTATATCACGGTAAAAGCCGCTTACCTCAAGTACCGTACCGGGAATCAGCTGCTGCTGCAAGCCCAGTTCATACTGGATGGTCTGCTGCGGTTTCAGGTCCGGATTGCCATACACCCCAAAGATTCCCGATGTCTGCGGCATCACTATCCGGTCTCCGTTGTAAAGCCGCTCATATTCCGGTAACTGCAGAAAGTATCCGTAAGAAAAGTGGATGACACCGGTTTCGCTGATGGGATAGGCCACACCAAGGCGCGGACTCAGCTGGAACTTCGGATCCGCCGAGGTCCAGAAATCATCATGACGGTCATTTGGTAATTCAAAGAGGTCAGGATCCTGCGAATCGGCCGGTATGCGGCCGTTTGGCTCAAAATATTCAAACCGGAGGCCGGCGTTGATAATCAGGCTCTCATACTCGATGCGATCCTGAATAAACGCACTCAGGAGCCAGGGCCGGCGGGTGTAGTATTCTCTTCTTCTGCCGTCGCGGATAGGCACTCCCAGATCATCGGTATCCGGAAGAGGATCAATATTCGGCCCTACCGGCTGAAGCGAAAATGCATCTCTTTCGATTACATCCTGCTGAAACTCCACCCCTGCTTTGATCTGGTGGACAGGGTTGATCTGACTGGTGATGTCTCCCTTGAGGATATATGTGGTCGTAGTTCGTTCTTCCACATAATTATCTGTTCCGATGATGCTGAACCTTCCTGATCCCCCGGCATATCGTGACGGCAGTTCCGATATCCTGTCCGGATTGAAATAACGCGGATCATTCAAATCATCAAAGAGCCGCTGTTCAAAGTGATTGGTACGCATTGCGGCATTGAAGTTCATGTAGGTGTTTGCACTCGGCGTGATGGTAGCGCGCAAATTATTGTAGTAGCGCGTGCGGTCAAATGTGGCTACACCTCCCGGCACCAGCCGGTTGTTATGGCCTCCTCCGGCATCACCTTCCTCGATAGAGTAATTTCCGATAAGATTAAGCCGCAGCCCGCGGAACACATTCCACTGCAGGTTGTATTGTCCGGTGAAAGAGTTGAACTGCTGCATCGGAACCCGCGTACTGTCCCGCTCGCCCGAGTCGGTGTAATAAATCCAGTTGTCGTCTTCGTTGATGATATCAATCCAGGGAAGATCACCATCAATGCGGTCGCCAAAGCGATTGACAGGATTGTCCCTTGGTACTCTTGGAAATTGCGGACGGCCGAAATCATCCGTCCCTTCCAGCATGGGACCGTAAGGCGTGTAGGCGTTTCTGCCATAAAACCACCCGTCGGTTTCAAAATAGCGTCCGCTGACAAAGAACGTCAGCCTGTCCCGCATCACAGGCCCGGAAAGGCTTCCTTCGATATTGTATTGGTTTGAGAGTCTCAGGTCGCTGATATTATGGGCAACACCATCGTATAAATGGCGGTCAGCAGACAGATAGTCCCCTGCCCATGTTCTGATGCTCCCCTGATAGTTATTGGATCCGGCCCGTGTCGTAACATTGACGATTCCGGACATGGCCTGACCGTACTCGGCGTTATATGCGCCGGAAACCACCTGAAGCTCCTCAATATTCTGGTTTTCTATGCGCACTCCCAGAGAGCGGTCAAAATCGTCGGTCACGCGTATTCCATCGACGATATAGGCTACTTCTGTTGCACGGCCGCCGCGTATGTGAATCTGTCCGGTGCTGCTTTGCGTTACCCCGGCCTGAAGGCTGAGCACATCCCCTACTTCCTGAACAGGCATGGCTGACAGCTGTTCTCTTGATACGCGGGATTCCGAACTGGTACGGTCGCGGGTGACGATGTCTCTGGTTGCCTGTACTACGATTTCCTGACCTTCAAAGACGGCTTCCTGCAATACGATATCAAGATTGGTACGCAGGTCGCTTTGCACCAGAACATCTTCGATAAACTTGGTTTGATAACCGATGTAACGGACAACAAGGGTGTATGTTCCCGGCCGCACATTGAGAATCCGGAAGTTGCCGTCCAGGTCGGTTGATGCACCCCGGTCTGTTCCTTCGATCATGACATTGGCACCGATAAGCGGTTCGCCGTCATCGGCATCGGTTACTTTTCCCGATATGAATCCCGCTTGCGCAAGGGCTGTTCCGGCGGTAAAGAGTATCAGAAAAAGAGTAATGTGAAGTCTGTATAGGTGTTTCATGTTGTTATTTGCTGATTTCTGTCGGTCACAGGAGGTAAGGACCCGTTATGCTTTTCTTTGCTACAGTTTCAAATCCACTTCATCAATGCGGTCGTAATGCACCCTGGCATTGTGCCGCTCTTTGGTCTCCCCGATAATATTCCTGCGCATTTCCATGACATACATTTCAGTCAGGTTATTCATTATCCGGGGCTTAGCCTCTTCAAATGTCATGGGTTCGGCTTCGCGGACACCGAGGCATTTAAAGAGAAAAATCACATCGCTGGTCATCTCAAACGGCCCTGCAAGTTCACCCGGCTGGATTTCAGACAGCGCAGGTGATATCGATCCGAAATTGGAAACCGGTGTATATCCTATTTCACCGCCCACCTGCTTGGCTTCCTCGTCGAATCCGTACTTCATAAGTGCATCCTGAAACGACATCCCTGCCTGAATGGCGTCCCAGGCTTTCTCGGCGGTATCCATATCGCGTACAGCCAGTTCGGCTACATTCACCTCTCTCGGATACATGTACTGGTCGGGGTTATTGTGATACTCTTCTGCCAGCACATGGGCGGGTATTTCCACTTCAGATTCTAGTGTGCGGTACAGCCTTCGGTTCAGATAGTTCTGGAAGGTATTTTCTACCGAAAGGGCAACCAGCTCTTCATCATAATGCGGACTGTTTTCATAGGCGTTCATAGCATAGGCACGATAGGCAACACCTTCGACCAGATTCCTGAAGCTATGCCGGTTGTCGATATTCCGGCGTGTTTCAAGCGGTGTGTACCAGGTTTCCTGAAGAAGCATTTCCACCGTAAGGTCGAATCCGTCGTGTGACGCCACTATGCTGCCGTAATACTCCTGCGGGACGCGCGAGTGAAAACCCTCGGTTTCGACATCGGCAACAGGATCAACGCCAAGATGTCCGTCCAGCCACTCCCGGAGATCCGCAAGCAGCTGCTCGTCAAAGCTGTAAGCATCAATTATCTCATCCATATGCTCCCGTTGACGCAATTCTGCTTTTTGCCGGATGGCCAGATCACGGATACGGTTTTTGTTCTGAGCATACTGGTATTCCGTGATGATAGGAGTCGTGATCCGGTCGGTCACCTTGATGATGCTGAAACCGCGGCTGGTTCGCACCGGGTCGGAAATTTCTCCGACAGCCATGGAGTAAGCCGTGTTTTCAAAGCCGACATCCATATCATCCACCGTGAAATATCCCAGGTCGCCGCCGGACTCTCTCAGCGACTGCGAATCAAATATATCGCGGGCAAGTTGTTCAAAGCTGGCACCGTTTTTTACCAGCTGATGCAGCGAGTCGGCCGTTTCCCGGTCCGGTGCATATAAATGTGAAGCACGGAGATGGGTATTGTAACGCAGAAACAGCTCTTCAAGATCAGACTCTTCAATGCGGATATCAGACTTCAGAAACGATTCCCTGAACTCATCCATCATAACCTGTCGGTAAATCAGGTTTTTCTGATGCAAGCCCTCATAATCTTCGTGCCAACCCTGATCAATTCCGTGCTGAACGATGGAGTAAAAGCTTACTCTCTGGTCGAGGATTTCTCTCAACACCGACGGGGTTACCTGCAATGCCTGTCCCGAGCGATCAAATACATTTCTGAACGCACCGAGAAATTCCTCGCTGGTAACGGTATAGTCGCCGATCTCCGCCATGGGCAGCACCTGCTCCTTGTCTGATGACTTACGGGAACAGGAAAGCGGCAGTGTGACGAGGATTAGCAAAACAACTGTCAGTACGGCATGCATGACAGGCAGAGCGGGCCGATCATTCATCATATTTCTGTAGCATATTTTCTAAATAAATGGCTTTATTTGACGCATGTGAAGCAAAAGTTACCGAAATATAATGAAAGCGCTTACATATTCAAATAGTTTTTACATTTATTTTAAATAAATTTTACACATACCGTGCCGGAACGGGTTGTTCAGATATGGTCTTTTCCGCCGCAATCTGACAGCAGGAAAAGAATTACGGAATCATTGGATGGCATTGCGTCAGCAAAACCGGATTATTAATCGCCGTAAAAATCAGGCGTTGCCGGCTACAGATTTTTTCTGCCCGTAATTTTTCACGACATAGTCATCCAGCATTTTCCGAAATGTCTCTCCTATGTGATCACCTGTAAGAGTGGAATGATGTTCCCCGTCGATATAGACCGGAGCTTTGGGCTCTTCAAATGTTCCGGGCAGCGAAATACCGATATTGGCATGCTTGGACTCTCCTGGTCCGTTCACCACACATCCCATCACAGCGACATTCATATCCTCCACACCGGGATACACCTCCCGCCAGATGGGCATCATTTCGACGATGTAGTTATGAATCTCATCGGCCAGTTCCTGGAAATAGGTGCTTTTCGTCCGGCCGCATCCGGGGCATGCAGCAACCTGAGGAATAAAATTGCGGATGCCCATTGATTGCAGAATCTGCTGGCAGACTCGTACTTCTTCGGTCCGGTCTCCGTTGGGCATCGGCGTCAGCGAGACCCGGATGGTTTCTCCGATCCCCTTCTGCAGCAGTACCGACAAGGCCGCAGTACTGGCTACCACTCCCTTGTTTCCCATACCGGCTTCGGTAAGTCCTAAATGGAGCGGATATTCGCACAAACCGGACAGACGGCTGTAAGCTTCAATCAAATCCTGAACACCGGAAAGTTTGCAGCTCACGATAATCTTGTCGGACGGGAGCCCGACCTCTTCAGCCAGCGCCGTTGAACGCATCGCACTTTCGATCATGGTGTCCATCATGACCTCTTTGGCTGATTTGGGCTCGGGCAGCTCGTTGTTGCAATCCATCCGTTCCGCAAGCAGCTGCTGGTCAAGTGATCCCCAGTTTACCCCGATCCGCACCGGTTTATCCCACTTTATGGCCTGCTCAATGATCGTGACAAAGTTTTTGTCGCGCGACCGGGTTCCGGTGTTGCCCGGATTGATCCGGTATTTGGCAAGCAGCCGGGCACATTCGGGATATTCCGTAAGCAGAACATGTCCGTTGTAGTGAAAATCCCCGATAATCGGAACATTGACGCCTCTGCTGTCGAGTCCTTCAATTATAGCAGGTACCGCTTTGGCCGCCTCTTTGTTGTTCACGGTTATCCGGACCAGCTCCGATCCGGCAGCGGCAAGACGGTGAACCTGTTCAATAGTTTCGGGGATATCGGCCGTATCCGTATTGGTCATGGATTGTACGACGACCGGAGCTTCACCGCCTACCCGGACACCTCCGACATCAACTGGGATGGATTTTCTGCGAATCATTTCACTTTGGTTGTAGAATTCTGATTTGGCTGATCACTGCCGGACTTGAAGTCATCACCGGTCTCAGAGCCTTCGGGTGAAGCCGTTCACATTATCCGGCCGGATTTCGATATACAAAACTTCAATTCTTCTTGCTTAGTTCGAAAAGAAGTCGTTTTTCTTTATCCGTCAGACCCTCGTATCCCGATTTCGAAATTTTGTCCAGTATGCGGTCCAGTTCACCCTGATTGTTTTCCTCAACAATTTCAGCATCCGTCACAGCACGCATATTACCCTTTACCGGTCGACCGGGACCTCTTCCCATGCTTCCGGATGCGGGCCGCGACTTTGCGGATCCCGTTGATGCCGATGATCCGCGCGGGGACCGGGACCGGAACCTTTGCTTGATCTGCTCAATCCAAAGATCGTAATTATAGCCCTGAAAGTACATTTTCAGCAGGACATATCCCCACAGGGCACCTCCAAGGTGGACGATCCGGGCGACATTATCGGCCGATGAGATAAACAGCAAGTCAATGGCGATGAGTCCGGCCACCAGAAAGCGCGCTTCGATAGGCGGGAGGAAAAGAAGCATGATGGGAATGCGTGGAAACAGCATCGCAAAGGCGACCATCATTCCAAATACGGCGCCTGATGCTCCGATGGTGATCGTTGCACTGAAGAAGGGGCTGAAAACAAGGTTGATTAGCGCGCCGCCGATTCCCGACCCGAAATAGATCACAAGAAAATTGCGCGAGCCCAGCTGCTGCTCCACCGGCCGGCCCATCCACCAGAGCCAGAGCATATTGAAAGCGACGTGCAGCACGCTGCCGTGCAGGAACATATAGGAGACCAGGCGCCAGGGCTGCATCAGAGAAGTGCTCCACTCCGGCATAAAGCCGAACGTGGCGATAACGGCATTGACGATGGCTCCGCCGCCGAAAGCCATCAGCAGGCTCTGAACCAGAAAAATCACCACATTAAGCAGCAGGATTCTGCGCAGAGCCACAGGCATGCCAAGATACCCGCGTTTTAGTGCACTTCCGAAACTGTCGTCATACATGGACATAGCCGCCATTTACACCTTTCATACAGATTGCTGGTTACTCATAATTTCCTTTGATCCCCCAGAGGCGGATCAACAGATAACCTACGACCATTCCTCCCAGGTGAGCAAAATGGGCGATGCCCGTCTGCAGGTTTGCGACACCATTGAAGAGTTCAAGCGCCCCGAAAATCATCACAAAATATTTTGCCTTGATTGGGATAGGCAGGAAGATCAGCATGATCGGGCGGTTCGGAAACATCATGGCAAATGCAAGCAGAATGCCGTAAACAGCGCCGGATGCTCCGACCATGGGCACATCGGCAGCAGTCACAGCCATATGCAGCAAAGCGGCACCCACACCGGTCACAAAATAGTATATCACAAAGCGGCGGGTTCCCCACAGGTTTTCGATGCTCTGGCCAAACATCCACAGTGCAAACAGGTTAAACAAAATGTGTCCGAAACCGCCGTGCAGAAACATGTAGGAGACAAACTGCCATGGCATGAAATTGGGATGCCCCAACGGCCAGAGCGCTCCGAGTCCGAACACGTAATTGGCCAGCCCGGGTGTCATCAGGGCCAGAAACACCAGAAGATTGATGATCAACAGGTGCTTGATGGCGGGTGGAAACAGTGAAAAGCTTGTACTGGTCTGATATGGATCGCCTTGGTAACTCAAAACAGATGTAAATTAAAATTGCTTATATGTGACAGTTGTTGAAATATAACCCTGCTAAAGAGCCATACTTTCTTTTTATCAAGACAGATAATATACCACTATTTATCGGGAAATGCGCTTGCCTGCATCGTTTGAAACAATGCGCCAGTATGCATTGATCCCGCTCAGCGTGACACCGGGAATACCCTGTCCCGGGTACACGGTATCTCCGGTAAGGTACCAGTCCTGAAACGGTGTTTCAGCGGGGGGCCAGTCGAGCAGCGAGCGTTTCATGCTTTGGGGGATGCCTCCGACCCTGCCCTGATGGCGGTAAACCCAGTTTTGCCAGGTAACCGGTGTACCTTCGAACTGAACGGTAATGTTGTCCTTGCGGAAACCGGGGAGCGACTGTTCAAGTATGTCCAGAATGGCATCCCGCGCCCGGGTTTTTGCCGCTTCGTAATCATCGCCTCTGGTAAACCAGGAGGTGGTATCGGTATGGCAAGAAACATTGAGTACGCGGTATCCTTCCGGCGCCCGCCGGGTATCGCCCCGGGCTGACAGTGTTACAAAAACCGAGTCCGATCCGGCTTCCGGAACCGGGTTTTCAAGATGGATCTGATGATGAAGCGTCAGATCATCGGGGTATGTGTCCTTCGTTGCGATACCCAGGATGTAGGCGCCCCAGGCACGGCTGAATTTATCAGCCTGTTTGGTAAACCATGATTTTGCAATGCCGGATGTCACTTGCGGAATATTCCAGACCGGAATATTGCACACAACACGGTCACAGAAATAACGCGCATGGCCTGCGGTGACCACGTATGCCGGCTTGTCTTTCAGTTCGGGCACATCAGAACTTTCGCCGGCCGGGGTTTCGCTGCCTTGTTCACCGTTTGAGTAAAACTCTTCGCGTGTGAAGATTCTGTTCACCTTGCTGCGCGTTTTCACCACGCCGCCTCTGTCACCGATATACTTCCTGAGTTCTTCTATCATTTGGAGGAAGCCGCCGGGGACATTGTAATTGGAACAGCTTGTATATGCAAGGCCCGGCGCGCCGAACAGAAACGGGGTGTCATCGCTTTTGCTCTGAGCGGTAATCATAAGCTGCTCATCTATGAAAGCGCGGAACTTCGGGGTATCAACTCCTAAAGAGCGCATAACCTTGCGTACACTCCGGAATGCATACTTCAGCAGCATCACATCCCGGACAGAATTACGGGTAGCAAGCTCCACCCACTCCCGGAATCCACGGGGTGGGAAAAACACATTTTTTTCAGACAATCGCCAAACGGCATCGCTGACTTCGAATGCCCTGCGCCAGAAGCGCTGCTGTCCGATGGCATTCCCGAACACCCTGGATGCTTCCATAATCCAGTAGTCCCGATTGGTATACCGTGTGATTACATCACCGTTCATCCTCACGGTCATGGGCGGATCAATCTGCTCTTTCGGCAGGGTGATATCCAGCATCTTTTCCAGCCGCGCCAGGGGCTGATGCTTGTCGAAACCGATGAGTGTTGTTGCTCCGGTTTCAAATATATAACCCTGTCTGTAATATGAAGAACTGCAGCCGCCCGGAACGCTTGCCGCTTCCAGGACCAGCACCTTGTACCCGTCACGTGCCAGCAGCGACGCCGCAGTCATCCCTCCCATGCCGGAACCGACGACGATCACATCGTATTTTGGATAGCTTTGCGTGCTCATGAAAGGTGGAACAACACCGTGTAATCTCCCGTTCGAGAATAATTATCAGCTGAAACATATTTCGCTTCGTATAGTGTTCAGGATACGACAGATTGCATATCATTGGCAAGTGCCGGATTATCTACTTGTGTATCACTTTCGATTTTCCCGTCAAAAAGATTTATGATACGGCGGCTGTGTTTGGCAACATCAAGTTCGTGCGTCACCACGATGATGGTGTGACCGGCACTGTGGAGTTCTTCAAACAGCCTCATGATCTCCTCGCCGGTTTTGGAATCCAGGTTTCCCGTGGGTTCGTCGGCCAGAAGAATGGACGGATTGTTGACCAGTGCACGGGCTATTGCCACACGCTGCCGCTGCCCTCCTGAAAGCTCATTCGGCTTGTGGTCAACTCTGTCCGACAGGCCAACCCGATCAAGTACATCCAGCGCCCGCTTTTTCCGCTCAGAGGATTTAATTCCGGCATAGATGAGCGGCAGCTCAACATTCCCCAGGCAGTCAGAACGGGGAAGCAGGTTGAATGTCTGAAAAACAAATCCGATCTCCCGGTTCCGGACGTCTGCGAGATCGTTGTCGGTGAGATTGCTCACATCCTGTCCGTTCAGATGATAGGTGCCGTGAGTAGGGGTATCCAGACAACCGACGATATTCATCAGAGTGGACTTCCCGGATCCCGAAGGACCCATTATCGATACGTATTCGTTCCTGTGAATGTCAAAGTCGACCCCCCGCAGCGCATATACTTTCTGCATTCCCATAACATACTCTTTTTTGAGGTCGCGGATGGTTATAATGGGTTCTTTGTTCATGACAGTATCTTGTTGTGGTTGCTGGTCCGGTTAAAAAATGTTTGCGGGATCCTGTTTTGGGGGGCTGTTTGTTACCGGGATGCAATTCGTATCTGGTTGCCGTCCTGAAGTTCCCTGGAAAGTACCCTGTAGTTGCCCGACACCACCCGGTCACCCGGCTGAAGGCCGGAAAGCACATGAATAAAACGATCGTCACTTATCCCTGTAATGACTTCGACCATGTTTGCTTTGTCATCGTCAACACGGAAGACAACCCGCCTCATGTCTTCTTCATCGATTTCGGTGGTATCCGGATTGCCGGCGCTGAAATCCCGCATGGTGACAGCCTGCAGCGGCACCGAAACAACGTTCTCTTCCCGAACTGTTTCTACATCCACGGTAGCGGTCATTCCGGGCTTGAAATAGGCAACGGGCTGCCGGATGGCCACTTCGCTGTCCTGAAGCCTGACCATGTCGGACCGGTCCCACGGAGCTCCTGACTCACGGGTATCCGGGTTGTGAGGACTGAGAATCCTGATTTTGACCGGGTATTCCGTTATCTGTTCAGCGGTGCCGTCACCGCGGGTGATGGCGGAGTTGGCGATTTCGGTGACCACGCCAATAAATTCCCGGCCGGGATAGGCATCTACTTCTATGCGTGCCGTGTCATCTTCTGCAACATAGACAATATCGTTTTCATTGACATTTACCTGCACCTCCATCTGTTCCATCCGGGCAATCCGCAGCATCTCCGTGCCGGCCATCTGGATGCTTCCCACCACACGCTCTCCGCGCTCAACATCAAGCCGGCTGATGGTTCCGGTCATGGGAGCTTTGATTGTGGTCTGACGCAGCTCTTCTTCAATCCTCCTCAGCTGCGCCCTGGCATTATCGACCTGATAGACACTGGCATTGAAACTGGCCACTTCCGCTTCGTGGGTTCTGCGCGCATTTTCATACTCGAGCTGTGATACCATCCCCTTGTCAAACAACGTCTTTTTCTGCTCAAATTCGTTTTGGGCTCTGAGTTTTGACGCCCGGTTCTGCTCCATGCGGGCTTTCTGTCCGAGTATGGTCGCCTGCATTTCATCTTTTCTGGCCTGTATGATATCCGGACGTATGCGCAGAAGCACATCGCCTTCATGCACAAAATCCCCTTCTCTGACATTCAGTTCGATGATTTCCCCTGAAACATCGGGCGCTATCTTGACTTCGGTTTCGGGCTGGATACGGCCTGTAGCAGTAACGATACGTACAATATTTCGCTCGGACACCTTCGACACTTCGACGGAATGACCAACCGGCTCGCCGCCAATCCACCCAGCGGCCCTGCCTATGAAGACAAGAACAACCAGACCTGCAAAAGCCAATCCTGTTACAAGCCAAATTCGTTTTCCGGATTTTTTTCGAGAAGCCATGATTCAAACTGTTTTGGGGAGTTGCATTCTGTTTTGTGCAGCGGAGCAGGAATCGTGCATTTTAAATCTTCCCGATGTTCTGTCCTTTCTGATGTCTGCAATGCCATGATACGTCATGCAATCAGGAAGGTTTCAGTACTTCAAAAAATTTCTATTCCGGATGTACTTTTCCCCTTATTCTTTGCCAAACTAATAATTTGCTCAGAAATAAAACTTCAGCACCGGCCGGATGCCGTGGCGCATCCGGTATCCGGTGTCAATAATTCCGGTAATGTAACGCAACGGGGCTGGCGTTACTCGGCCAGTGCATCGATTTCAACATCCATGGTCAGGCGTCCCAGAAAGTAGTCAAGCACCTTTTCCTGAAAAATAAACTGATACATTGCCTGAATGCGGTTGGAGCTGGCCTGGATGAACTCATTATTGGCATTGGTCAGCTCAATAAGGGTCGCATTTCCGACATTATACCTTTCCTGTTCGGTTTCATATGCTTTCTCGGCGGCAATAAGTGCTGATTCGGTAGCTTCCAGCTCTTTGGCATAGCCTATATAGTCATTATAAGCCTGCTGGAGCTCAAGGAAGACCTCCTGACGCAGATCTTCAAGCTGAAGTTCAGCATCCCGGAAATCAATCTGACTCTGCTGAATCTGATTGCTTGTCTGCCTGCGGTTGAAAATAGGTATGCTGACATCGAATGACAGCGAACGGTTGATGTTTCCGTCAAAAAACTGATCGGAAAATGGCAGTATATCATCTGTTGCAGGATCCCGCTGCTGGTCCCTGTAGGCGGTCGATACAGAGCCGGAAAGACTGAGTTCAGGAATCCGTGCTCCCCTGCTGATACTGAGGGCATACCGGGCCTGCTGCACATCCAGTTCGGAAGCGCGGAAGTCCCGTCGGTTTTCCAAAGCCACAGAAATTAGTTCGCTGAGGTCATAATCTTCTACGACAAGCTCCTCTTCCTGTATCCCCGGGGCTACAAAATCATACTCACCGAGCGGATCGAGCTGAAGAAGCCGTGCCAGCCGCAATTTATTCAGATTCAATGCATTTTCAGTTTGAATGACACTCAGCTCATTACTGGCGACTACCGACTCCTGGCTGTATTTGTCAACCACGGGCCTCATCCCGACATCTACCTGCGCTTCAACCTGCTCCAGCTGTTTGCGGCTGGCTTCGAGATTTTCCTGTTCAATCTCCAGCAGTTCAACGGACAGCAGCACATCCAGAAATCTGGCGGCGGCATCAAAAATTATCCCCTCCTTGGTCCGCTCAAATCGCTGCTCTGCGCTTTCCTTGCCGACTCTGGCACTGCGCAGTTCGTTGATATTGCGCATCCCGTCAAATAGAACCACGCTGGTGGAGATGTTGCCACTTAAGGTATTCGTGGTGAAATCGTCGAATTGTCCTGACACCTGCTCAAATTGTCGTCCGATGGTGCGGGTTCCGCCAACGGAAGCATTGAGATTAGGCAAAAAGTCTGCCCTCTGACTGCGATAATCACTTTCAGAGCGCTCAATATTACTTTTGCTGAGCTTCAGTTCGATGTTGTTTTCAACGGCAATTTCAATTGCTTCTTCCAGTGTTATGCTGCGGACTTCCTGGGCTTCTGCTGATGAGAAAGTCAAAATCAACAGAATAGTGACGATGGCTGATAATGTTTTCATTATGGCAATTGTTCTTGAGTGATACATAAATCAAAAAAGTAAACGGTACCTTCCTGCTAATCCTGCTATTCCCGCTAAGAGGTTTAGACGATAATCAACAAAGGAGGTTGCAAAAAAGTTACTTGTCAGTATGAATTTCTTCTTCATTGCGGTTGTCAACCGCCTCCTCGATACGTTTCATTATATATCTGACAGTACGCTGGGCAGCAAGCTTTTTCAGTTCATCTGCAAGCAGCCCTGAAAATAAACCCAGTGATGAGGGCGCCTTTTTTTCCGATGAATCTTCTGCATCTGAGAAATCGTCTGTATGCCGCATCCCTGTTTTGCGGGCAACAAGAAATCCTGCAACTACGGCAGACCCTAAAAGCTGAAGCGGATATTTTTCAATCCAGTAACGATAGTGAACCCTGCCAAAGAATGACCTGCGCACTTCCGTCAGGGAGGATTCAATTTCCGTCTGTATTTCCGCCATTTCCCGCCGCAGTGCCTGCTTGCGGGCTCTGAGCTCTTTTATGTCCGATGATTTTGTTCGTTTTTGTTCCATTCTGATATCAACCGGTAGAATGTTTGGATTGCCGTCTCTCCGATTCGTCTGTTTGTTCTCCATCCGGCCCGGATGATTCCTTACTGGACTCGTCCATTTCAATGCTTCCGAGTTGTTCTGCCAGGTCTTTCATAAACTGATGGAGCATTTTGTCCCTAGTGGCGTTAACCATGGAGCGGGGACGGCGGAAAAAAAACATCAGTCCGATAAGAAGTACCGGAGCAGCCACAACGATAAACCCCAGACTTTCGCTGTCCAGAAGCTCTCCTACGAAATTTGACGCCGCAAACAGGATCAGAATCAGCCCGAGCCCCAGAAAGACAATTCCGGTTATCCTGTAGACCGCATGGGCAATGACGCCTGTAATCCGCTCTCCCATTTCAAGTGTGAAGAGCTCGATTCGCTTCTCGACCAGCGTTTTCAGTTCACCCGGCAGTTTTTTCAGGTTTTTCAAAAGTGAGTCATACTCTTCGGGACTCATTCTTTTCTCCCTCTTTTAGTGATTTTTCCGATCAAAAAACCGGCGAGCAAGGCAATTCCAACTGATCCCAGCGGGTTGGTGCGTACCATATGAGCCAACCGGGCTCTTGCATCATCCAGTCGCTGCTGAAACTCGTCATCCTGCCATGTGTCCTGCGCCTGTTGGGCAAGTCGTTCCAGTGTATCAAGTACGGGATTCATATCTGATGGGTTTAGTAATTTCAAATACCGGCGAAACACAGCCTGTTCACATTCTTTGCTTTAGAAAATAATGAATTCAGCGTTAAATGCTAAGCTTCATTCGCAGAGAGGTTTATTCGAATCTCAGGCTTTCGATCGGATCAAGCCTGGCGGCCTTCCAGGCCGGATAAACCCCGAAAATCATTCCGATCAGGGTCATTCCGGCAATACCCGCCACAATGGAAAGGACCGGCAGAACAAATGTTGTGCCCATAATGACGACCAGGATATTTCCTGCCGCAATTCCGAGAAACATCCCGATCAGACCTCCCAGCTGACACACGATAATCGCCTCTGTCATAAACTGGATGGTGATATTTTTTCTGTTGGCACCTACAGCTTTTCTGATCCCGATCTCTCTTGTTCGTTCGGTAACCGACACCAGCATGATATTCATCACCCCTATTCCCGCCCCGAGCAGCGCAATACCTCCCACTACAAATCCGAACAGATACAGTATGCCGGTAAAATCATCGAAAATCCCTCTCAGGGATTCATTTGTTTCGATTTCAAAGTCATTTCCGCGGTCGGGCGGCACCTGGCGGATCACCCTCAGGAGTCCCGTGGCTTCATCCACGGTCTCATTGATCAGGGTTACCGAGGGCGCCCTGATCTGCAGGTTGATATTGTGATCCCGGCCGTAGACGGATGCCAGCCGGGAATACGGCAGCAGCACAAAATTGTCGAGTGACTGTCCGAATGCGGATCCTTTTGATTCAACCACCCCAATAACGGTGTAATGCTGCCCGTCAATCCGGATCCGCTTGCCGGCCGGGTCGCTGCCGGAAAAAAGGTCGGACCGGATGTCAGCGCCGATGATGGCATAAGGCCGGGCGTGCTCGATATCATCCCTGGTGAAATTCCTGCCCTCTTCAATGTCATAGGCGTTATTTGCCAGCGAATATTCATTTCCTCCCCACACCGTGACATTGGGCTCGGTATTGCTGTTGCCCTGATAAATCCTCTTGCTGCTCAGATTGACTTCCGGGGAAATGGCCCTGGCCAGTTCCGACATCTCCCGGAGTTGTTCATAGTGCCGGAAAGTGATCGGCTGCCGGCGGGCATGGCTCTGATCATGTCCGGTCATTACGGTTGGACGGGTGGTGATGTTGATCACGTCACTTCCCATCAGGGTCATGGTGTTCTGGAAGTAGTTGTCGATGACCCGGACGGCTGTAGATGCGCTTATAACCGCAAATACTCCGACAACAATGGCAAGCAGCGTCAGCGAAGCTCTTGTCTTGTTGGAACCAAGAGCACCGAATGCCATTTTTATGATTTGCCAGAGATTCATGATTTTCCTCACGAGTAGCGCAGTGATTCAATGGGATCGGACTTGGCAGCCTTGTGGGCCGGCAAAAACCCGAAAACCAGTCCGGTAATCGTTGTGATTACAAAAGCCAGCAGGATAGTGTTTATGCCCAGATGCGCAACGAAATACTGATTGATGGCATATACCGCCACGCCCGAGAGCATAATGCCCAGTATGCCGCCAATAAAGCAGATGACTACCGACTCCACCAGGAACTGCTGCAGCACTTCCCGGTAGCGCGCACCCACGGCTTTCCGGATGCCTATTTCGCGCGTCCGTTCCTTGACCGATACATACATGATATTCATCACTCCGATCCCGCCGACAAACAGCGACAGAGCCGTCAGAAAAATTCCCACACCGTAGATGGCGCCGGTCATGGCACGATACTGCTGCTCGAACATATCCAGGCGATTGATGGCAAAATCGTTGTCTTCGGCAGGATCAAGCCTGCGGATCTGCCTCATGATGCCTTCAATTTCGTACTGACCTTCTCTGAGCGCCTGATCGTTGTCAAACTGCACCCGGATGGAAATACCGCGATGCAGCCCGTAAATATAGCGGAATGTGTTGATGGGAATTATGGCCATATTGTCGAAACTCTGCATTCCCAGAAAATTTCCCTGGCGCTCCAGAACCCCGATTACCTCGAAACGTCTCCCGCCAATGCGAACCCTCTGTCCGACCGGATCGCGCCAGTTAAACAGGGCATCAGCAACATCATGCCCCAGAATCACCACATTCCTGGCGGCATGATCCTCTTCTTCGGTAAAAAAGCGGCCGTCTGATATCTCTATGGCTGAAGTGCGGATATAGCTGGCGGTAACTCCATCAATCTGGACCTCTTCGGCTGTTTCATCGCGGTATGTCACGCTTCCCCGCCTGGAAGCTTCGGCGGAAACGGCTGATGCCCAGGTGCTTCTGGCAGAAATCTCGGAGGCATAGGTTACATCCATCTCCCTGCGATTGACATAATCCCACCAGCGATACTCTCCTCCAAAACCCCAGGGCCATTTCTGAACGAAAACCACATCCTGTCCGAGCATCTCCATGCTCGATTCGAACGACCGGTTGATCCCGTCGATAACGGTAACCATAGTAGTTACCATCACAATACCTATAACGATACCGGAGGTAGTCAGCGCGGAACGCAGCTTGTTGCTCCAGATGGCATAGAGCGACAGACGCACACCCTCGTAAATGCTGCGAATTCGAATAAGCATGATTAGACCGGAGTTGCGGTGCAGAATTAAACCGTATACTGTTGAATAACGTCTGTAATGACCTTTTTGCGGCTACAGTTTGCATCTTCTACGTACAAAACCGGATCCGGGTTTCAGGAAATTTTGATGCGCGCGCTGCCCGACTGCTGCGAATGGTTTCAGTGCCGGATTGAATCACGTCTGGTCTTTGCGGTTGAAATCAGGTATTTTTGATAGATCTTATGCAGCATGTGGTTTTGGCATCCGGCCGTTTTATCTGGCAAAATTCGCCGGCCGTTACAAGCTGCAGAGACCTTCAGTGGCTTCAGTGGCTTCAGTGCTAAAATACGAATCAAACCAACTGCAAATGAAACTTGACATCATGGCAATTGCAGCCCATCCCGACGATGCCGAGCTTTGCTGTGCCGGCACACTTGCCGTGATGACAGCGTCCGGGAAAAAGGCGGGGATCCTGGACCTGACCCGCGGAGAGATGGGGACAAGAGGTACGCCTGAAATGAGGGTTCAGGAGGCGCAAATAGCTGCAGAAATACTTGGTTTGTCTGTCAGGGAAAATGCCGGACTGCCGGATTGCGGTCTGGAAAACACTGCCGGACACAGAGAGCAGATTATCAGGACCGTACGCAAGTACCGGCCGGATATCTGCCTGATCAATGCCCCCGAAGACCGGCATCCCGACCATCGCAATGCCGCCAGACTGACACTGGACGCACTCTTTTATGGTGGTCTGACCAGGATTGAAACAACGGACAGCGAGACCGGCGCATCTCAGGAGCCCTGGCGCCCGTCTCACATCCTTCACTTCATGCAGCACTGGCCGTTCCAGCCGACCATTGTCGTCGACATCACTGCTGCCATCGAAAAAAAAGAAGCGGCCATCCGGGCGTTTTCTTCGCAATTTCTTGATGACGGGCCGGATGACAGCGAGCCTGAGACATTTGTATCAAGCCGCCGTTTTTTTGAAGCAGTTCGCGGACGATCCAGAGAATACGGTCAGCAAATTGGAGTGACGTTCGGTGAGCCGTTTCTCTACTACGGCGGACCTATTCCCGCCGGAAATCTGGATTTTCTGCTTTCCACACAACCGATCCGGTAACCTGTCGCAACCCGGAACTTAGTCGTCGTCCGGCTCTTCCGCACGACGTGTGCGGTCTCTTTTAGGAGCAAACCGCTCACTCCAGGCTTCCAGCTGTTCTTCCGTCAGGATTTCCGAGAGTTTTTCCTCGAGCTCATCCTGCAGCTGGTGATGTTTTTCCCTGATCTTTCTGTATGAAGTCACGATATCATCCCTGACCTTGTGGCGATGCTCTTCCAGCAATGAGAAAAAGTGTTCCGCTGTTTCTTCGGACAGATTGAGCTCATCTTTCAGTCTTTTTCTGAGTTGCTCATAATTTCTTGCCTCTCTGTCGCGCCTGTACTCTTCACGCCGCCACTCACGGTCTTGTTCATCACGATCTCTTTGACGTACTTCATCTTCGTTTCTGCCGTACCTTCTGTGGTCCTCATCACGCTCACCGGCTTCGGTGCGTCTTTGATCGCCGTCCCTTTCTGCCAGTGATCTTTGACCGGCACCTGCTCCTTCTCCGCGCCCTTCACGGACCAGTTCATCCTGCCCTTCAGCCACGGTATCATCGGGCATATCGTAGGACATCTGAGCCGTATACGCTCCGGGCTGGACACTGCCGCGCAAAAGGTATCCGGCTCCGATACCGATCAGGAACGTCAGCAGAAAAGCCAGTGCAATTGTAACTTTTGGATTTTTACTCATAATATCTCACGTTGTTTCATCAAGCCAGTAACATTTTCACAGCCGGTCCGGATGCAAAGTCACAAATCCTCATACAACCAGTGATTGAGCTCGGACATTTCTTCATCATGTACTCCAAAATAGGATTCCATCTGCTCCTCAAACGAGACATCAGAAGCAGTCGTTGTCATCTCAATGCCGGTCAGCACGACGATTAAAAGCACACCGACTGTGATGACGTATTTCCGGAACCAGCTCCAGACAAGGTGCTCGAGCGCGAATTGATCACCGGTTTCGGCTTCTTTCCTGCGGTGGAACCTGCTTATGTCCGCATTGCCGGGTTCCGCCGCGTGCAGGTCCTGCATTTGCCCGAAAACCCCCTTTTCGCTTTTTTGCTCAAGCATCCAGAGGTGGTCATCCCAAAGTGAGGGATCATACGCCATTACCTCTTTTTTCAATTGCCGCAGCTCGTCTTCTTGCAGCAAACCATCCTGGGCGTCGATCAGTCTGCTTAAGAGGTATTGTTTTTTGTTCGGACGTTTCATGTGTTTAAATGTTTGGATTTATGTCGTCACATGTAATGTCATGACCGTATGTAATCATGCGCCTGTGTGTCCGGATTTCAGCCGGTCATGATCATTTCATGTTAGGAGGAGATGGATTAATAATCAGTTACAACGGTAATCAGTATGGTTTTTGTGACTAAAGGTAATTTTTGGATAGCGCATTACGCATCGGTTTCAAATTGATGATGAACACCAAGCCGCATCAGCTCTTTTTTGAGCCTTTGCCTGGCTGTAAATAGTCTGCTTTTCACGGTACCGACGGATATATTTTCAATTTCTGCAATTTCATCATATGCCATTCCTTCCAGATCCCGCATGGTGATAATCAGCCGGTCTTTTTCCGACAGGGCGGCAAGTGCCTCATGCAGCATTTTCTGCCGCTCCCGCCGGTCCAGCGTTTCATCACCCGCTTCACCGGAATCAAACTCTACAGGTTCTTCTTCCGCATCACTCCACCAGAAAATCCGGCGCTGTATTTTGTTGCGACGCAGTGCATCCAGTACGGTATTCCGGGCAATCTGATAGGTCCAGGTGTACAGGCCGCTGCTTGCGTTGTACAGATGCCGCTTGTTGTACACCTTGAGGAAGATATCCTGTGTCAGATCTTCCGGATCGATTCCGCTCCCATGCACCATAGCTCGCACCATGCGGTAGATGCGCGGATAGAACTCCGGCAGCCGCTGGTTCAGTTCGTGCTCGGTCAGTGTGTAAGATGACATCAGGTGATTTCACTTTTCTATCTCACCCTGAAAATGTTAAAATGTAACAGTTTGCACATTGCCGGCTTTCGGTGAATGATTTCAAACCTTGCTCAACAGGTTAGACGACCGGGCGCGCAAACAGTTCATTTTTTATTTCAAGGGCGACTCGGGAAAAAGAATCCGGCTTCAGCTCAGAAACTTTTCCGGAATAATTTCCTGAATTCGTTGTTTCATGAATTGGTAAATATCGGAATTTCCTGCAACAATTCGCTTTCCGAAAAGCCAGTTTTCTTTGCCGTGCCAGTCGGAAACCACTCCGCCGGCCTCACGGATCAGCAGGCTGCCGGCGGCGACATCCCAGGCAGAAAGCCCGTACTCGAAAAAACCGTCACATCGTCCGGAAGCGACCAGGCAAAGATCGTAAGCGGCACTTCCCGGACGCCGGACACCCTGGGTGTCATGCATAAACGACTTGAACAGTTCAAGGTAGGCATCCACCAGCTCCAGGTCACGATAGGGAAAACCGGTGGCCAGCAGTGATTGCTGCGGTTCCGTGATATCCGAAACAGAAATGCGCTCTCCGTTGAGCCAGGCTCCTTTCCCGGATTCGGCGGTGTACCACTCATCACGATTGACTTCAAGAATCAGTGCGGTCTGCGGCTTTTTATGCTCCCACATTGCAATGGATATGCAGTATATCGGCACGCCATGCGCGAAATTGGTGGTTCCGTCAATTGGATCGATGATCCATGTGCGCCGGTCTGTGAGGCTGGTCTCACTTGCCGATTCTTCGGCCAGAATGTCATCATCCGGAAAAGCCTGGCGGATGACACTGATTATCACTTTTTCCGCCGCCTCGTCAGCTTCGGTAATCAGATCGTTCTTGGCCTTCAGCTCCACATTCAGCCGGGAGCGGTTTTTGTCGTAATATCTGATGACATCCCTGGCTTTTTCGGCAGCAAGCCGGGCCGTTTTCAATGTTTGTGACTCCATCTAAAAATATTTATTGATTATTGGGATAACCCTGAGCGATCAGGATTCTGCCGGAAACAATGTTTCTGATGCTACGGTTTCAAACCGGTTGCGCTCGCGACGTGCTTTCCGAATCCATTCCTGAATCTGTGCTTTGCGGTCGGTATCGGCATAAGGATAATCATCCAGCAGCCTTTGATGCAACTGTTCGAGGAATCGTATTCTTATTGTCTTCAGCGCCCCGCGTGCCGTTTTGAACGGATCGGCATCTTTGTGAATATTGTAGCCGCGCTTTTTCATGCCAAGCTCGCTGATCCAGTACCGCTCCAGCACGATTTCACCCACCAGTTCGGGGTAGGGATGTTCCCTGCGGCTGTATGCCTCGACGGAAATTTCCTCACCGTTCTGATAACGCTGCATGATGTCCTCATAAAAAGCTTTCAGCTGCGGATCTTCGAAATATTCTTCGCTGCAGTGCATACCGATAAAAGAAACCAGCTTGTTTCCGAAGGTAAGCATCAGGCGGATGAGCTCTTTTTCGTACTCCGGGCGCCTTACCGGTCCGGCCGTATCGCGGCTGGATGAGCGGGTCGCCTCCGGAAATCCGCCTTCAGCAGCAGGAACACCGCCTTTAGGCCCTGAGGGTATGTTTTGGGATGCGGCAGGTTGTCCCGGATCCCTGCCCGGCTGCTTTTCCCCCTGTTGTTCACGATTCGGCTGCGTCTGTCCGGCTTCGGGATGATGTGTGTGCCCGTGACCTGGCATACGGCCGTGTCCGGAGCCGGAATCGTGGCCGTACCGGGGCTGCGGACCGGCTTGCTCCCGCCCCGGACGCGATGAGCGCAACCGGGCGCTTTTGCGGATGCGGTTCCGGACGATCTCCAGTTCCTTTTGAAGTGTCCTGTCCCCGATCCGGCTGATTCTGCTCAGTTCCTGTAAAAAATTCATCCGGGAAACCTCGTCCGGCATTACGGCAATGGCTTCAAGCATTTCGGTGATGATTTTCCGCCGGTCCACAGGGTCATCCCACCGGCCCTCTTTTTTCGCCAGCGAAACCAGGTATCTCAAAAAATCCATAGTCTCTTTCTTCCTGAGCTCCCGGAACCCTTCTTCACCGTATTCCCGCACATAGGAGTCGGGATCCTCCCCCTCAGGCAGCGTCAGCACCCTCACGGCCATCCCGCCTTCCAGCGCAATCGAGATCCCCCTCACCGCAGCCCTCACCCCGGCAACATCCGCATCGAAAATCATCACAACCGTATCGCCGTAGCGCTTCATCACACGCACCTGATCCGGTGTCAGCGAGGTCCCGCTGGTCGATACCACATTGCCGATCCCCGCCTGCTGAAGTGAGATCACATCGGTATACCCTTCCACCAGAATAACTTCCCCCTCCTTGCGGATGTCATTCCTGGCCACCTGAATGCCGTAAAGCACTTCGCTCTTGTTGTAGACCTGCGTCTGCGGCGAATTGATGTACTTCGGGATGTTTTTGGCGTCGGAAAGGGTGCGGCCGCCGAACGCGATGACCTTTCCGCTCGGATTGAAGATCGGAAACATCAGACGGGCGCGGAAGGTGTCGTAATAGCCGGAACCGCGCTCACGGGCTTTGAGCAGCCCCGCTTCCATAAGATAGTCCCGGTTGATTCCGGCATCAGATGCAGCTTTAAGCAAGCCATCATAGCGGTCGGGCGCATATCCCAGACCGTACTTTCGCACCGTTTTCCAGGGGTAGCCGCGCTTCTGCAGATAATCCCGGACGTGGGCGGCTTCGTCGGAATCAGCCAGATTGTTGTAGTAAAAATGGCCGGCAAATCTCAGTGCGTGGTAGATACCGTCCTTGAGGTACTGATTGGGATCGTAGGACTGCTCCTCCTTTTCCGGCAGCACGACATTGTATCGCTCCGCCAGGGTTCGCACCGCTTCCTCAAACCCGACACCATCCACCTTCATCACAAAATTGAACACATCGCCGCCCTCCCCGCATCCGAAGCATTTGTAGATTCCGAGTCCGGGTGACACACTGAATGATGGTGTTTTCTCGCTGTGAAACGGGCACAATCCGGTGAAGTTGCTGCCTGTGCGGCGCAGCTTGACGTGATCAGAGACGACATCCACGATGTCGGCTGCCTGTCTTACTTCTTCTTTTTTATCGTCCGGAATCATATTGTGCCTGTGCGTCGTTGTTGATTATCTCTCTAAATTGCGTCTTTGCCGATTGCCATTCAAGCCAAATGCGAAGTTTATTGCAAGTGGTTTGGCAACTGAATTCTGCTGTCGGTATATTCCATGCGATTTGTAAACCGAACCTCAAAAAAAGTAATGGCATGAGCGTTTTAGTTGGAAATGACACGAGACTGGTTGTACAGGGCTTCACCGGAAAGGAAGGCACTTTTCACGCCGAACAGATGATCGCTTACGGGACCAATGTCATCGGCGGGGTGACTCCGGGAAAAGGCGGCTCCAGCCATCTCGACAGGCCGGTATTCAATACCGTGGCCGATGCGGTCAGGCAGGAAGGCGCCAACACATCGGTCATATTTGTACCGCCGGCATTTGCCGCTGATGCCATTACCGAAGCGGCCATCAATGGCATCGGGGTGATTGTCTGCATCACCGAGGGCATCCCGGTGAAGGATATGATCGTCGCAAGGGAAGTGGTCCGGCGCCACGGAGCCACGCTCATCGGGCCGAACTGCCCCGGAATTATCACTCCGGAACAGGCCAAGGTCGGCATCATGCCTGCCAATGTATTCACACCCGGACACATCGGGGTGATCTCACGATCCGGTACACTCACGTATGAGGCTGTCGACCAGCTTACCAAGGCCGGACTTGGACAGAGCACGGCCATCGGTATCGGCGGTGATCCCGTAATCGGAACCAAACATCGCGATGCCATTGCCCTGTTCGAAAATGATCCGGAAACCGAGGCTATCGTCCTGATCGGGGAAATCGGGGGTACCGATGAAGAGGAAGCTGCCGCCTGGGTCAGCGAGAATGTCAGCAAGCCTGTCGTTGCATTTATTGCCGGCCGCACAGCCCCTCCCGGCCGCCGCATGGGTCATGCCGGAGCTATTGTCAGCGGCGGAAAAGGAACAGCCGACGACAAGATAAAAGCGCTCAGTGAAGCCGGCATCACCGTCAGTGAAAGTCCGGCGCTTATCGGTCAGACCGTAAAAGAATTGCTGTAGCAAACACCTCCAAATTCGGCTGCTGGTGACAACGCAATCAAACGAGGCCAAACGGGACGTCCCCCACTCAGCAACGCGGTTCTCGATGACGCTGTATATTTCGATGCCGGTTCTGGCATCGGCCTGCTCTATCGTGATGATTGCCCATTTTGTGCTGCTGGCAGAGGGGCGCATCGGGGAGGAAGGCACCTACGGAGACATGTTTGCTTACATTGCCCTGGCCGAATCCATGAACTTTTTCAGCACAGAAATTTCGTCTTTCCGGATTCTTGTGCCGGTTATCAGCGGCACCATTGCCGGGTTGTTCGGATTGACGGGCGAGGAAAGCCTCGGGCTGCTGACCGGATCGCTTAACTTTATTTACCTGCTGGCTGGTTTCGGGCTGATGTATTACCTGTCGCTTAAGGATAAAAGTACAAATTCGCTTGAGGTGGCCATCCCCCCGTTTTTGATTCTGACGCTGCCTGCATTCTGGCAGGGTGTTTTTCTCCCGGTACCCGATGCCCTCATGTTCACTGCATTCGGGCTGGTCCTTGTCGGCGTGCTTTTGCAAAATTGGGTCATCCTGCTTCCGGCGATGATTGCGGGAGTATGGGTTTCGGAGTACCTGTTCCTCGGACTTTTTTTATTGCCGCTGACCGATATGCTCCGTGGACGGCTGTGGATTCAGGGATATGCTTCCGTTCTGGCTGCGGCATTGATTTATCTTGCTGTTCCGCTGTTTACGAATGTACCCGATGCTCATCTGTTTTTCCGGCCCGGTGAGTGGCTCAGCCACATCACCACACGGCTGTCCGAATCCGAGAGTACGGTCCTGGGGGCATTTTTCAGAAGCTTCGGACTTGCCCTGGCCTTTTTTGCTTACCGAATTTTTGTGATGGGCTGGAACAAAACAGTAACTGTTCTCTCCTGCTGGTTTGCCATCATGTTTGCAGTAAGTTACTTGCTGGCTCCGGATAACGCCCATCGCATTATGTTCATGATCATGCCCGCACTGGTACTCTGGCAATACCGCTTGCAAACATTCAGCTCCATGAACATCCCCCTCAGTCGTGCGGATGAGTCACTCATGGGATAAATGGAAAAACCTGCCATTTTGTTATTTTTATCTCATTATTGTTGCCGTCTTTGATCCGGGACATAGTCCGGCAGGACCCCCGTGTTTTCAAATTCAGAAACAAAGCGGAGCATAACGCCCGGAAGTCCGCCGGATCATTATCATTTAACCTAAAACCAATGTAATATGGACCTGCAACTCAAGGATCGCCATTTTGTCGTTACCGGATGCAGCTCCGGGTTTGGCAAGGCTATTACGAATGCCTTGTGCCGGGAAGGAGCGCGTGTTACCGGTGTTGCCAGAAAACAGGACCCCCTCTCCAGGTTGCATCAGCGATGGCCTCATCAGTTCAGTCCGCTTCAGGGCGACCTGACCAGGTCCGAAACACTGGACAGGCTGGTTAACATGGTCAAGGGAAAGTCGCTTCACGGACTGGTGCTGAACTCCGGCGGACCTCCGGCAAAGCCGGCCATTCATACAAACATTTCTGAATGGGATGAGGCTTATCAGTCCGTCTTCCGGTGGAAAGTTGACCTCGTGCTGCGACTGATGCCCGAATTCCGGAGCTCCGGATATGGCAGAATTCTTTTTGTTGAGAGCCAGTCCGTCAAACAGCCCATCCCTGTGCTCGCCCTGAGCAATGCCATGCGTGCCGGCGTTGTGGGCTTTGCAAAGTCGCTGTCACGAGATGTCGCCTCCGAAGGCATAACGGTAAATGTGCTGGCTCCCGGTCCTCACGACACTCCGGCTATTGAGCGCGTCATTGCCTACCGCGCCGGGCGAAGCGGAGAAGATACGGCCGAAGCACGAAAAGCCATGGAAAAGGCGATTCCTGCCGGCAGGTTCGGTACGGCAGAAGAGTTTGCCGGACTGGCGGCGTGGCTTTTGTCGGAACACTCGGCATATGTGACCGGACAGACCATCAGCCACGACGGCGGCAACATCAGCGGTTTGTTCGGATGAGTTTACGCTTTATCATCAGTTTGAATGCAATAAAATGACGCTAAAACAGATATTTTAAATCAAAAACAGGCAGACATCCATGTCCGACATCTGGCATCAGCAGCAAATCACACTTCGCCCTCGCTCACGCGGTTTTCATCTTGTAACCGATGAAATTGTATCCCAACTGGACAAATTATCCGACATGCGCATCGGTCTGGCCCATATCCATATCATGCATACCAGCGCAAGTCTCACAATAAATGAAAATGCGGATCCTACCGTGCGGGAAGATTTCGAAATGCATTTTACCCGTACGGTACCCGAGGATACTTCAATGTACAAGCATACCCTTGAAGGCCCTGATGACATGACTTCGCACATAAAGGCATCCATTCTTGGTCCTTCCCTGACCATACCGGTCAGCAACGGTCGTTTATCCATGGGCACCTGGCAGGGCATCTATCTGTGTGAGCACAGAAACCGGGGCGGAGCACGAGCGCTCACGGTAACACTTCATGGGACAAGCTGATCTGACTTGCTTGCAACAAGGCTGATTTACGCAGTCAGCGCCTTGCCTGTATCTGCATGCAGGAAAAGAGGAATGATTACCTGATGCCCTTGCTTATCATTATTCTGCTTGCCACAAGGTGCGCATCAAACGATGAATGAATTTCTGAAACCTGCCCGGGTTCTGCCGGATTGACCAATGAGGGATGCATTTCTCCGGATAATTATTTAGATTCAGTCTTAATACAATTATTTTCAATATTAAGACTTTTTTGCATCTTCATGATAAAAACACTTATTGAGCTGAATGCCTGTGAAGAAGCAGAAATCATTTCCCTTCCTGACAGCAGCAACCTCAGACATCGTCTCAAAGAACTGGGCATACGGCAAGGCAAGTCCATTTCGCGTATCAGCTCCCAGGCTGCCGGTGGTCCTGTAGTGGTGGCAGTAAGCGGACAGCAAACTGCCATGAGCAGAGAACTTGCCTCCAGTATTAAAGTATGCAGCAAACTTCCCGAACATCATTTGCAAGAACATTCACAGGCCGGATAAAGATATTTGCGACATGCGTGTTCTGTTAACAGGCAACCCCAATGTTGGAAAAAGTGCCATATTCAGCCGGTTGACCGGAACTGATGTGATGGTTTCCAACTATTCCGGAACAACCGTGGAATACGCCCGGGGTTCGTTAAAAATAAACTCCGTTAAGGCGGATTTGGTAGACTTGCCGGGGACTTTTTCACTTGATCCAACCAACAAGGCCGAGCAGGTTGCCGTCTCCATGCTTGGGGAAGGCGATGTCATTGTCAATGTAGCCGATGCCGGAAACCTTGAAAGAAGCCTTTATTTATCGCTTCAGTTGGTGCAAACTGGCAGTCCGGTCATACTGGTTCTCAACATGTGGGACGAAGTCAAGAAAAAGAAGATAAAAATCGATGTTGAAAAATTGCAGCATCGGTTAGGTATTCCGGTAGTTACGACCAGTGCTGTTACCGGTGACGGCATTTCAGAGTTGCGGAGCCGGCTGGAAAGCCTGTTGCTTAATGGGAAAGCCGGTACAACCGGACCTTCTGCCCGGAGGCAATCAGCCACCGGAAAATCGTATCCTCACAACAAATACGATGCGGCGGACGCTTCACATTCCGGCCAGGGATATGGTTGTGCGTTTGGAAATCTGCCCGGTTCCCATAATGATCAATCCGGAAGAGCCGGCGGCAGTGATGCTATCTGGTCAGAAATTGATAAAATTATTTCCGATTGCCAAACCGATGAACACCGGGGCTCCTCCATTCCCGCAAAAGCGGAATCCCTCTCCGTTCATCCCGCAGCAGGGCCCCTCTTGGCGTTTGCGGTTCTGATCGCAAGTTTTGCCTTTGTGGCTTTATTCGGTGATTTGCTTCATGAAATTATGGAGGACCTCTTCCTTTTTCTCTGGCTTCCTGTAACGACATGGCTCTCAGAGTGGTTAGGTGGTACGGGATTTGTTCACAGCATACTTGTCGGCAACCTTATTGACGGCAGTATTGATATGGAGGAATCTTTCGGCCTGTTAACTACCGGACTTTTTATCCCGTTTGCAGTAGTTCTACCGTTTATATTTTGTTTCTATGTGGTTCTGAGCCTGCTGGAAGATGTCGGTTATCTGCCGCGTCTGGGTGTGGTCGTTGACAGTATTATGAGAAAACTGGGTATTCACGGGTTGTCTGTGGTTCCGTTGATGCTCGGCGTTGGATGCAATGTTCCCGGAGTTATGGCCGGACGCATGCTGGAAACCAAAAAAGAGCGCTTCATCGTAGCAACACTGATTGCGATCGTTGTTCCCTGCATGGCTCAGCAGGCGATGGTCATCGGACTACTGGGGCAGGCCGGTCTGGCCGGGCTTCTGCTGGTATATGGTACTCTTTTTTTACTGCTGCTGATTCTTGGCTGGTCCATGAATCTGTTTCTGGGAGGAAAAACGACAGAAATGCTGATTGATCTTCCTCCATTCAGAAAGCCCTATGCCGAATCCCTGTCAAAAAAAATATACATGCGTATGAACGGATTTATCCGGGGTGCACTCCCATATGTCCTTTTGGGTGTTTTTGTAGTCAACATATTCTACACAATGGGGATTATCGGATATATCAGTGATGCTTTTGCCCCGGTTATCACCGGGCTGTTCGGCTTACCGGGTGAGGCGGGTGCAGCCATGATCGTAGGCTTTTTGCGAAAGGATGTTGCTGTGGGAATGCTTGTACCGCTTGGTATGGAGGTCTCTGAACTAATAGTAGCCAGTGTCGTGCTGATGGTTTACTTCCCCTGTGTAGCAACTTTTGTTGTACTGTTCAAGGAAATCGGGTGGCCGAGCCTCCTGAAACTGATTGCAATAATGCTGGCAATTGTACTTTTCGCCGGCGGGGGACTAAACCTGCTTCTCCAAACAGCGGGCTTATGGCAATAAACAAGTGCGGAAGAACTCACTGAAATTATATGAATACTCCTGATGTTACAAAATCTGGATTGAATGATGAATAAAATAAACCGAAAATCAACCTGCCCCATGTACACTCATACTCTGGTATCTGCTTTAATACTTCTTTTGCTGATACCTGCTCATCTGACTGCCCAGTCGCTTACTATCTATTCCGGTCGCAGCAAGGCACTGGTAGAACCCCTAATTGAGAAATTTGAAGAAGAGAGCGGGATCCGGGCCAACGTGAGATACGGAAGTTCCACCCAGCTTGCCGTGGCCATGCTTGAAGAAGGACGCCGGACGCCCGCCGATGTATTCTGGGCACAAGACGCAGGTGCTCTGGGGGCAGTACATCGCGGTGACATGCTGGAACAGCTTCCTTCCTCGCTGCTGGAAATGGTTCCCGGTCAGTTTCATAACACTGACGGAACCTGGATTGCAACAAGCGGACGTGCACGTGTCATGGCTTTTTCGAAAACCCGCGTTGACAGTTCGGATCTTCCGGAATCCGTTTTTGGATTAACCGACGGGAAGTGGAAAGGTCGCGTGGGATGGGCCCCGAGCAACGGCTCATTCCAGTCGTTCCTGACATCCATGCGCATTCTGGAAGGGGACGATGCCACCCTTGAATGGCTCCGCGCGATGAAAGACAATGACGCTGAAAGCTATATCAACAACAGCGCCCTTTTGCAGGCTGTATCGGCTGGTGAGATCGATGTTGCACTGACCAATCATTACTATCTCTACCGCTTTCGGGAGAACAACCCGGACTTTCCGGTTGACCAAACCTTTTTTGAGGCCGGCGACCCCGGCAACCTGGTGAATGTGGCCGGAATCGGAATGCTCAAAAATGCCCGCAACGAGGAATCAGCCCGGGCCTTTATTCAATTCCTTCTTGAGAAGGAGAATCAGCAATGGGTTACGGATGAAGTTTTTGAGTATCCGGTGCACGATGAGGTCACCGTTGCAGCCGGTCGAATGCCTCTTTCAGACATCAGAGAGCTGAGTCCCACGCTCGATCTTGACAAACTCAGTGAGCTTGACCAAACGCTAAATCTGCTTCGCAGAGCCGGGCTGCTCTGATGATAACATGCTTTCACTCATATTGATGCAGATAACCAACTTTGTTCAGAAAGCTTAAAGAAATATTCCGGATCACCAATTTACCGTCCTGGTACTTTCTGGCGCCTGCCGTCCTGGTAGGGATCCTGGTACTTATACCTTTGATTTATCTGGTGATTCGTGCACTGGAAGCTGATACCCAGCTATCCATGGAGCTGGTTCTGCGGACACGCAATCTGGAGCTGCTTTACAACACGCTGCTGCTGGCTTTCGGGACGCTGATTGTGGGAACGACAATAGCTCTTCCCCTGGCCTGGATCACGACACGGACCGACATCCCGGGGAGAAAATTACTTACTCTTCTTGGCGTACTGCCTCTGGCTATTCCCGGATACGTAATGGCCTATGCCCTGCTGGGTTTTACCGGTTCTGACGGTACCCTTGCCGTGCTGTTCGGTATTGAACTGCCAAGGCTGAGGGGATTCCCCGGGGCACTGACCGCCATCAGCCTGTATACGTTTCCCTATCTCTACCTGAACTTCCGCGCGGCACTTGCCGGTATCGATCCCTCACTTGAAGAAGCATCCCGCTCACTGGGCTACCGGCCGCGGGAAGTGTTCTTCCTGGTCATCCTCCCCCAGCTGAAACCGGCCTACTACGCGGGCACCCTCATCATTTTTCTTTATGTCCTCGGGGACTTCGGTGCTGTCTCCCTCATGAGATTCGAAACCTTCAGTTTTGCCATCTATCTGCAGTATGCGGCCGCCTATGACCGGGTATATGCGGCATGGCTTGCCCTGATGTTGCTGGTGCTGACATCAACGGCACTGATTGTCGAATACAAGCTTCTCAGAGGAATGCTTTTCCACCGGACAGGAACCGGCAATGAGAAAAATGCCAAAATCATGACACTCGGCATTTGGAAGTGGCCTGCATATCTGTTTGTCACGGTGCTGGTACTCCTTTCGATTGTCCTGCCTGTCAGTACCATACTTTTCTGGATGCTGGAGGCATTTGACACCGGACAGCTTGCCGGTCTTAAGCGTGCACTGACGGGATCGGCCATGGCTTCCGCCCCGGCCGCGCTGCTGGCAACAGGCCTTGCCATTCCGCTGGCATATATCGGTGTGCGGCATCCGTCCCGGCTCACCCGCGGACTGGAACGGATCGCCTATCTTGGCTATGCCACGCCTCCCCTTGCATTTGCACTGGCACTGATTTTTTTCACTCTCAGCGTCGCCCCGTTTTTCTATCAAACACTCATTGTGCTGATCGTGGCTTACGCGCTGCATTTTCTGGCTGAAGCCATCGGTCCCGTCAGAAGCTCTCTTTATCAGGCCTCGCCGCGGCTCGAAGAGGCGGCTCGTTCTCTCGGCTACGGAAGGCTTAAAGCATTTTTTCTTGCGACATTCCCGGTCATGAGGAACGGTTTGATCGTATCTGCTGCTTTTGTATTTATGTCGGCAATGAAAGAGCTGCCGATCACGTTTCTGCTGGCACCGGTCGGATTCGAAACACTGGCCGTTAATGTCTGGAGTTATACCTCTGAGGCCATGTTTGCCCAGGCGGCACCATATGCTCTTTTCATTCTGGTTTTTTCTGCGTTGTTTGTCGGGTTACTTTTTGCTAAAGAGTGGACAAAGAAACCGTGATGACTTTTTTTCATACATCTTTTGACGGGCTGACGGGTCTCCTGAGACTTAGGCACCGGATCACGAACAGCTGACGACAGATCACATTTTCTAATTATGAATACACATCTACAGATAACAGGTCTCAGCAAATCTTTTGAACCACCAGAGAAAGTCGTGGACCAGGTTTCCTTTTCCGTAAACAGGCACGAAATATTCGCCTTGCTCGGACCCAGCGGATGCGGAAAAACCACGACGTTGCGCATGATAGCAGGATTTGAGCCTCAGGATGAAGGCGAAGTTATACTGAATGACCGGATACTGGTCAAATCCGCCTCCGGTAAGCCGGAAAAAAACAGTACCGGCAGAAATAACGGAAAAAAACGCAAGATTTTCATAGAACCGGAAGACAGGGGTATCGGATTTGTTTTTCAGGATTATGCGCTGTTTCCTCATCTTTCAGTGCTGCGAAATGTCATGTTCGGGCTGAAGAACGTTCCGAAAAACAAAAGGGAGGTCCGGGCCGAAGAGATCCTTTGCATGATGGGCCTTCGCGCTTTCATGAACCGCAGTCCGTTTGAACTGTCCGGAGGACAGCAACAGCGTGTTGCACTTGCCCGGGCAATAGCACCAACTCCCGAACTCATCCTGCTGGATGAGCCGTTCTCCAATCTTGATGCCGTTTTGCGTCAGTCAACCCGCGATGAAATCAGGGGACTGCTCAAAAAAGCCGGCATGACGGCCGTACTTGTAACTCATGATCAGGAAGAAGCCCTCTCCTTTGCAGACCGAATAGCCGTTATGAACGAGGGGCGCATCGAACAGATCGGCACGCCGGAGGAGGTTTACTATCGTCCCCGTACCCGGTTTGTCGCCCAGTTTCTCGGCACCACCAATCTCATTACAGCTGAAGCCATCGGTGCCTCAGCGCTG
Source organism: Natronogracilivirga saccharolytica (assembly GCF_017921895.1). Taxonomy (NCBI): domain Bacteria; kingdom Pseudomonadati; phylum Balneolota; class Balneolia; order Balneolales; family Cyclonatronaceae; genus Natronogracilivirga; species Natronogracilivirga saccharolytica. The sequence continues at coordinate 256,495 of NZ_JAFIDN010000001.1, forward strand.
ACTGAGTTCGGCCGGATCAACCTTAACCGTCCGGCGACCGGCAGAGTCACACTCTCCATCCGGCCGGAACATCTGACACTCGAAAAGCCGAATCCCCGGATCGACAATCACCTCGGAGAGGTTGTTTCCAAAGAGTTCAAAGGCCACGACATCACCTACAGGGTAAGAATCAAGGCCCGCGAATGCCTTGTCCACACCGACAATAGAATTCACTTCAGGCCCGGAGACCAGGTCAATGTGCGCCCGCTGGAAACCGGTGTGGTACTCGAGGAGCCGGATGTAGCGGTAGCTTCGACGGCAAAGGAAGTTGCCGTTTAAATCACCTGGTTATGATTCCGGTATGTTTCCGCCAGCTGAACCGATCAGCCCGGATCTATCAGCCGGATCCGGTCAGCCTGATCAGCCTCTGCTTTTATCGGACCGCGTCAGGTATTGGAGAAAACGGTCACGGCTCGATCAGCACAGCGGCAAAATCATCGATTTTCCGGTCATACTCCTCCTGGAGCAGCGGGGATGAGATGATAAAATCAGCTGATGAGCGGTTACAGGCTACCGGAATATTGTAGACAACGGCCAGGCGCAGCAGAGCCTTGACATCGACATCATGAGGCTGCGCAGACATCGGATCCCAGAAAAAAATCATGACATCGATATCACCGTCGGATATTTTGGAACCGACCTGCTGATCGCCTCCAAGCGGGCCGCTTTTGAAACGGTGAACATCCAGTCCAAGCTCCCTGGAGATAATCCCTCCTGTTGTACCTGTACCGAAAAGCTCGTGGTCACCGAGCAGTTTTTTATTCCAGCGAGCCCACTCAAGCAGCTGCTCTTTTCTGTTGTCATGAGCGATCAACACAATCCGCTTGCGTTTTTTCATGGGGATATTGCGCTGATAGTATGGCTCCTTGCCGGGCCGGCGGGTTTCGGTGTTGCTGTCCATGTGACAGACTCCTTATTGGGGTGAAATTTTCAGTTCCAACGACATTGAAATATACCCCTGCAGGAAACCGATAACCAGCTAATTATCAAAAATCTGACAGATCGTCGTCATCCAGAGGGATAATTTCCCGGGCACTTTTTTTATTTCCGTTGCCCGCGGACGCTGCAGTGGCTGTATGCCGCTCAGTTTGATTCTGCTTGTTGCTGAAACGCTGTTTGGCAGTGTAACCACCGTTGCCGGCTGACGTTGTGTTTTTTCCCTTATTTCCTGAGGAAGCTGCAGATCTGTTACTGCTGCCGGATGCATTTGCTGAATTCGAATTCCGGTAATTTGCAGGTGCATGCAGCCTTGCGGAATGCTGCGCTCTTTGGCGGCCATTGCCTGTGCTGCCATCATTGCTGCCGGCCAAAGCAACAAGTTCCCCAACCATGCGCCTGAGCTCTTCTGCCTGAGAAGAAAGTTCTTCAGCGGCACTTGCCGTCTCTTCTGAGCCCGATGCATTGCGCTGTACTACCTTATCCATTTCAGACATGACCGAGTTCAATTCTGTGATGCCCGTAGCCTGCTCTTTGGTCGCTGATGTAATCTCAACCACCAGCGTGCTCACATCAGAGACACTTTGCTTGATTTTTTCAAGACCTTCAGCAACATCACGGGCTGCATTGTCACCGCTTTGAGCATTTGCCTGTGAACGTTCTATCAGTTCTGAGGTGTTTCTTGCGGCTTCGGCACTGCGCTGTGCCAGTGTCCGGACTTCTTCAGCTACAACGGCAAACCCTTTTCCTGCCTCACCGGCCCTTGCAGCTTCCACGGCAGCATTCAGTGCCAGCAAATTTGTCTGAAAAGCGATGTCATCAATTGTTTTGATAATCTTTGAGGTTTCATCAGAGGAGGTTTTAATCTGCCCCATAGCCTCATACATTCGCTCCATAGCACCAACGCCTTCGTCAATGACCGGAAGGGTATTCTTCATTGCCCTCTCGGCTTCATCTGCATTATTGGCCGTTTGCTTTGTCTGTGCGGACATTTCTTCGAGCGAAGAGGTCGTCTGCTGCAAGCCTGCAGCCTGTTCACTTGCGCTTTCGGACTGCTCCTGACTGGCTCCGGACAACTGGGTTGATGAAGCATTGATTTGTTCTGCACCGCTGTTGAGCCCGGTAATTATGTTATTGAGTGCCCGGATAAGTGAGTTGCTGAACAACCAGGCTATGGCAATACCGACGAGCAGGACAATCAGCATCACCATTCCGGCTGTTGCGACAAGAGAGTAGCGGGCATCCGAGGTGATCGTGTTTACGTCCGACATGGGAATACCGACAAAATAGATCCCGACAACCCGGCCTGAGCCATCCGTCATCGGTTCATAAGCGGTGAGGTACGGGCGATCCAGAATATCCGCTTCTCCTACATACAGCTCTCCCTGCATCACCGGATCATAAGCTTCGCTGTCAACACCCAAAAAAGTACCGACGGCACGGTTTCCCGAGTTGTCCTGAATACTGGTCGCAATTCTCCGGAAGTCATCCCCGTCTCTTTGAAAAATGGTAGCTTCCACCCCGAGATCCCGGGCAATCCGGTCAATGGCATCATTTCTGCCTTCAACGGGGGCTCCTTCGCTGTCAACCAGCCGGTTATCTGATAACTCCACTTCACCAAAATAGTTCCCGGCATAGACCTGAACAGACTCCACATCACCGTCCAGTTTCATGTTCAGTGTATAATCAGCCAGTTCTCTGAAACTGTTCCCTGCCGTAAATACATTGGCTGTCGTCAACAGCAACCCGGTTACTACAAGAATTGCGGATATTGTTGTCAAAAGACGGGTCTTCAATGTCCATTTTTTCCAGAATGCGGTTTTGTTATCCGTACTCATAAATACCATCCTTTTCATAAGTTAAATAATAGCAGAGGCATAAAAGGCATAAGTACCGGGATTATTATTACTATTCCATCGCTGGTGAATAAATCCCGTTTATGCTCCAATCCATATTTTGCAGACCTGTGATCAAGACCTGAGTTCCGTTCCGGGAAAAGCAGGTATGCCTGATTATCGTCCTGCTGAACGCAATACTTAAGCCGGCACTATCCTTTCCGTTTGTGTTTTCAGTATTTATATTGAACAAGTCATTGTGTGCCAATATGTATTATTTATTTCAGCACAAACTGATCACATCCAGATTACTATTGCCATGTTACCAGTTATCAGCATAATTACATTGATGATCATCAGTAACTGTTTCGGCCCTGAAAACAATACAAATGACAATATGGAGACCATTTCACTACCGGAACCTTCTCTTGAGGGAGATATTTCCCTGGAAAAAACTCTGAAAGACCGGCGGTCCGTCCGGTCGTACTCGGACAAAACCATATCAGCCGGGATAATCAGTCAGCTGGCCTGGGCTGCCCAGGGTATCAGCGACCGGGTAAATAACTTCCGCACCGCTCCTTCAGCCGGAGCTACTTATCCGATCGAACTTTACTTTGTCGTTTCTGACGGACATGAACCGGGTGAAGGCGTGTACCGGTATGACCCCGGAGATCACGCGCTGGACCGGGTTCACAGCCAGGATATGCGCCGGGATATCTACCAAATGTCACTTCAGCAGGAGCCCATCATTGATGCGCCGGTTGTTTTGGTGATAACGGGTGTTCTGGAGAGGACGGCGCAAAGGTACGGTGAGCGGGCGGAACGGTTCATGTATATGGAGGCAGGACACGTTTCGCAGAATATTTACCTGCAAAGCACTGCCCTGGAGCTGGGCACGGTTGCCATTGGTGCCTTTGACGATGAAGGCATTATGGAGCTGATGGAGCTTGAGGATGGCGAATATCCGCTTTATATCATGCCCGTTGGGCATTATTAAACAGGTACTATAATTCCTATTTGATCAGTATCATTTGTCGTGTCTGAACCACGTCACCGGCAGTGAATCGGTACAAATACACACCACTGGCCAAATTTTCAGCATTCCAGGTAATCCGATATTCTCCCGGCACCTGCATTTCGTCAACCAGGCTGCTCACCCGCCGTCCTGTCACATCGTAGATGCCCAGCCGGACATGTGACTCTTCCGGTATCTCATAAGTGATGATCGTGGAATGATTGAACGGATTGGGATAATTTTGGTACAAATTGAAAGATAGCGGAAGAGGTTCCGATTTTGGTTCCGATGAAGTTGGTATTCCTGTACTTTCGGATGCGAGTACCGGCCGGCCGGGTTTTTTGAGTCCGGTAAAAAGGTCTTCCGGCGCCTTCCCATCCAGTCCGGCAGCACGGATTTTGCCCGCATTCGGTTCGTTCCAATAGATCATCCCGTTGGCCACATCAATGGACAGCCCTTCCGGCTGCTCCAGGCCGGTCAGAAAATCCTCTGTTTGTGACCCATCGAGATTCGCACGTCGAATTCTGTCATTATCTGTTTCCGTCCAATAAAGATGGCCGGAGGCAAGATCAATGGCCACCCCTTTTACCGGTGAGTCAAGGTTTTCTTCTGAAACCAGAATTTCGGTCGATTCACCGGAAAAATCCGTTGCATCTGATCTGAGCAGGGCATAATTATTGCCTGCACTACCCGCCCAATACATCATTTGGCCATGAGGATCATAAGCAAACTCCCTGGTCAGATACGGCAGGTTGTCCAGAGTATCCGGTTTGGATTCCGTATCGGATACATTCATCCGAATATTATTTCCACCGGAAACCCAATACAGAAAGCCATCATCTCTGTTAAAAAGGGTTGTATTTATACTCGGCGGCAACTGGTATGGTCCCTCTGCAATCATTTGCACTTCGGATCCGTCAAGCCCGGCTTTCATGATATAATCGGAGAATGTGCTCCAGTACAAATATCTCCCATCCGGGTCTATCGCCAGGTTGGTTGGTGTTCCGAATCCATAAAACAGTGTCTCCATATTCAGACCTGTCGGATTAACGCTCTTGAATCTGCCTGCATTCACATCATCTGCGATCCAGTACAAGCGGTTATCCGTTGCATTATAACGCAATTCCCCATTTCCAACCCTGGAAACAGATAACAACGTATCGGTCATGCTTCCGTCATAATTTGCCCGATAGACATTCCGTGTCCGGCGAGTCCAGTATATCTTTTCTTCTCCGGGATTCACGCTCAAAAAACGCGGCAGTTGCGGCACTTTCAGGATTATCCCGGCATTGCTGCCGTCAAGGGCGGACCGATAGATTCCGACTTTCTCATCAGATTCCGAATGCTCCATCCAAAACAGAGCATCATTGGCAGGATCAATTTCGATATCCCGGAGTGAAACCGGTATGGGATTGATGCCGGTTACAATATCCTGCGGGTCACTGCCATCCAGGTTGGCACGCCGGATTTTGCCCATATTTCTTTCAGCCCAATACAGTTGGTTATTTACGTTATCCAGCCGGAATGAAGTAATAGTGGAACCGGATGCCAGGACTTCGATATTCCCTCCCACCAGACCGGTCCTGCGAATGACGTAAGACGCAGAATCGCCCGGAACGTTTTCAATCCAGTAGATCATTTCATTGCCGGCATCCACCTGGATTTTAGTCACACTTCCCTCTGTAACTACAATTTGCACCCCATCCTCGTTTTGCGGGTCGCCTTTCCAGATCCCGTTCGGCATGATGTCATCACGGATGGCGACGTGTTGTCCGTTTGCCCAGTAAATATCCCCGTCAACCATTTCAATTGTCCGGGGATATCGGGGCACGACTCTTCCCAGAGTATCGATTTCTCCTGATTCTAAAGAACCGCCAAACACGTGAAATTCCTCCCGGTCAAACCAGTAGACATCATGCGACCGGTCTGGCATTGCGACTGCAAAGCCGGGGGCGGTGAAGAGCAGCAGCACCACTGAAAACAATTTGGAGTTAATTATTGATTGCTCTTTCATGAATAGCTGCAAATTTGATTTGCATAAATTAATTATAAAATATTTCCTTATTTGAGCAGCATCATAGAACGAGTTTGCACAAAATCGCCGGCCCGTAGCTTGTATATGTACACGCCGCTGGCCGCATGCGTACCGTCCCATGCAGCTTCATGTACACCGGCAGGCATTATTCCGTCGACCAAAATGGCCACGCGCCGACCCAGCAAGTCCAAAACCTCCAGGCGAACCTCACTATTTACCGGAAGCTCATACTGTATTACCGTCACCGGATTGAACGGATTGGGATAATTCTGATGAAGGCGAATCTGATCTGACAGCTCTCGGCCCGGTTCTTCAGTAAGCGTTGACACTTTTCCGATTCCCGTCAGCAGCAGTTGCATTGGGTCTTCTTCATTGGCTGCGTTATGGTTGATTTCCAAAGTTGCAATGAATGTATCTGCCCGTTCCGGTTTAAATTCCAAATCTAAGCCATGACTTTCATCGGGGGCAAGCTCATAACTTCCCTCACCTCCGGTCAGGGAAAAAGAGCCGGTATCACCGCTCAGAGTGCCAACCGCACCGTTCATGGTTATATTACCTCTGTTGCGTAAGGTGAATTGCCTGGACTCCACCTCGCCGAGCTTTACTTCACCGAAATCGAAATCCTCCGGTCTGACCGATAGAATGGCCACCTCGGGAGCCTGCACCGAATCTGCAGGTGCCTGCCATCGAAGTTTCGGGTAACCTTCGGTCAGTTGCCAGGTCTCATCAAAATCAAATTCATACATGTAGACAAAAGCATTCTGGCCGGTCATCTGTCCGGCGGAAAGGCCCCACATTTCATCGACCGGCGGACCGGTTACCAAAACTTCCGGATCGTTGTCACGCCACAACTGTTCAGAACTGCCGCCCGTCTCCTCTTGTCGCTTCGCATTCGGTGGAATTCGCCAATAGCTGCGGTAAATACGTCCGGGATTATAGCCTGCAATTCCACCCGTTTCGTCATTTGATTCGGCGGAAACCAGCCCGATAGCATAGGACTCTGTAATAATGCTCTGTTCAGCCGGATCAGGTGATCCTGTGTTTCCGCCCACCAACCTGCCCACCGCGCTACTGCCGCTCACATCCCCGGTTGCATAGGCTTGCCGCACATGTCTCCCGTTCATGCCAACCAGGCCTCCTGTAAATCGGCTACCGGTGACATTACCGCTGGCAAAAGAAAATTCCACCACTCCGTAACTATAGCCGACCAATCCACCGATTCGGTTGTTTTTTCCGGTTACTTCTACATCGGCATAAGAAAAGCGAATGGTTCCCTCATTATGGCCGATCAGTCCGCCAAGCAATTGGTTACCTGAAACCTTGCCGGAAACGGAAACTCCGTTTACCGATCCGAAATTCGATCCAGCAAGTGCACCGACACCTTCTTCGCCTCTGATATCCACCTGTTCCAGGTGTAGTTGCTCAATAGTTGCATTTATGATACCATCAAATAATCCCAGCCAGGACTCATCGGGCCGGTTGATAGTCAGATTTGAAATCAAGTGGCCTTGTCCGTTATAGGAACCGGTAAAACTGTCTCCCTGCTTTCCGATAGGCTCAAAACCCTTCCCGCCGTTCCAGCCGGCGGTTGCCGAGGCGTCGATGTCGGCGATTTGCACAAAATGGCTGTCTGGATAGGTCCCCACGGCCTGAAGCTGCTCAAGGGTTTCCACCTGCCAGGGATCGGTTTCGCTACCCGATCCTCCGGCAAACTGACCCGTCAGTTTTGAGGGCAGACACATAAGCACAACCAGCACCGGTAAAACGACCGGAGACTTCAACGCTCGCCGTATTCTTGTTTCACTAAATCGAAGTTTAATTAAAACAAAGAGGATGGTAAAGTCTATTAATTTCATGACGGTACAGATTTCTTTACTGTTAGAAAAATTTCCTTATTTCATGAAAAGCATCTTGCGGGTTTCGATATGGCCTCCGGCCTGAATGCGGTACAGATATACACCACTTGACAAATCACCGGCGTCAAAGGTGACATCATGGTGCCCGGCTGGTTTATGTTCATTTAGCAGCAAAGCCACCTGTCTTCCGGTCACATCGAAGACCTCCAAACGCACATCTGCAGCCTCCGGAAGACTGAAACCGATCTTCGTTGCAGGATTGAACGGATTGGGGTAGTTCTGATGCAAACGAAACCGACCAACTCGTTCTTTTTCTGCATCTTTCTTTTGTGCCGGGTATTCCCGATCACTGACCAAGTCTCCTGCAATTTTAGCACTACTGCCGATCCACTCACCCCCAATGTTAACAACACCACTTTCTGCAGAAAGAGATACAGTGCCTTCATCTGATCTTATTGTCAAATTGGTATTTTCTGCCAAATCAATATCATGATTAAATTGTAAATCATCTTCCAGTACAAGTTCAACATCCTCCTTATCCTTGCCAAGTACAGCGCCATGGTTTTCAATTGTGTGTATCAATGCCTGATATGCATTCAAGCGCCCGTATCCCATTTCCTCGTGAAATCCGTTCTGATATACTACGTTGCCTACTTCATCAGCCGATTCTTTTAAGATTTCCTTTACCTGCAATGGTGTAAGTTGATTATTAATGGACAGGATTAAACCAATTACACCGGAAACATGTGGAGCCGCCATGGATGTGGAACAGGAGGTTCCGGCTAATCGATACGGCCCTGGTAAAGACTCACTTTCGGCATAAACTAAATCCGTAGTAGGAATCAATCTTCCCGGGGCTACAATTGTTAACTCCGGGCCATAATTGCTTCCTGACTCCGGTCCTACAACACATCTGTTGTCGTTGTCAACTGTGGCTCCAACTGCAATGACATTATCAAAATCACCTGCATATCGGGCAGGATAATAAACTTGGGGTTGATTATTATTTTGAGAAATTGAAACCAGAATGACTTCCTCTGACTCTAAATATTGTACCCCTTGCAACAAGGTTTCTTGACCGGGGTCAGAAAACCAACCAGCACTATAATTTACTATATACCTTTTATTTGGATTTTCAGAAGCTTTCTGTTTGATGTCAAGTGATGCATTTTTAAAATCTTCTCTTCTTGTGGGACTTCCACCTAATACTCTGTTATGTAGTGCACTGACCCGGGGTGCTATGCCCGCAATACCTTCTTCGTTATTTTTTTCAGCAAAGATAACCCCACTGACCCACGTTCCATGCCCACTGGTTCCACCTGGAAAGCCGTCCCTGACATTATCAGGATCTCCGCCCCACATTGAAGTATAGTTTTTACCAAGCATATGTCTGTTCTCATCATCCATTTCTGGATGATGCAATTCCATGGGGCTGGTAGTAGTATCCAGGTCTATCCCCCGATCAAACATCGAGATAACGATATCAGAACTGCCTTCAGTTATCTTCCAGGCACGTAAAATATTTATATCTGCTCCGGCAACTGCGGAATCACCGGCCCCATCGTTGTATAAATTCCATTGTTCATCAAAAAATGGATCATTTGGAATATTTTGTGGAGATTGAGCTTTAAGTTGACTGCTCTCCCATATTCCGAAACTAATCGTTAAGACAAGGATGATGGTAAAGTATTTAATTTTCATGACGGTACAGGTTTATATTTCTGATTATGGTATTTGAAGCCAAAATTACCGGCCTGCTGTTACCATGTCATATTAATAATGACATAATTATCACCCTTTGGATATATGATGCATAATATTTTCACATTTTTTACGTACTTAGTAAGATTCTCACTGCTGCATCATCCTTTCCAAGGTCTCAAGTCTTGCCTCTAATTCCTCAATTTGCTCTTGCTGTTCCTGTAATCCGGCTACAAGTACCGGAATTAGTCCTATATAGTTGATCCCCATTGTTGTGACTGTATCAGGTGACCCATTCTGTGTTTCCTCTGCATCGTTCATATCTTCCAACAAATGCGTTATTTCATGAACCAGATAGGGAAAGATATTTTCAACATCCTGAGCCAGTAACCCCAAATATTCTCCTTCTGCGGTAAGCGTACCCGGGTATCCATCACTACGAAGTTGTGATTCAGTTAAAGACTCATATCGCTTCGGTTGCAATTTCATAATCAGCGAAAGTATCTTCTCTTCACTGAGATCACGAATATTCGTCTTTAATCTGGCGTCTGATTGTTCGACAATGCCACCACTTACATACAAACCACCGGTGAAATATCCCCCATAACTGCTGGATCCAATGCCTTGTCCCCGTACTCCATAGGTAGCCATACTACCGTTTAAAGCATATCCATCCACACCAATGGAAACAGCTGCATCTTCAACCCTGCCAGTTACTCCATATGCCACATTAGGAGTATTCCCTGCAAATCCGTATATGGCTCTTCGAGTGTAATCCTGACACTGAGCTGAAGTCAAGCATTCTACCCTCAGTTTCTGTGTACTGTTAATCGCCTCATCTCCTATGGTAACATTGCCGTTTGAGCCCAAGGTTATCTGTGCTTTTACCGGCTGAATGTTAATCAGTACGACAAACAGAACAACTGAAATAAATAAAAGTCCTGCTTTTACGTGAGTGAGTGAGTGAGTGAGTAGTTTTTCTCATGATATATCTCCTGATTCATTGGAAGTTATTAAAAAACTGCTCTATAGACTTAGCAATTTTTTATGCTTTAACAAACATGCTCTCTTATTTAAATAAAATAAAGCTGCAACAAAATTCAATTTTTTTCTATAAAAAAAACCGAACAATACTTAATATATGTAAAAAGCAGTGCGGGTTCAGATGAGAGGGCAAGTAATGCAGCTATGCCCGGCAAGGAAGACGGAGGGCTTTGGGACAGCTATGGACAATGACCAGTAAAATGCCGGTGCACAGAAGTTGTCACTACCAAGCGGATGCGCCCTTCCGGGCGCACCATAAAAAAAAGGGCAATACCGGTATGGATATTGCCCTTTGGCGGAGAGAGTGGGATTCGAACCCACGGAGCCCCGTGAGGGGCTCAACACCTTAGCAGGGTGCCGCTTTCGACCACTCAGCCATCTCTCCGTGCTTGAGTGTGATGATTCGGTCAGTAAAACTCAGAACTAAAAGATAATCTTTTTCACAGGTGATATCAATGCCGGAAGATCATCTTCAAAAAGAAATGTGTAATAGCGGGGCGGGTACAATCAGTCAAATTTGTAACGGGTCATTCATCATTGTCATCGACAGAATCCGTTTTTCCAATCTTCTTCCCGGAAATGACATCACCGTTGTCGGCTTCATCCTCAATAACATAAATCTGAGCCAGGTTCCGGCCTTCCTGGGCGTAATCCATTCCGTATCCCAGCACAAAAAGTGTAGGGATCTGAAATCCGACATAATCCACACTTACATAATGTTTGGTGGCATCCGGCTTGTGCAGGAGCGTGACTACACTTACTGATGCCGGATCCTTCTCTTTTATCCGGTCAACCATATATTTCATGGACAAACCGGTATCTACAATATCCTCGATTAAAATAATATGACGGCCGGCAACATCAGCATCCAGATCCTTTCTTTCGGTAACGTGTCCGGATGATACTTTTTCGTCGCCGTAACTGCTCAGTTTGAAAAAGTCGACCTCGCAGGGAATGCTGACATGACGCATCAGATCCGCAAGAAAAATGAAGGCACCGTTCAAAATACCGATGAAAATAGGCTTTTTATCTTTATAATCGCGGTTCAGCTGCTCGCCGAGTTCGGCTATACGCTCGTCCAGCTGCTTTTTTGTGATATAAAGCCTGAAGAGGGATCCGTTACAGACAACACTTTCTGGTTCGTAAAAAGTCATGTAATAGGTTACGTTTTTTGAATAAAAAGAACACGCTGCTCTTCCGAATTGCATCGGGCATGCTCAGCAATAGTGCCAATTTCACCTTTTCGCAGAGAATGTGGAAATATAACGGCAAAGATACTTCCGTCAAAAGACGCAAGCACCATAGTTTGTTTTTTTTGACCCGAGGCGATTTTTCTGTTTGCAAGATGATCAGCTACCGTCTGACTGCCGGCCATACCAAAAGGAATGAACCGGTCCCCGTTTTGCCAGTACCGTAATATCAGCTGATCCGGCAGCACATCTCTCCGGAGCTGCAATGTATTTTCCGGAATTTCCGGATTAAAACCAGCTTCAGAGAATTGCACCCCCCTGATAGTTACCGGCCGTTTGCCAAGTCCGGATATGTTCAGTGTTACCGGCAGTGGTTCCTGATCTTCCGGTTCGTCTGTATGCTGCAATTCCTGTTTGATTACAAAATGGTCGCGATCCCGAATGATGGAAATGGTCCGGCCTACGGAAACAACCTGTCCGGTTTCGATATGCTCAAGGTCTGCGAGCCGGAGAACATCGCCCCTGGTCCATTCTGCAAAGCCTGACTGGCTTCTGACCCAGTTTCTGGCAACCGCAGTTCGCAGTCTTTCAGGAAGAGAGAGCCAGGCTGCACGGTCCATGGCTTTGGGACCGGGTGAACTGCGCACATTCCCGACGCTTTCCGATGAATCCTCCGGGCGCAGAACTGTCACCTTTTCAGTAAGAAAATCCAGCATTTCCTGATGCAGACCGGCGAATTCGGGAACACGAATCAGATTGTCCTGCCAACCCGGGAACAGATTCAGCAGCTTCGGGAACACCTGGTTGCGCAGCATGTTCCGGGCATAATCCGATTCAAGATTGGAGCGGTCGGTCCTGTAAGGTATGTTCCTGTTTGCGGCATAGTCCAGAATCTGCTTCCTGGTTACATCGATCATCGGACGTACCCACGGATCATCCCGGGTTTTGATGCCTGTCCAGTTTTCAACCGCAGCCCCTCTCATGATTTTTTGGAAAATGGTTTCCAGCTGGTCGTCACGGTGATGACCGGTCGCAATGAACGTTGCAGAATGCTTTTGGCGGACGGATTCCAGAAACTCCCTCCGCAATTTTCTGGCTGAATCCTGGAAATTGCCGCGATTCATGCTTTCGCTCAGGGATTCATGTGACCCTGCTACCATGCCTGGCAGAGCATCCTCCGCACTTCCCGCTTCAATGCCTGTCCTTTCCGGGTTTTCAATATCCAGGACTTCAAGCACGATCCCCTTTTTACTGCAATAATCACGGACCAGGCGTTCGTCTTCAGCAGATGCCTCTCCGCGCTTTCTGAAATTTACATGTGCGGCAATGACATGAAATCCGGCAATTTCGTGGAGTATGTGCAGAAGCACCATGGAGTCGCTGCCACCGCTGACAGAAACTATCCAGCTGTCCTTATTATCGTCCAGCCCTTGCTGCTCAATATTTTGCAGAACCAAATCACCGGGATCGGTTTTTTCAGTTTGTGACATCAAAACGGACCTGTTCATGGGTAAACGACTTGAGATCATCGTTGGCATCGAGAACCAAAAGATGACCGTATTCATTGACACCGAGCACCTTAACAGGGGTGTCGCCCCTTTTGCCATCCACTTCTATGGAAACCCATTTGCCATATCCGTCGATACACCGATTGATATCTCTGATAAGGTCGAGGTCACCATCCCGGGTTCTCTCAAGCAGGGGTTCAAGTTTATTCAGAAGGACAGCGAGAAAAAGAGCCCTGTCAAGTGGTTGTCCGCCCGTAAACTGTGCCACCGAGGCAGCAGTGTCCTGGAGATGCTCCGGGAAGGTGGTTTGGTTGATGTTGACACCAAGGCCCAGCAGCATCCGGTCGATTTGTTTTCCGTTATAGCGGCATTCTGTGAGCACCCCGCCTGCCTTCCGGCCTGAAATACACAGATCATTGGGCCATTTAATCCGGCTGTCACATGAAGCCATGGTATCAACGGTCTGCTTAAGGCCATACATAAGAGCAAGAGAAAAAAGCTGCAGCCCCTGAACCTCTCCGGGCATGAGGACAATAGTGAATGTCAGGTTTTCACCCTCTGTACTGCTCCACCGGCGACCGTACTGTCCCTTTCCGTCATACTGCTCATCTGCAAGACATACCAGACCATGTGACAGACGCCGGGCTGGCATGTCATGAAGATACCTGTTGGTCGAATCGATTGACCTGATATACCAGAATCGTCTTCCGAGCCAACCGGTCTTCAGCAGTTTGTGAAAAGATGCGGGATCGAACAAAGGAGGAGAATTGAATTCCGGTAACTACCGATAAAGATAAAAAAAAAGGCCTCATATCAGAGACCTTTGTGGTGACAACGAAAAAAATATTGTTGGTCAGAACTAGCTGTCAGCTGCCGATCACCAGGATGGAATCTTCGGTTCCGTACGGGTTGGTGGCATATCCATCGGCAGAGTCGTCATTGGCCCAGCGCTCTCCGTCAAGAAGGTAACGGAAGCGGTATTCGCTTTGAGGAGAAAGTCTCAGGGTGGTTTCCCATGAACCGTTCTTTTGCTCAAGCTTGTTGGCTTCGGTATCCCATTCATTGAAGTCGCCGACTACGGCTACTTCTTTTTCAGCCCAATCTTCGGGCACACGGAAAGTAACTTTGCATATCGTACGTTTGGGGGTAAATTTTTTTTCAATCATATCGGCTTGTAATTTGGTTGGGGTTAACGCAACGGGAATATATCATTATATTCTTCAACAATAAACACTCAATGCTTAAATATTTAATAATTAATGTGATTTAACATTAATTTATTTAGTATTCGTTGCGAAAAAAAGAACCCGGTCATCTGTATGCAAGCGCTTTGTGCATAATCAATTTAAGCGGATGGGTTAAAAAAAGGAAAAACGTTCAGATTTTTTCACTCTATTTTTTAGAGCAAACAGCATTACCCTCTTGCCGCGCTTGCCCTTTCTTCCCTGAGTTTGACCTCATAAGCACTCTGCCACTCTTCTTTCAGCTTTTTTATCTCTTTTATCGATACCGAAGCCAGTACTTGCCGGGCTAATTCTCCCATTTCCCTGATGGTATGCAGCCGGATAGCCTGCTTGACCCGCGGTATCAGGCGGGGCGTCATGCTAAGTTCATTTACACCAAGGCCTACCAGGACCATTGCTGCGAACGGATCCGAAGCCAGCTCGCCGCATACCGCTACGGGGACATCACGTTCATCACCTGCTTCAACAGTCATGGATATGAATGCAAGAACGGCAGGATGCATCGGCTGGTACAGGTCGGAAATCAGATGATTTCCGCGATCTACGGCCAGAGTGTATTGGGTAAGATCGTTCGTACCGATACTGAAAAAGTCCACTTCTTTCGCAAAATGTTTCACTTGCAGTGCAACACTTGGCACCTCCACCATCACGCCCAGTTTAATGTTCTTGTCAATCGGGGTGCCTTTTTCTGCCAGTTGTTTCTGGACCGACTCCAATTCCGTTTTCACTTCACGCAGTTCATCCATGTTGGAAATCATGGGAACCAGTATTCTGGTCCGGCCGGGCTGCTGTCCCGCCACCCGGCAAATCGCTTTCAGCTGACTTCTGAGCAATTCCCTGCGATCCAGGAGAATTCTTACCCCGCGCCATCCGAGAAACGGATTGGCCTCCCGTGTCTTGAGGTCCAGCAGCTTATCCCCGCCCACATCCAGCAGCCGGATAGTCACCAGAGCACTTCCGCTGCCGGAATATGCCGTCTGGCAAAACTGCTCCTGCCTCTTGCCGTCCATGGAAATGGGACCCGCATTCATCAGCAGCGTGTCTGTCCGCAGCAACCCGATGCCATCAGCACGGTATTTTTCTATGTTCAGGACTTCATCTTCAAAGTCAATATTGGCCTGCAGGCTGATTTTTTTGCCACAAAGCGTTTCAGCGGGTTTATCGATCACAGACCGGAGCAGTTTTTCCTCTTCCTTGTGCCTTTTTATCGCGCGTCTGTAAGAGCCCGAGGTGCTGTCATCCGGCCGGAGAATAACCTCCTGGCCATATCCGTCAAGAATAACGGTATCACCGTCGCCGGCCTCACGAGTGGCTGACTTGGTATCAATCACCATCGGGATGCCCATGGCATTGGCAATAATGGACGCGTGGGATGTCAGTCCGCCATAGTTGCAAATGATACCCCGAACGCCATTCCTTGCAAAGGTAACAACCTCAAGCGGGCTCACATCATCCGTCACAATAATGGCGTCTTTGCCAAAATTGGCAATAACCGCAAGCTGCTGGATATTGTTGATCAGGCGGTCGCGAACGTCCCTGAGGTCAGAGAGCCTGGAAACCAGAAATGTTTTTTCGGATGACTTGATCAGATCGATATAGTACTGGAATGCATCATAGACAGCCTTTTCAGCGCGAATATGCTTTCCTTCGATGTGGCTCTGAACCATCTGGTCCAGCTCCGGGTCATTCAGAATTTCGAGCTGCGCGCTGAGTATATCACGCGTCTGCGAATCTTCTCTCTCATTGGCAAAATCAGTGAGCCGCTGCATTTCCATGCCGATACTTTTTTTGGCCCGGGCGAACTTTTCAATTTCACCGGGAACCCGCGATTCTTCAACCGGTTCGGGATCAATGTTGATGTTGCCGCGGGTGTAGAGCCGGGCAACTCCCATTACCACCCCTTCAACGGCAGTAACACCTTTTACTACAGCATTGGACTCCTTTGAATTTCCTTCTTGCATATCGATTCCCGTCATTCGTGTATTGATTATTCTGATTCCGTATGGAAACTGTTTTCAAATAATGAAACCAGGCTGTTCATTGCTTCCTCTTCGTCAGGCCCTTCGGTCTCAAGTTCCAGTTCCGCACCTTTTTCAGCAGCAAGGGTCAGCAGACCCAAAATGCTTTTTCCGTTGATGCGATACCCATACATGTGAATATGAAAATCCGACTCAAAGCGTGATGCTTCCTTGACAATAATCGATGCAGGACGAGCATGAATGCCGGCATCGTTCTGCACAGTCACCTTTCTTTTGATCATGTTTCAATTGAATTCAATCCGTAATTCCAATGCGTAACTGTTGATCCGGTTACATGTTATTTTAGCAATCTCAAAGTTACACTTTGATCACACATTTTGTAACTTCTTTATTCAAAATAACAGATTTTCTGTTTTTATATGTTTTCCTGAACGCAAAATATAATTAATCGGCATGTCGGTTACTCTTGAAGATGTTACGTATATGGCCAACCTTGCACGTCTGCAGCTGACAGATGAAGAAGCGCAGGGGCTTGTCAAAGATATGAATGATATCCTGGAATACATGGAGCTTCTTGGACAGATCGATTCATCCGACGTTCCTCCGTTGGAACATGTTACCGATGTCGATTCCGGTCTGCGTCCCGACAAGGCTCTCACACCCCTTGATCATGAAGAAGCCCTGAAAAATGCTCCGGATGCTGACGCCGACTATTTCCGTGTACCGAGAGTGATAGACTGAGAAACAGCCTGAAATGGGAAAAAAGAAAAGAAAGAAAGCCGCACGGGAAACATCCCGCAGAACACGCAGAACAACCGAAAGCACAACAGGATCAGCCATCCGGGATTTTTGGGAAAACATCCCTCTGAAATATCAGCACCTGGTTGTCCTCCTTTTTCTGCTGATCATACCATCTTTCATCTTCAGTGAAGTCTACTTTGAGGGGCAGAAATTTGTCGGACATGACCGCCAGCAGTGGAGAGCTACGGCACAGTCCGTGATTGACTATCAGCAGGAAACCGGAGACGATGCGCTGTGGGCCACCAATATTTTCAGCGGGATGCCCTCCTACATCGTGCATTCCAACAAGACGTTTACCCACTTTGACAATGTCCTGCGAAGTGCCTTTTCCTCCATCTATATACCTCTCTTTCCGTTTATTTTCTGCACACTGGGCCTGCACCTGCTTTTCTGGCTGATGGGATACCGCCCCCTGGTGTCTGCTCTCGGGGCTCTGGCAATCTGTCTGACGACCTACATTCCCATCATTGTCGGAGCCGGGCACAACTCCAAGCTTATTGCCTACTCCTATATTCCGTGGGTCATGTCGGGATACTGGCTGCTATCGTACACGCGCCACCGGGTGACCGGCCTGTTCCTGTTTGCCTTCGCACTCAATTTCACACTGAGGGCGGAGCATGTGCAGGTTCTGTACTACTTTTTGTTCATTCTTGCGATCTGGTTTATTTATGACACGTACACATCGTACAGAAACAGTGTGATGCCCGATTGGGCAAAACGTGCATCGCTGATGGTTGCAGCGGGACTGCTGGCACTTGCCGCCAATACGCAGCCCTACTGGAGCATCTACGAATATTCCCCACACAGCATCCGGGGCGGATCTGAGCTGCAGGAAAACGGCCGCGAAGGGCTTGATATCGATTATGCCTTCGCCTGGTCCCAGGGGCGGTCCGAGCTGCTCACCCTGATCGTGCCCGGCAGCTTCGGCGGATCTTCGATGGACGGCACCTATTGGGGACCAAAGTCTTTCACAAGCGGCCCGCACTACATGGGAGCCATCGTTTTTCTGATGCTGCTGATCGGACTGATCCGCGCTCCCGGACGGCTGAAGTATGTATTTCTCGGATCCGGCCTGCTGACGCTGCTTTTCTCACTGGGGGAAAATTTGTACAGCTTCAACTACTTCTTCTTTCAGTACATGCCCTTTTTCGACAAGTTCCGGACTCCGGAAGCATGGCTGATGGCCAGTGTCTTCTCCTTCGTGATTGTGGCCGTCATGGGGATGAAATGGCTGTACGACAGCTGGCATGACGGCACATTGCAGCTTCGCGCCCTGTATCTTCCCGTCGGAATCGCCCTTGTTGTCGCCCTGTTTTTTGCCGGCTTTATCCAGAATGTCCTTTCGTTTGAAAAACCGGGAGAAACAGAGCAGATCGCCCAGCAAGTTGCCTCACAGCAGAACATGAGTCCCGACGATCCCCAGGTAACACAGTTTGCCGAGCGGTATGTTGAAGAGGATTTAAAGCCTGCAAGGCAGGACCTTGCCACATCCGACAGCCGGCGTTTTCTGCTGTTCATACTGCTCGGTGGCGCGCTGCTAGCCCTTGCGGCCACCCGCAAAATTCCGGCCAATTACGCCATAGCCGGTCTGCTGATCCTTGCCGCAGTCGATCTGGTCCAGGTTGGCAACAGATATGTGGATAAAAGCGGACTCGCACCTGACGGACAAACAAGTTATGATGTTGTCGCCCGCGAAGTAAGATCCCTTGACAGGTACATTGAGGACAACAAATATGCCGATGGCGTCTGGCCGTACCGGTCGTTTCCGCTTGGCGACAGCCCGTTCAACAATGCTATCCCGTCAGCCTTTGTCTACCCCTCCATAGGAGGATATTCCGGCGCCAAACTGGCCAACTACCAGGATGTCATCGACCATGCCATATACAGCGGACCCGCCGGAATCAACAATGAGGTGCTGAGCATGCTGAACACCCGCTACCTGACCTATCCGAATCCGGTAAATATACCGGGCTGGAGCGTAGTCTATGAGGGTGACGAAGGAGTTGTCATGGAAAATCAGAATGTGCTGCCGAAAGCCTGGTTTGTGGATTCGCTTGAACTGGCTGATGATGCCCGCGACGCCATGGACAGGCTGAATCGATTTGAAGCGGCATCGACAGCCATTTTGCAGCATGACCGGCTGCCGGAGATCACACCGACGGAGAACCGCTCAGTTGATGTAACGGAGTACGGGCCACGGGAGATCCGGATGGATGTATCCGCCGATGCCCCCTCTTTTCTTGTGCTGAGCGAGATGTACTATCCCGAAGGCTGGTATACCACGCTGGACGGTGACGCTGTGGATATCATCCGCACCAACTACACTCTCAGGGGATTCGAGATTCCGGCCGGTGAACACGAGCTGAAGCTCCGGTTTGATCCCCGGTCACACATCGTCGGCAGCAGATTCACCTGGGTATTCAATATTGTTATTCTGTTGATTGGCGCCCTTGCACTGGTGCAGTGGTACCGGGCCCGGTTTCTGTCCGGAAAAGACGGTGAGATTGCCGAAGGCGATGGAAGTAAAACGCCGGATGATGCCCCTTCCTCCTGACGATCAGAAAACCATGAACATTTTCTCAATGTGAGCAGCGAACAGTGGTAAATACGCCATCCAGCGACATCGGCAGCAGCAAACGGGTGCTGATTGTCACCTACTACTGGCCTCCGAGCGGCGGAGCCGGGGTACAGCGATTCCTGAAATTTGCAAAATACCTGCCGGGGTTTGGTGTCGAGCCCTTCATACTCACATGTTCCAACCCCACGTATCCCATTGTGGATGCGTCCCTGCTTGATGAAGTGGCAGAGTCACTTCCGGTGTTCAAAGCTCCCTCCATGGAACCGTTCCGCCTGTACAGCAGATTTACCGGGAGCTCATCCGGCCAGGCGGCAAATCCCACCATCGAACTTGGCTCCAAAGACCTGTCATTGGCACAAAGATTCTCCAGGTGGGTCCGCGCCAATATTTTCATACCCGACGCGCGGGTTGGCTGGATATTTTCAGCCCGCAGAAAAGCGCGGGACCTGATCAACGAGCACAAAATAGATACCATTATCACAACCGGTCCGCCCCACTCCTCTCATTTCATAGGTGCATGGGCGGCAAAAAAAACCGGGGCCGCCTGGATTGCCGACTTTCGTGATCCCTGGACGGACATCCACTATAACAGGGCCCTGCCGCGCAACTATATCACCCGGAAGCTCGATCGCCGGCTTGAAAAAAAGATTCTCACCGGGGCGGATGCCGTGACCGTCACCGCTCCGGGTACGGCGGAGTATCTGAAAAAGCATCACAAACGGCAGTACCATGTCATCACCAACGGGTATGATCCTGATGACTTCGAGGCTGCATTGCCCGAAACCGGCTCTGCGAAAACCTCTTCAAAAACCACAGAATCACATGAGGGACTGGATGAAACGAACCACCCATCCCGCGTCAAACTGGTCATACGCCACGTCGGAAGTGTCACAGAAACCTCCGTCCCCGAAAACCTGCTGAAAGCACTTTCCGGGATGCGGGATCTTCCGGTTGCGGCAGAATTCATCGGTTATACGCATCCGGCCGTAAAGAAGCGGATTGCGTCGTACGGGCTTCAGGATTCGGTGACCATTCATCCGTACGTACCTCACAAAGAAGCCGTATCATTGATGATTCAGGCGGATGTCAATGTCGTGGTTGTCCATCGTTCGGATGACAGCCGCATCCTTATCCCCGGCAAACTTTTTGATTACCTTAAAGCAGGAAAACCCGTCATGGTTATCGGTCCGCCTGACGGAGACGCCGCATCAATCGTGCAAAAGTGCAGCATTGGCAAGGCGTTTGACTACGACGATGCGGACGGTCCGGCTGATTGGCTCCGGAAACTGCTCAAAGAAAAGCAGCAGGACGAAGTCCCGGCCGGAACAATGCAGGCGGACAAGAGTGCGATTGAAACATACTCCCGCAGGCATACCACACGCCGGCTTGCCGGCATCATCCACCAAATCCAAAAATAATGAGAGTTCACCTGCACTTTTATGATGAATCCCGGTGGCACCTCCATGATGAAACCCGGATAAGAGGCAAGGGAATCAAAGACAACGAACCTGTACCCGGCAAGCAGCTGGCAAGCGATATTCAGAACCTGGATGCAGCATCCCATGCGGCCAAATTTGCCAAAGATCTCAACGGTTCCTGGGCGTGGGTACGGATCATGGACGACAAGGTCATTTTGTGCGTGGACCATCATCGTTCAGTACCTCTTTTTTATGCCACTGACGGGCAGGATGTGTGGGTAAGTGACGAGGCCGGCTGGCTGTATCATCAGTTTGCAGATGCTCTTCCGGACGAGCTGCTGGCTTCGGAATACCTTGTTCTGGGTTACGTCACAGGAGACCAGACCATCACCGGAAAAATCCGGCAGGTGGAAGCCGGTACTGCCACAGAAATTGCGCAGCAAAACGGACACCATACCGGCAAAGAGAATCCGGGCTTGCACATCCGGCAGCACCGATACTTTCGCTATGTCCACCGGTACCGGTCCGCGACAAAAAAGCAGCTTTTACTGGATTTTGATGATATCGTCCTGCAGACACTCAAAAACACGACCGACTATGCCGATGGACGGCCGATAGTCTTGCCGTTAAGCGGCGGTTATGACTCGCGGCTTATTGCAGCGACGCTCAAGCGGATGAAGTATCCCGATGTCCGTTGCTACACTTATGGTCAGCAAAGCAGCAAAGAAATTGGTGTCAGCAAATCCATTGCTGAAAAACTGGATCTGCCCTGGACCTGTGTCACATATACCAAAGAAAAATGGCGGGCGTGGTTCCACAGCGCTGAAAGACGGATGTACTACCGCCAGGCATCCGGACTTGCGGGGATACCCAACATCCAGGAACTGGTTGTAATGGGCGAGCTGAAAGAAAAGGAATGGTTACCCGGCAATGCGGTGATTGTGACAGGGCATCATGGAGGCCTGATGCCGGGAGGCCGGGGAGTTTATGACAGCTACACCTACCGTGAGCATCCGGAAATGAATATGGATACGGTCATTTCCCATGTCATGCACTACCACTATTATTTATGGAACTGGTCTGAGAAACATGATGATCTGTATCCCTTCTTCCGGGACCGGATCACGAACACTCTGGCACCGGAAGAGGATTACCCGGACAGCCCGAGTGCCTGCGAATCATGGGATTTTCACGAAAGGCAGGCAAAATTCATCATCAATGCGGGAAGGTTGTATGAATTCATGGGGTACGACTGGTGGATGCCGTGGACTGACCTGGACTACCTGCGATTCTGGTTACAGGTCCCGCTGGAATTCCGGCACGACAAAAACCTGTACACAGATTATATTTTATCCCTGCCGCCTCATGATATATCGGGTTATTACCCGAAGAGTAAAATTCTGTCAATACGGGATAAAATCAAAAATACGCCTGTTTTCAGCATATCAAAAAAAGGATATCACACGTATATGGCCTGGAAACGCATGAAATCGGTCTATGACGAACATCCGCTTGCATGGTACGGATTCATCAACAAAACCGATTTTAAAGGCCGCTACACCGGCAGAGAGCATATCAACTCATTTCAATCCCTCGAGTTGCTGCGGGTTATTTTTGAAAACGGCTTTCTTTCCGTTGATGACGTTCTGGCCCGGGCCGTATCATCACTGGAGGCGCTTTCCGGGCCGGCAACCGGCCGGAGTGAGATGAACTCCGGCTGAACCAAAACCACCGATAATCATCCGCAAGTTTCAATCCTGAATCATTTTCACCATTTTCCCTCCCTTACTATTTCACCCGATTTGACATGCACCCTCTCGTATCTGTCATCATCCCAACCTACAACGCGGATAAACACATTCAGCGATGCGTCCGGTCGGTACTGGAACAGGATTATCCTTCAGATAAAACCGAAATCATAATCGCAGACAACTGCTCTGACGACAACACCACCGGAAAGGCACAGGAGCTTGCTGATAACATTATCGTCACGAAAGAATGCAAGTACACTGGAAGTCCGTACTCGGCAAGAAACCGGGGGATTGAGGCATCCGGCGGCGAGGTCATCGTTTTGCTGGACTCGGACTGTGTGCCTGAAAAGCAGTGGCTCTCCCGGGGCACAGAAGCCCTGCTGGCACAAAAGGCGGATGTGGTCGGAGGCGGTGTCGTTTTCCGACTGGATGAAACGGCCACCTTCGGGGAGATGTACGATGCCATCATGAACATCCGGATGAAGGCCTCTGTAGAGCAGCATCGCATGGCCAAGACCGTCAATCTTTTCATAAAACGATCCGTGTTTACGGATATCGGCCTGTTTCCTGAGGGATGGCGTTCCGGAGGCGACGTGTTCTGGACGAGATCACTGACTGCGGCCGGCAAGCAACTGGTCTACTGTGATTCTGCCAGAGTGTACAAACCGCCGAGAAAGCTGAAGGGACTTCTGAAAAAACAGTGGCGAGTTGCCACAGCTCAGCCCCGGGTATGGCTCAGGCAGAAGGAATACCTGACCTTGCTGATCCACCTGGCAAAAATCGCCATCCCGCCCCGGACCATCAGGAACAATATCAAGGAGAACGGCAAACCATTCATGACCAGGTACGTTTACCGTCTGTTCCTGCTCTCGCTGATCGTGCGTCCCGTTATGATCCTTGGCAATATTTCCGGTGTTTTTCAATATCTTTTCAGCACGCGTAAACACAATGCATCATAAACCGGATGACCATTTATACATTATTACAACTTTCGGTCGATGCTGCCCTGAAAATGCAGCGCAGTGACGGATCCATGCCGCCCGGACACAACGGACCGTATCATCATGAGGAAACCCCGGTCCGCAATACCGCTCACTGGCTCGTTTCTTTTCTGAAGGTCTATGAGATGACCGGAGATCAGCGGTACCGGAAGGCTGCAGAGCATGCCGCTCACTATCTGCTGAAAAAAGAAAACCGTCCGGGAAACGGCGCCTTTTTGTGCCTTAAAGAACCCGGCGCCCACCCTGCCAACGGACTGATTGGCCAGGCCTGGGTCATCGAAGCACTTGCCGGAGCATCCTCCGCCCTTGCAATGCCGGAGTGTTATGAGGTCGCAGAAAAGCTGTTTCTGCTCCATCGGTGGGATGAAAACAAAGGATACTGGCATAAACTCCGGATGGACGGAAGCGCGGATCCCTTCGACTATACCTTCAATCATCAGTTATGGTTTGCTTCTGCAGCCGGGATGCTGAAAGATACCCCGGAGGCCGTGGACCGGGCCGGCGCCTTTGTCCGCTATATTGAACGGAAAATGCTGCTTTACAAAAACGGCATTATAAAGCATCTGAACCCATTTGTGATAGGGAAAGGAATCGACCTGATCAAGGCACCGGCGAAAGTGCTGTATTTTTACGGGCTTCACCGGAATTATATCTACCGGAAGTCGGTCGGCTATCACGGCTTCAATCTCTACGCTCTGGCCCGTCTGAAACAGTTACTGCCTGACAACCACGGTCCGGAGCCGGAAGTGACAGAAAAAATCGCATCACCTCTGTTCCGGGAGCAGTTCATAAACGAACTTGAGGAAAGCAAATACGGGTACCCATACAACCCTGCAGGAATTGAAATTGCCTTTTTTCTGCAGATTTTCTATCCGGACAAGGATGAGGATATACAGTGCTGGCTGGAATCCCAGTTCAAAAAAACCTGGGACGACGAGCATCATGCAATGAATAAAAATGCGTATGACAAGGCAACCAATGCAGCACGAATTTACGAAGCAGCCCGCCTCAGCGATGTTGCCGTTTCGTTATAACAGCGGCATTCATCGGCTTGTGCAATTCACAGCGGCATTGATTCTCATTTCTTGCAGCTATTAACCGTAACTGTGCATGACTGACCGGCACTTCATACAACAAACAAGGTAACCGATGGGAATGGTATTGCGCCAGAGTCTGATGAACACGATGTACTCCTATGCCGGAGCGGTCATTGGTTTCATCAATATCATCTGGCTGTTCCCATATGTACTGGAAGCGGAGCAGTTCGGCCTGACCCGGGTCATGATCTCCATATCCATGATAGGTGCACAGGTGGCAAGTCTTGGAATGGGCAATGTGACCCTTCGCTTCTTTCCCAGGTTCCGGAACCGTGAAAAACGGCATTTCGGGTTCCTTTTTATTGCAGTGGTCATTCCGCTGGCAGGTTTTCTGTTGCTCAGCATCGCCGGCTGGCTTTTCCGGGAACCGGTTGTTTCGTTTTATACCGATGAAAGTGTCCTCTTCGGGGAGTATTACAAGCTGCTCTTCCCGCTTCTGTTGTTCATCCTCTATTTCCACATACTTGAGTGCTACATACGTTCCCTTTTTGATACGGTTGCCGCAACCTTTCTGCAGGACATTCTGCTCAGGCTTCTTCACACCAGCCTGATACTGGTCTACTATTTTGATCTTATCCCGTTTCACACCTTCATGTGGCTTTTTGTTCTGGCGTATGCCGTTCAGACCCTTTTGCTGCTTGCGCATATCGGTATAAAGCGTCATCTGTTCATCATACCGGACTTCAGCGGTTTTACCGGCGACCGCGTCCGCAGCATGGCAGACTATGCTCTTTTTGCCACAATTGGCAGTGTGGCAACCATTGCATTCAGCAACATCGACATGATCATGCTGGGAGGTCTGACAACGCTTGGTGAAACGGCAATTTACGCCGTCAGCTTTTATCTGGCTTCCATGATCAAGATACCGTCAAAAGGCCTGATCAAAATATCCCAGCCCATCATAGCTGAAGCCAACAACAAGAACGATCTGGACACAGTCTCCTCGATTTATTCCAAAAGCTCCATCAACCAGCTTCTTGTGGGCGGGATCATATTTATTCTTGTCTGGATCAATCTGGATCACATCTACCGTTTCCTTCCTGAAGAGTATCACGCAGGCGCATACGTTTTTCTGTTTGTCGGTCTGGCTAAACTTTTCGAAATGACAGCCGGTTTCAATGCCACTATTATCCGGACCTCGCGCTGGTACCGTTTTGATCTGTATGCAACGTTACTGCTGCTGGCTCTGATGATTATTACCAATCTGATTTTCATTCCGATTTTCGGTATCGTCGGAGCTGCCATGGCTACTGCGCTTTCCATTTTGCTGCAAAACAGTGCCGCATTTTTCTATATCAAATACCGGTTCGGTATTCAGCCATTCAGCAAGGCTACACCGGTTGCCCTGCTCGTACTTGCGGCCATTCTCGCAGTCAGTGCCGCAATCCCGGAAGTGCCGGTATGGATTCTGGATCTGCTGATCAGGTCTTCTGTTGCTGCAGGCCTGTTTGTACTTGCAGTGGTTTCGCTTAACATTTCAGATGACCTGCGGCAATTCATCCGGGACACCCTTCGATTGTTCACCGGAAAACGGTAAGTTCCCTCAGCGGGTTTGGGTAAGGAAATCTTTGCGGATTCTTTTATCTTGATGCGTTGAAAGAAGGCCCGGCCTGAAAACAACAATTTTTCTCTTTTACGCTTTAAGCCATTTGCATCCTGATCAATTTTCATGGAAAAAAAGAAGTTCGCAACACATCACGGCATGTCAGACCTCCTGCCCGGGGAAGTAGAAAACTGGCAGGTTCTTGAAAACATCATTCGCGAAACCGCCCGCAGATTTCATTTCCAGGAAATCCGGACTCCTGTTCTTGAACAAACGGAGCTCATTGCGCGGGGTGTCGGTCAGCTTACCGATATCGTCAGCAAAGAGATGTTCGCATTTGACCGGGGTGAAGACCGGTATGTCCTCCGGCCCGAAGGCACCGCACCTGTTGCCAGGGCATATGTGCAGCACCATCTCGCCCAGCGCGGCGGAACCCAGCGGTTGTTTTACATCGGGCCGTTTTTCAGAGCCGAACGGCCGCAGAAGGGCCGTCAGCGCCAGTTTCACCAGTTCGGAGCCGAGCTTATGGGCGCATCCGGCGCCGCCGCCGATGTGGAAATCATTGCCTTCATGAAAAGCATATACGAGCAGACGGGGATTGACAACACCACGCTGAAGATCAACTCTGTAGGAGATCCGGAGTCCCGCAGTGCCTACAAAAAGGCGCTGTATGACTATTTCCAGCCTCTGTCGGACAAACTCAGCGAGATCTCCCGCCGTCGCCTGGAAACCAATCCCATGCGGATTCTGGACTCCAAGGAAGAAGAAGATCAGCCCCTTAAAGCCGATGCTCCGAAAATCACCGACTATCTCAGCAAGGCTTCCCGGGAACACTACGAAGAAGTCAGGAAACTGCTCGAACAGATGGATATCCCTTACGAAACCGATCCTTTCATGGTGCGCGGACTCGACTACTACACGGAAACCGCCTTTGAGCTTGTCAGCCCGGATCTCGGTTCCCAGGATGCGCTTGGAGGAGGCGGCCGGTACGATTTGCTTGTCGAAGAGATCGGAGGACCACCGACACCGGCTGTCGGTTTCGCATGCGGCATCGAACGTCTGATGATTGCCTGTGAAGCGCTGGGAATTGCCCTTTCTGAAACATCCGGTCCTGACGTCTACATTGTCACACGCGGTGAAGAAGCGGCGCGATGGGCTGTGAAAACCATGCCCGGACTTCGCTCGCAGGGACTCTCCTGCACCATGGACTACGCCGGGCGGTCCATCAAGGCTCAAATGAAAGACGCCAACCGGCAGCAGGCGCGTTATGCTATCATCGTCGGTGAACAGGAACTGCAGGATAACCGTTATACGCTCAGAAACATGTCCGAAAGCGAAGAAGTCACACTGTCGCTGGACGACATCAAAAAAACAATTTTGACGTAACAGCGTGGATGCCATGAGAGCCAGGCTCATCATAGGTTTTTTTGTACTGATTGCCGTTTTGATATTTGCAAACTGGCTGGCCGGACGCATTCTTGCATCCCAGGTTGATCACCAGCTCAGACAATTTGCCGAAACAGACGACCGCATTGACTATGACCATAAAAAAATATCAGTCAACCCGGCATTCGGCTCGCTCACAATTGAAAAATTGATTTATGAGAGCGAGAGTGACCACATCCGGGCGGATAAGATCACCGGATCACTTACATACGCAGATATGTGGCGTATTATCCGGAAACGCTCCGAAAATCCGATGGAGAACGTTCGTTCATTCCGCCTTAACGCCCAATCGGTTTCGGTCACTCTTACAGCTGATGCACGCGGTTCAGAAACCCCGGACGGAGAACCGGTCTCCGTATCCTTCCGCTCACTGACCGGAATCTATAACGGACGCCTGGATGAACTTTCAGGAATCGCGGCAGACAACCGGCCGCCCGGGTTCAATCACCGGCTGAACATCTCTGCCGATGACATTTCCGTCACCGGCTTCCCTGAAATAACCGGTGCAGACCTTCCCATTCTTGCCGGATACAAAATCCCGGAAAATATCAGCCACATTTCACTCCAGATCAGATACCGTGCGCAAGAGAAATCAGCATCGCTGAGCGCCTTTCGTATTGAGTCGCCGGAGCTGGTGTTCCGTGCAAATGGTCTTGTCACTTTTGGTGAAACCGGCTGGCCGGATGAACCGGAGTCCTGGTCATTGGATTACGATTTATCTGCCAGTACGCATGAGCTGGCACGCCTGCCCATATCACCGCGTTTAGGAGGCTTTTCGATGGATACGATGTCGGTAAGCAGTTCGGTTACGTTTGACAAATCAGATGCCGGCAGACATCCGCTCACACTTCCGGGTAAAAACAGATTGCATCTCGGCAATATTTCCTGGTATCCGCCTGATCATATCACTGAGCAGTACGGTATGATGTTCAACATGTTCGGCATACCTGAAAGCCGGCTGCCTGTGAGGGCGCTTGATGCCACGTGGGAGCTCGGAGAGGATACTCTGCGAATAGAGGAAGCCACGTTTTACACCGAGCCTTTCGATGCGCTGCTCAGCACCATTGTCGCCCTGCCCGCTGATCGTGACCCCGATATCGTTGAGGGCTCGATCCGCTTTGTCAGAACCAGTGCCGACTTCAATGACTTCATTGACGGATTTGAAGGCTTGTTTCAAATAGATCTTCCGCGGAAAGACGGGCGCATTCATCTCGACTTTTCGGGCGATCCGGCCTCACCTGAACTGAACGTCGATCTGCCTTAAGCAGATGTATCGCTGTCAGGCCGGTTCTTCCTGAGTTTCTGCTTTATCATGGTGTGCATAGAAGGATTTCAGTCCTTTATCCCCCATGTAGCGTTTCAGTATCTTGGGATCCGTTTTTGTCAGATCAACAAGTATCAGTCCGTCGAGCACATCGCTGAAGTCAGGATCCACATTAAAGCCGAGCAGCTTTCCACCCAGTTTGAGATACTGTTTCAGCAGGATCGGAACCCCTTTTTCGTCATTTTCAAACTCGGATATCATTTCCGACACGTCCTCAATACTCCGGATCATCGTGCGGTTCTTGGTATCCATCCCCTTCATTCTCCGTCCGCGATAGGGAGTCTTGGGTTTAACTTTCCGGGCCATGTCCGGCAGATAGTTGTGCAGTTTAAGAAAAGATACCATCAGATGACGTGACATGGAATGGTACTCGCTGCTTATGCTGACGGGTCCGAAAAGGACGCGATACTTGGGATATTTGACCACATATTCTCCTATTCCCTTCCAAAGCAGCATCAGCGGCGCAAAACTGCGCTGATACTCGGGGCGCACAAAAGATCTGCCCATTTCAAGTGCCGGACTGATCTCGTCAAAAAGGCTGCTCTTTATATTGAACAGCGTGGTGGTATACAGGCCCTTTTTCCCGAAACGCTTGATGATATTATCGGTGCGGCCAAGTCGGTAGGCACCGACAATTTCCTTTTTCTCCTTATTCCAGACAAACAGGTGCACGTAATACTCATCAAATTTGTCAAGGTCGATGGATTTTCCGGTACCTTCGTGCGTGCCACGGAAAGTCACTTCCCGCAGGCGCCCGATTTCCTGAAGTACTTTCGGAGCCTGCCTCTTTACGGCATGATAGACCTGAAATTCATTGCTCTCCAGAAGCATTTGCGATCCGGGAAGAGAATAAATCTCCTGCTCTACCTCTTCCTCCGGAACAGCTTCAATAACCGGCTCCATTTTTTCTTTGGATACGCTGAGCGATACGGATGAGCTTTCCGCCTCCTCATCACTGCTGCGGTTCTGCAGCATGAAGGTCCGCTGACGCAGATAATTTACCAGCTCCGAATCATCATCAAACGACTTGAGTTTACTGTAGCCGATTGTTTTCCCGATGCAGATTTCAATATCCTTGTCTTTCTTGTTGAGCAGCTCTCTGGGCAGCATGGCGGTACGCAATCTGGGATGGATCAGGCCAAGTGCGTGAAACAGCGGGCCGTTAAACCCGTCAAAATAGACCGGAAGTACCGGTGATTCGGTTTTGCGTATGATTCCGGCAAGTGATTCGGTCCATTCAGATTCGACAATTTTGCGTTTACCCATCGAAAAGTGGGCTACTTCACCGGCAGGAAACATTCCCAGCATATGATCATCCCGCAGCCACTGTATGGACTTCTTCATGGTTGCCAGGTTGGCTCTTACAGATTCCCTGCCGCCAAAGGGATCGACAAAAAAGAACACTTCCCGCAGTTCGGGAATGCGTTCCAGCATGTAATTGGCAAAAATTTTCGAGTCATCGCGGACGGATCGCAGCAGGGAGGCAAGAATAATACCTTCAATTCCTCCGAACGGATGATTTGCAACAACAACGACTCGTCCCTCTTTCGGGATGCGCTCCATATCTCTTTTGGAGATATGATAATTCACATTCATTCTCTCCAGCAGCTTGTCATAAAAACCCTGGTCGGTTTCGTAGTTGCGTGCATCGTTGTACAAATTATTCAGTCCTTTGAAAGAAAGGAGTCCTTCCAGCGGTTTTCTGCCCAGGCGCAGCAGGTTCCGGCGCACGGCACCTTCCACTTCAAAATCCAGATTGAATATCTTTACTGTCTTGTTCTGGTTGCCCATAAAACCAAATGTATTATTACCTCAACATAAATATTGACTGTAAACCCGGAATCAATGTGCCGGACAATATAAGAAGAATCCGGTGAGTGTAAACGGCCGAGTTGCAAACCGGCCGCACAAGCGATAATTTTAGCTGATTGATATTCGTTGCGAAAATGTTTCTGTTTTTAAAATAGAAAACGAACGCGAATCATGATAAATTTTCTTCTCTGGGCAGATGGCCAGATTGTGTGAATATCGTATACGAAACCGTTACAAAATATGCCGGATACAGAATTTCAGGATCAAACCAAAACACGCGAAAAAACCAGGGAAAAAATCACAGAACCGCCTATGTACAAGGTGATTCTGCTGAATGATGATTATACCACATTTGATTTTGTGGTCAGTGTGCTGACCGGCATTTTCGGCAAATCCGTGCCTGAAGCGGTTGCCATCACCAATGATGTCCACCGGAAGGGATCGGGAGTATGCGGCATTTACACCCGCGATATTGCAGAAACCAAAGTGGATATGGTAGCAAGAAGCAGCAAAGAGGCTGGGTTTCCGCTGCGATGTACAATGGAAGAAACCTGACGCGGCACCGGCAGCGCCTGTTTGTCCGGCTGCCGGCAAAACACCTCCCTCAGTATATTCATACCAAACAACATATTCAGAGTCACAAATCCACATGATCAGCAAAACACTCGACCAGGTTCTCAGAAACTCCTACTTGATGGCGAGCCATTTCAACCATGAAATGGTGACCCTGGAACACTTGCTGCATTCCATTGCAAACGATGAGCCGGGAAGCCGCATTCTCCGTCGCAGCGGCACGGATATTGCCATGCTGCTTTCGGATCTGGACGATTTTTACCATCACATGCCCCGGCGTCAGAATGAGTCACTCGAGCCAGTCCACACTATCGGGTTCCGGAGGACGCTGCAACGGGCACTCATGCACAGCCGGGCTGCAGAACAGGAAGAGACCAGTGTTGGTGACATACTGATCTCCATGTTTGCCGAAAAGGAGAGCCATGCCGTTTTCTATCTTGAGAAACAGGGAGTAAGCCGGCTGGATATTCTGAACTACGTCTCCCATCGTATTTCCAAGCCCGGTTTTGAAGATCCTGATGAGGAATTGTCAGAGGAAGGAGATAACGGACAGGGCGGATATGACGAGGAGAGCGGCGAGGCGTTCTTTGAAGAGATGGATGAGGGCCCGGATGGTGAGGAGGGTCCGGACGGGGCTGACAGCGTTGATGGTCATTTGGGGCGTGATGGTGCTGAAGGGGGGCATGGTGCTTCTTTTCCGGGTGCAGACGGCCAGCCGTCTCCCGGAGACCCGCAAACCGGCCGGAAGCGGCCCGGTCAGGCCGGAAAAAAGAAGACGGACCTGCTTGAACTGTACACGGAGGAGTGGACAGCCAAAGCCCGCGAAGGACATTTTGACAGGGTAATCGGACGTGAGCTGGAAATTGAGCGAAGCATAGAAATCCTTTGCCGGCGTCAGAAGAACAATCCGATTTACGTGGGTGATCCCGGAGTGGGTAAAACAGCGATTACCCAGGGGCTGGCTCAAAAGATTGTGCAGCAGGAAGTGCCGGAGCGGATTCAGGATTTCCGGATTTACGCCCTGGATCTCGGGGCGCTGCTGGCCGGCACCAAATTCCGCGGTGATTTCGAGGCGCGGCTGAAAGGGGTGCTGAAATCGCTGCAGCAAAAGAAAAACGTCATCCTGTTCATCGATGAAATTCACAATATCATCGGTGCCGGAGCTGCCGGATCGAGTACCCTGGATGCCTCAAACATGCTGAAACCCCTGCTCGCCGACGGTGCCATCCGCTGCATCGGTGCGACAACATTCGAAGAGTATAAGAACCATTTTGAAAAAGACCGGGCTCTGTCACGGCGATTCCAGAAAATTGAGATCAATGAACCGGATATACCGACTACGGTAAACATTCTCAAGGGGCTGAAGAATGTTTACGAAGAGTACCACGGGCTCAAGATCCCGACCGGAGCACTTGAGGCGGCCACGCGGCTTTCATCCAAATATCTCACAGAAAGGCGGCTTCCAGACAAGGCTATTGACGTTATAGACGAAGCCTGTTCCCAGGTCTCGCTCCAGCCGGGTGAACGCAAACAGCTTTCGGTTCGTGATGTTGAGAAACTCATATCAAAAATGGCCCGCGTGCCGGTACAGCAAGTCGGCGGTGAAGAAAAAGAGAGCCTGAGGGACCTGGAAAGCAAACTGAACCAGAATGTTTTTGGCCAGGAGAAGGCTGTCACCTCACTTGTTACCGCGGTGAAACGAAGCCGGGCAGGACTCGGCAACGATTCAAGACCGGTTGGTACTTTTCTGTTCTCGGGTCCCACCGGAGTCGGAAAAACCGAACTATGCCGGCAGGCTGCCGATCACCTCGGCCTGCCCCTCATCCGGTTTGACATGAGTGAATACATGGAGAAGCATACCGTTTCCAGACTGATCGGCGCCCCGGCCGGCTATGTCGGTTTTGAGCAGGGCGGCCTGCTTACCGATGCCATCCGCCGTCAGCCAAACTCGGTGCTGCTGCTTGATGAGATCGAGAAGGCGCATCCCGATATTTTCAACATCCTGCTGCAGATCATGGACTATGCCACGGCGACTGACAACACGGGAAGAAAGGCTGATTTCCGGAACGTACTGATGATCATGACTTCCAATGTCGGATCACGCGAGCTTGCCAGTCCCCCTATCGGATTTTCCGGAAAAGAAGCAAAACCCGGCGGCGATCCCAAAAAAGCCATCGAAAAGCACTTCAGTCCGGAATTCCGGAACCGTCTCGACGGCATTGTCATCTTCAATCATCTGGACAAGAATGTCATAGAAAGTATTGTGTACAAGTTCATCAAGGAACTTGAGGAGCAGCTACGCCATAAAAAAGTCAGAATTCGCCTCACAGAGAAGGCTGTGCACTGGCTGGCGGAAAAAGGGTACGACCCCTCCTACGGAGCCCGGCCGATGAGCCGCGTCATCCAGGAAAACATTAAGAACAAGCTGGTCGATGAGCTGCTGTTCGGAAAGCTTCAGCATGGAGGTACGGTTACCTTGTCTGCCGGCAAACAGGGACTTACCTTCCGCTTCAGTGATTGAATGGATTAAAAAAGCCATGAACCTGTGAGGCCCATGGCTTTTGAGATCATCAGACTATCTGAATCTGATTAAGTCGTTGAACGACATCAGCGCTTGATGGGATAATCAGGAGGATCCGGCAAGCTGAAGTCATGCTCTTCAAGCAGTTCAAGCAGATGCTCCACACCGGCATTGAGCTGTTCGTCAATTCCCCCATACTCTTTTGCGGGATCGTTATCAACGTACATATCCGGCTCCACACCAACGCCTTCGATAATCCACTCCTCCCCGTCGGTGTCGTATGATGCAAACTCCGGCCTGTTCAGATATCCCCCATCCACAAAGGGAAGTGTCTGGCGAATACCGACCACGCCACCCCATGTCCGGGTACCGATAAGCTTGCCCAGCTCATGCTTGCGGAACCGGTACGGGAACAGGTCGCCGTCGGATGCCGAGAACTGATCGATCAGGGTCACCATGGGACCGAGCATCATCGCACTCGGATCGGGACGACGCACGGCATTGCGTGGCTTGTCGACCATGGCCAGTTCACGCCGCAGCCGCTCGATGATCATCGGCGAAACATTGCCGCCGCCGTTGCCGCGCACATCGATAATCAATGCTTCCTTCTTGAGCTGCGGATAAAAATGCTTGATAAACTCGTTGAGTCCGCCCGGACCCATGTCCGGAATGTGGATGTAGCCGACGCGGCCATCGGATGCCTCATTTACCTTTCTGATGTTCTCCTGAACCCAGTTGTAGTAGTAGAGGTCCAGCTCGTCGGAAACAGGCTTGATGACGACATCCCGCGCGCCTGACAGCCCGGGCTCGTCATTGATGCTCAAAATGACAGGCTTTTCGGCTTTGTCGATCAATGACTTGTAGATATTGGTCATTTCAGCTGTGGAATTACCGTCGACACGGACGATATACTGTCCTTCCGAAATATCCACCCCGACTTCCGTAAGCGGCGACCGTCGGGAATCCTCCCAGTTTTCTCCTCTGAGTATACGGTCGATCCGATAAAACCCGGTTTCATCATCACGGTCGAGCTCGGCGCCGAGTCTGCCCATCGGTGTGCGGTCAGCTTCCCTGCGGTCACCGTCACCGACATAGGCATGGCCAACATTGAGTTCACCGATCATTTCGCCGATAACATAGGTCAGGTCATTGCGATGGGCCACATGATCGACAAGCGGACGATATGTCTCCCGAATAGCTTCCCAGTCGACTCCGTGCAAATTGGGAGCGTAGAGGAAATCGCGCATCTGCCGCCAGCTTTCGTTGAAGATCTGCACCCATTCTTCGGTGCGGTCCAGACGAACTTTCACATCGGACAGATCAACCTTGGGATCCAGCTCGGCTTCCTGGGAGGGCAGATCAACAACAGCATAATCATCGCCCTGTACAAGAAGCATTTTTTTGCCATCGGCAGTGATGCGATAGCCGTTGAAAGCACCTACGGTCTGCTCCTCTTTGGCTTCGAGGTCATAAAACAGGAGCATGGTCTGCTGGTCTCTCATTCCGTTGCGCTGATAATAGATCCGGTTGCCGACAGACTGCAGATTGCCGTAGCTGGACGGCTGAACAGGCAGATCGACAATCCGGTTACCGATGCCCTCGGTATCAACCGGGATAGACTCTGAAGGATCGAAACCGTTATCATCCTCCTCTTCGTTGTTGTTCAACGAAACTTCGTCGTTTTCGGGCTTGAAAGGTGAGGACTCATCCGCCTGCAGCGTCACGAAATAAATCCGCTGCATGTCAGCGTAGGCATGATTCCATTCGGTCTGACTGTAAATCGGGTTGAAATCCCTGTTGGAAACAAAGTAAAGGTATTTGCCGTCGCGGCTGAACTCGGGATTTCCGGCTGAGTACCATCCCTTCGTGACCTCATAGTGCTCATCATCCTCAACGGAATACAGCCAGACCCGGCTCATGGTCCGGACTTCAGGAAGCGTGTAGGCAATCCAGCGGCTGTCCGGCGACCATGTGTACTGCGAAAACTCCCAGGCTTCGGCCTCACGGACAACAGTCACCTCGCCCGTTTCCACATCGACCATGTTGAGCCGGAGTTTTTTATCGGCCCAGAGCAGTTTCCGGCTGTCGGGTGACCAAACCATCCGGTACTTGTATGTATCGGCATCCGTGGTGATCTGCTGCTTCTCACCCGATCCGTCCTGAGGCTTGACGTATATTTCATCTTCTCCGGTTTTATCTGAAATAAACGCCACATATTCACCATCCGGCGACCAGACCGGGTTGCGGTCATGCACACCTGATGATTGTGTGAGGTTACGGGTAATTCCGCTCCGCGCAGGCACGGTGAAAATATCCCCCCGTGCGCCGAAAAGAACTCTGCTGCCATCCGGAGCGACATCATAGGAGTGAATAAACTCACTGGCATCCACAAGTCCGCCGCGCCCGGTTATGCGATCATCCTTAACCCGGATGGGTACGCGGTTTTTTTCTTCGGTTGACAGATTGAACCGGTAAATATACCCGCCGTTTTCAAATACGATATGCCGTTTCCCGATAGAGGGAAATTTGATGTCAAACTCGGTGAAATCGGTAAGTTTGCGGGTCTCATCCGATTCCAGGTCATGGACATAGAGGTTCATACGGCCGCTTTCTTCCCTGTCGGAAATGAAGTAGATCATGTCACCATGCCACATGGGGATGATGTCCTGCCCCTCGCTGTCGGTAACCTGAATGGTCTCTTTGGTATCAAAGTCGTACACCCAGATATCGTCGGCCTGGCCACCGCGATATCGTTTCCAGGTGCGGAACTCACGAAATACCCGGTTGTATGCCAGTTTTGAGCCGTCGGGGGAGTATGAGGCAAACCCGCCGCGCGGCAGCGGAAGCTGCTGTGCGAGGTCTCCGTCGGGATCGGTCAGATACAGATGTCCCTTGAAGGAATTGAACTCGCGCTTGCGGGACCGGAACAGGACCTGCTCACCGTCCGGTGTCCAGTCCATAACGATGTTGTTCGGGCCCATCCGGTCGGCCACGTCATCACGGTCCAGTGTCGGCGTGTAGGTTTTGCGCTGCGGTTCTCCTCCACCGGAAGGGATGACATAGACTTCGGTGTTGCCGTCATACTGTCCGGTAAAAGCGATGCGGGTGCCGTCAGGAGAATAGCGCGGAAAAATTTCGTAGCCTTCGTGGCTGGTCAGGCGGCGTGCATTTCCTCCGTGAACCGAAACGGTGTAGAGATTTCCGGCATAGGAGAATACGATTTGATTTTCGTGAATGGTGGGAAATCTCAGCAACCGGGTGTCCTCGTCTGATGCCATCGCAGATGAGTGGAACAATCCCGAGAGCAGCAGCAGTGCTGCAAACATCGCCGGCAGGAAAGAACGGCGAAACAAGTGCGGCTCCAAATTAGTGTTAGTCATAGTATGTATCATGTGTTTAACTCCGGATTCATTTAATCAGAATGAACTCACACAGAAGGATTTGTACCTGCCCCTTTGTGTGAAGATGAATAAGCATGATGACATTCCGGCATCTGTCCCTGACTGAAGGTTATGATGTTTTGACATTATCAGAAATACTTTGTTATCCTCAGATCAGACCCAAAACAACCGACCCGGTTTCGTATATTGGTAGTTGCGTTTTTTGGCTGAAATGCAGTCTGCTTAACCCATTCCGATTCTTTTGCATTGGAGCCGGAAATTTAGCAAACCTCCCGATGTGGCACAAATCGGGACTGGTTTTTCCGCCTTTATTTGATTCCCCGCTTTTTTAAACAATATTTCCCATGAATAATTCAGGATTTGGTATTCTTTTCGATATGGACGGTGTGATTGCGGACAGCAATCCTGTGCACAGGCAGGCTATTCATACATTTTGTCAAAACCACGGAAAAGAGCTGACCGATGCGTTTTTCCGGCAGCATATCTCGGGCAGAACCAACAAGGAGTGGATACCGAAAATGTTTACCGGCATCAGCAAGGAAGAAGCTCAAATACTGGCGGATGAGAAAGAGCGCCTGTTCCGATCCATGTTCTCTCCTGAAGAGCATTTACTGCCGGGACTGCTTGCATTTATTGATGAGATCAGCCGCGCGGAGATTCCTGTGGCCGTTGCCACTTCCGCCCCCGCTGAAAATGCCGATTTTATCCTTTCACGAGCCGGAATCGCAGGATATTTCAATGCTGTACTGAACTCATCGCATGTCAGTAAAGGCAAGCCTGACCCCGATATCTATCTGAAATCTGCCGAAGTGATAGGGGTGCCGCCTTCCGGGTGCGTTGTAATAGAAGATTCCCTGCCCGGTATTGAGGCCGGAAAGCGTGCCGGTGCAAGCGTCATCGGT
Organism: Natronogracilivirga saccharolytica; assembly: GCF_017921895.1. Taxonomy (NCBI): domain Bacteria; kingdom Pseudomonadati; phylum Balneolota; class Balneolia; order Balneolales; family Cyclonatronaceae; genus Natronogracilivirga; species Natronogracilivirga saccharolytica. Next base: position 295,045 of record NZ_JAFIDN010000001.1, read on the forward strand.
GTCACAACAACCCACAGGCGCGATGAGCTTTTAGCCTGTGACAAGGTCATCGACGATTTTCAGGATCTGAACCTGAAGATAATCGATGACCTTGTCAAAAGTGGCAAATCACAGAGCAGGAACCAGGATGCGGTTTAATTTCCCCGGAGTTAATCCCCGGGCCTGCACGTTTTTTCAACAGGCCTAAAGCTGTTCGATGACCTCTCCGCAATCGGTATTTTCCACGCCGTGGTAGGGATTGCCAACCTCTTCGGAAGTATGCAGCCAGATCATGTCTTCATCAAGATCTTCACATGCAAAGACGAATATATCACTGCCTCCGCTGCCAAACTCCTCGATCAGCGCCTTAAGGTCGGATGATACTTCGGCCAGTGCCTGGCGCTGCTCTTCAATGCTCTCGGCATCAACAAGGTCACCCACCGTTCCGTGCATGGTTTGCTGGTAACTCTGCCATGTCGGGAGATCATCTTCATGAAATATTTCATTGGGTGTTGTGGCAAGAGTGGTTTCAAGGCGTTCCGCCCAGGCGGCTGCCAGATCGTCCCTGTCATGAACAAGACCGTCTTTGGTGTTCATGTACTCTTCAACTATCTGCGCCATTCGCTGATCTACTTCAGCTTCATCCTGGGCAAATACTGTTGTGTTCATAACCATCAGGCCTGCAAATAATAATATTGCACTCGCTTTTTTTATCATGTTCACCTCTTTTGTGATTTGTTTCGGTGAAAAACATTACGCCGTAACTGTAAAATGGGCATAATTCATCGAAAAGAAAAGTTGTTTCGGGAAAGGTGTATTTTCTTATCATCCGTAAGACACCAGACCAATAATGCAAAATACCGCTATGCTGTCCTTTTCCATCATATCAACCCTGCGTCGCTTTTCCTCATCTGTAACGATTGATTACTCATCAGCGCATACAGTCAGTTGCACATTTGTGCTGTTTCTGGCCTCTCTGCTGCTCCTGGCTGCCTGTGAAAGACACACCCACGATGTTATCATCACAAACGGCATCATTTACGACGGGTCCGGCAACAGCAGCGCTGAAGGCGGTCTGGCCATTCTGAACGGCCGAATCACCCACACCGGTAATCTCCCCGATGATATCTCAGCCCCCGAAGTCATTGATGCCGGGGGCATGGCCGTGGCTCCCGGATTCATAAATATGCTCAGCTGGGCAGATGAACCGCTGATCGAGGACGGGCGCTCCATGAGCAACATCAAGCAGGGTGTGACCCTGGAAGTCATGGGAGAAGGATGGTCTATGGGACCATTAACCGACCGTATGGCACTCATCAGAGAGCAGGATCAGAGTTACATCACGTATGATGTGACCTGGCGGACACTCGGGGAGTTTCTTGAGCATCTTGAAGACCGCGGTGTTTCTCCGAATATAGCTTCGTTTGTTGGTGCCACTACAGTCAGAATTCACGAACTTGGCCGGGACGACCGGACACCCACCCCCGACCAGCTTCAGAGAATGCAGAACCTGGTGCGCGAGGCCATGCAGGAAGGGGCCATGGGCCTGAGCACAGCGCTGATCTATGCTCCGGCATGGTATGCCGACACTGAAGAACTTATTGCCCTTTCCGAAGCAGCCGCTGAATACGGAGGTATTTATGCTACCCATTTGCGCAGTGAAGGGGACCGCTTCATTGAGGCCGTTTCCGAAATGCTTCAGATTGCAGAAGAAGCGGAAATTGATGCACATATTCACCACCTCAAGGCCGCAGGCAAGAATAACTGGCACAAAATTGACGAGGTTATTGATATGGTGGAGCAGGCCCGTGAGGAGCGGATGAACATTACATCCAACATGTACATGTATACCGCTGCGGCGACCCGCCTTTCGGCAATTATTCCCCCATGGGCGCGCGAAGGGGAAAGAGAATCGATGATCGAACGCTTTCAGAATCCCACCATGCGATCCGATATTATCGCTGAAATGGAGTCTGAAGATACCGATTGGGAGAATTTCCTTCAGATGGTGGAGTCGCCGGATGACATACTGCTTACCGGATTCCGCTCTGATGACCTGCAGCGCTATGTCGGCTGGACCCTTGCTGAGGTGGCGCGCTCACGCAGTACCGATCCCGCTGAAACCGTGCTTGACCTGATAACCGAAGATGATTACACCGTTAATGCCGTCTATTTTCTGATGTCTGAGGAGAATCTGGAGAAGCAGGTTCAGCTCCCCTGGATGACGTTTGGTTCGGACGGGGGCTCATTTGCAGCCGAAGGTGTCTTTCTCGACCGCAGCCCTCATCCGAGAGCCTATGGAAATTTTGCCAGACTGCTGGGCGAATATGTCCGTGAAAGAGAGCTTGTCTCACTGGAGGATGCCATCCACCGTCTGACGCTCAAGCCCGCTGAAATTCTCGGTATTGATGACCGGCGCGGTCGCCTTGATGAAGATTATAAGGCCGATATAGTAATTTTTGATCCGGAACAGATTCAGGACCATGCCACTTATGAAAATCCGCATCAATATGCTGAAGGTGTGGCATTTGTGCTGGTCAATGGCACGCCGGTGGTGAAGGATGGCGAGCACACCGGAGCAAAGCCGGGCCGGGTTGTGCGCGGACCGGGATGGGAGCCCTGATTGCCGCTGCCGTTTTTCCGGTGCTGATACAAAAGCGGCAACACACGGAAGCCCGGAAACCGGCTTGACGTACGAAATTGCTATCCGGAGACCTGATTCAGATATGCCTTCAGATAACCATAATCGGGCGTCAGCTTCTTTTTGTGGACGATGACCGCCCCTTTCAGTTCCGGCGGAAGGTTCAGATCGGCAAAAGAGTCATCATAATCAGCGGCCGCAAGATGCGGAATCCATGGAGACAGCAGACTGCTGAACTGTTTGGAGGCTTCCCGGGGCAGTTCACTCGGCAGGATGTCAACAGCCATGACGGTTACGCCCGGTCCGTCAAAGCCCATGTTATGAGAATCGGTTTCCGGGTCATAAACAAAAACAGGATCCTCGATCTCCGTGGCTTTGACAGTGCATTCCACCGAACCATCCGGATCACAGGTAATATCGCCAATCACATTCAGATGCTGATTTTTTTCTCTAAGCCATTTTTTGGTTACCAGACGAGGGTAGCGCTCATCCCAATAAATACCGTTTACCAGCACATTTATATTGGGAAGGAACTCCTCAAAACGGGATTCATAATGATCCGGAAAGGCGATGTAATCCTGTAACGAGAACTTCTTGCCCTTTTTATGGACCATGTAATCGGCCGGAATCAGATTCACCTTGTAAATGGCACCGGGGTCAAGCCGGGACCGGTCAAGATCCCTCAGTTCGCCCGGAGCCAGCTCTGTGACGGGAAGCAGATCCAGTATTTCAAGCGCACCCTGAGCCACGTTTCCGTCACCGGTTACGGCGAATATGAGCGGACCTGCCCCTTCTCCGGGTCCGGATGAGGCAATGGCTTCTCCGGACCGCCGGATGTCCTCTTTGGCAGCTTCAAGCGAGTCATAACGGGAAGCCTGTTTTATTGTTGAAAACGGTGTAGCCTTTCCCAGTTTCTCATATCGCTGCCCGGTCGACCATAATGTATTGATCATACCGGCGATCCCGGCATACCGGCCGAAAAAGATCAGGCGATTCCCGTTCTGATCCAGAATGCGCTCATAGTCGATCAGTGTCGCCCCGGATTCCATGATATCCCTGAGCATTGCCATATTCTGTCGTTGTCCTTTGATGACATGGGAAAAGTACACACAGACCATTCCGGGCCGGAATGATCCGACCGGCATCTCCTTGACGCCCAGCACAATGTCACAAAAAGAAACATCATCAACTATCCCTGCACCGGCATCTTCAAACTCGGCATGAGTGAAAATCCGCTTTTGTGATCTTTCCACATAAACGGGTATGCCGTGTTCATTGACAAGTTTCCGGACATCCGAAGGAACCAGCGGCGTGCGTCGCTCCGGAGCATATTTGTCTTCATGGCGAATGCCCAGCGAATTCATGTGCTTAGTGTTTGGATTTATGTGATCAGATGTAATGCCCGACACGTAACTAATCAGGTGTCTGTGTGCCCGGCAACCGATCGGATCACGGGCATGTTACATCTGTTTAAAAATTTAGATACAAGCGGTCTCACCCATCATTCCCAATAAAACGCTACAGGGCAACCTGCATTTGAACCGTCAGCAAGTTACCGGGATCGTGCTGAGATCGTCTGTCATTACGGATTTCATAATTGACGCTAACACGATTGTGTCCCTGAAAGTAGTAATTCAGCCCGGCAGTGATACTGGTGAAGCCGGCATCCGAGAAATCCGCATCAGAATTGGGATGAAGCATTTCGAACCGGGCGATGGCCTGCAGTTCATCCGTAAGGTCGTAACCGGCCAGCAGATATCCCCCGAAATGATCGCGATCACTTGTACCCACGCGCTGATCCTTCCGGAAAATGTACTCTCCCCGCAACAGCAATTCATCTGCGCGATAGGTGGCATCCACCCCGAGACGGAACCGGTCGCGCTCAACATTTCCAACAGGATACTGTCCGATGTGGAACGACAAGCCAAGATTAAGCTCCGAAGAAGCCTGATAGCCGAATCGTCCCAACAGATCCTTGGGATCGATCTGCTCCGGATTATTGGCACCGGTTCCGTTTACCAGTGCAATGGCATATGTGACATTTTCGTGCGAACCAAAGGCCTGAATACCGATATCGCGGAACATGGCATGCACATTCAGCCTTTGGATAGTTTCTGTGCGCTCAATCGCCGGATTACGGAAAATGGGTTCCGGACCTTCCAGTCCGAACGGGACCAGGAACTGGCCGGTGCGAACAGTAAGCATGGGATGCAGATCAAGGTCAACAAAGCCGTTGACAAGCCTTGGAGTCCTGTCCGGTGGCTCAACAGCCCCGGCAACAATATTTACGGAGATCATATCAGTCAGACTGCCGGTAAGCCCGACCCGGGCACGAT